>JAITJW010000056.1 GCA_031278715.1 Treponema sp. | reverse complement strand
CTCACGTGCCCGCCTCTTCCTCGTCAGCCGCCTCCAGGCCTTAACCCGGCTGCGGCTCCCACTCCCCTTCCCTAAACCCCGTACGGCTTCCGCCTTACCGGGTTGTTTGCCAAATATCATGGTCTGGAACTATGTCCAAACCGCCGCCTTACACCAGACCTGTCCGCAGGCAGGCCGGTTTTTTTAGCGCATTTGCAGACGCTAACATAACCGCAGCTACCGTGTCAAGCCGTAAAGCCTGTTCCGGTTTTTAAGACTGTCTTTGCCGTATCTCGGGAAAAACGATGTCTGTGAGCTGTACTAAAGCGGCATGTTTAATATAGGTTCTTTTTACCGTTAGGTCAAGTATTTTTTGGAAAAAAATAAAAATTTTTTTATCGTTACGGAATTTGTCGCCAATAGCAAAGCGCCCCCGGTTCGGCAGCGGGGAACAGGATGCGGATAAGCGCAACAGGCTGTCAGGAATTACGCCGGCTTTCCAGTTCGCTTTCCCGTTTTTCGATGACCCCCTTAAGTGAGCTAATCTCCGAAAGGAGGCCGCTGATCTCCGGATCCGAGGCGGAAACGGATTCGGCGCCTTCTTCCGTGAAGCGGCGGTATACGCTGTTCCCCAGGCGTGCCAGAAGTTTTCGGGCATGGCCTTCCATTTGCTTTATTTCCAGGGCCAGAACCCCCCGTTCCCCCAGATTCTGGGCTTTTGCCCCGGCTTTGCTCAGGAAGTCTTTTGAAACCTGGGCGCCCTGATCCAGCAGGTCCCGCATCCGATCACTAAATGCCATGATTATCTCCTTATCTTGATTTTAAGCCGGTTGTTTCTGATTTTGAACCGGCGTTTCAAAACGTAAACTTGAGTATTCGGGCCGGCCCAGCATCAGATTAAGACACTGTACCGCGGCGCCGGACGCGCCTTTACCCAGATTGTCCAGACGGGCCATGAGCAGGACTTGCTCTTCGTTGCCGCCGATCCAAATTTCCAGATCGTCCCGCCCTGCCAGGGTGTTGGAGGCCAGGTCCTGGGGGGATTCTTCCATCACGTGGATAAGCGTTTGGCCGCGGTAGTAGTCCGTAAAAAAACGGCGGAGCGCTTCGATTGAGAGGGTCCCGTTCCGGCCAAATTCCCCGCCGATAAAGTCCTCCGCCCCCAGGCCGACGGATACGAGCATGCCCTGGTAAAAATCGTCTACGATGGGACTGAAGAGGGGGGACTTTTCCAGGCCAGCGATGGTCCGCATCTCCGGCAGGTGCTTGTGCCGCAGTGTAAGCCCGTACTGCCGGGGGGAAAGGTAATCGTTGGGCCGTCCGGGGTCCTGATAGGCGGCAATCATGGTCTTCCCGCCGCCGGAATAGCCGGTAAGGGAGTGGCACCGGAGGCGGAGGGCAGGCGGGATATGGCCGCGGCGGAGCAGCGGGGCGGTGAGGGCAAGAAAGCCGGTGGCGTGGCAGCCGGGGACGGCCACGAGGCGGGCGGTCCTGATGAGGTCCCGGTAGCGGGGGCCGGGGGCCGGGCGGTCCGGGGGTTCCAATTCGGCAAAACCGTAGACCCAGGCGCTGTTGGTACGGTGAGCGGTACTGGCGTCGATGATCCGCACATGGGCCGGGGCAGCGGACACGAGTTCCCGTGCGGCCTCGTCGGGAAGGCAGAGTATGCCGAGATCCGAGCGGCCCAGGGCTTCCAGGCGGCAGGAGAGATCTTTCCGCTGTTCCCCTTCCGGAACGATGAGTTCTATGTCTTCCTGTCCTTCCAGGCGATCCCGAATCTGAAGTCCTGTGGTTCCGGAAGCGCCGTCAATATACACCGTGTAGTTTGCCACATCTGCCTCCTATGCAACAGGCTCCCAGCGCGTGATAAGGGCTTGTTATACCTTTCGTTTGATCCCCAAAATGGTCAGGTCATCGTACTGCTCGTCTTCGTTGACATGAGTATAATACATATACGCGTCGTTTCCAGTGTTCTCCCGTGTGCGGGAACAGTAGCTTCGGTACTGGACGAAATGGTTTTTGAGGAAACTGTCCAGTTTTTTGTCTACCAGTACCCGGCTGTCCTCCCCTGCCCTGGGGTTTTTGTAACAGCGGAACATCTTTTCCACGGATACCAGGGCCATGATGACCTCCTCTACGGTTCCCCGGCACATGGTAAAGTCGAAAACGAGTTCCGCATCGCCTTCCGGGTTGTGCCACTTGTGGAGGGTGTACATTTTGCGGTTCATGACGGCGTTGATGATCTCCTTTACTCTGGCGGCTCCCAATTCTTCGTCTTCCTGGCCCGCATGGTGGTTGCCGTGGCTGCTGCCGGGGGGGCCCTGTTCGCAGAGGATCTCATGGAATTCGGTGTCCCGGAAGCGGCGTTTGGCTTCCTCGATACCGTCGGTGTAGAGGAACAGAATGTCTCCCCTGTCCAGGGTCATGGTTACGACCGGATAGCCCCCTTTTGTCCGGACCATGAAGTTGGGAAGTACCCCGGTGGCGGGGGTTTCCGGCAGGGTGAGGGTTTTTACGGTTTTCTCGGAGGCGTCAAAAAAGTGGATGATGTTGTCGCCGGCGTTACAGAACCGGAGGATGCCGGTCCGGGAATCGAAAAGGCAGAGGGTGAAGGCGGCGAAACGGTCTTTGAACCCCAGAGTTTCGATAAAATCGTTGATGTGGTAGACCAGTTCCTCGATGTGTAATCCTTCTTCGCTGGGTTTCCACTGCTTAAAGTGGTTGAGGAACATGGTGGCTACCTGGATCATGATGAGGGCGGCGGGGATGCCTTTCCCGGCGACATCGCATTTGATGATCGCGTAATAGCGGCCGTCCAGGTCCTGATAGTCAAAGTAATCCCCGGAAACGCCTTTGGCCCCCTCGTAGTAGCCGAAAAATTCGGCGTAGTCTGTCTCTTTGAAGCCGGTGCTGAGTTTGTTTCCCTCTTTGTCCAGTTCCAGGGGGATGAATTTTTTCTGAACTTCCTTGCCGATGGAGAGGTCCGACGCGGCGATGGCGGCTTTGACAAGGCCGTGGGTCATGTCGTTGACGGTGGCCCCAAGCACGGCGATCTCGTCATGGGTTTTAACGGCAATTTCCAGGCCCGCCAGTTTCGACTTGTCCTCCGTATCCCGTATCTGCTCGACGTGCCCTACCAGCCGGCGGATGGGGCGGATGATCAGGGAGGAGAGGATCAGGGCGCCCACGGTTCCGATGCCCAGGGCCGCCAGGGCCACCAGGAGGATGATCTGCAGCAGGTCAACCTGATCCCTGGCGATCTGTTCCCGGATGGAATCCAGCGAGACTTCCAGCCGGATGAGGCCCTGGAAGTAAATATCCGCCTGCCCCTGCCGGTACAGAATAGGTTTGAAGAAGACGTAGCGCCCGTCTCCATCCCGTACCAGACGTTCTGTGGAGAAGGCCGGTTCTGAACCGATCTCCTTGTTTATTGCGGCCAGGGCTTCGGTAACACGGGCCTCCAGGGAACGGGTGCTTACCTGAATATCGGCGAAGCGCCGCTGGTTTTCGCTGTCCAGGAGGGTGGCGATGGAGAGTCCTTCCACGGTGAGGTCCGAGATGGCCTGTGAAAGGGCGCCTGCGCTTTCCTGTGCGGCCCGGTTCAGTTCCGTAGCAATTTCCTCAAGCCGCGGGCTAAGCAGATCGCGTATCCGGGAGATGCCGGGCTGGAGTTCGGCGGTGTCGATTTTGGACAGGATATCGGGGTCGTTGGTGGCCCAGACGTGGTCGTCGAAGACGGTATCGCCGTTTCCGTAACCGCTGATGGTAACGTAACGGGCCTCCGGTATGGCGGCAATCTGGCTGGGGAGGAAGCCCAATTCCAGAATATCCCGTTCCTGCAGGTATGTCTTGGCACTGGTGGCAAGTCCTTCCAGAAGTACCCGTGAACGGTCTCTGAGCCCCCGGAGCAGGGTCTGTTCCTGGGTTACGGTCATCATGTAGTAAAGGGGGACGGATACCATAGCTACCACCAGGAGTACAAGTACGATGGTAAAGCCCGCTAGTTTTCCCCGCAGGCCCAGGCCCCGGCGTTTTATGGCGGCAAGCTGTTTTTTCTTTTCCACAGGCATAGAATCTCCTCCAAGCAGGGCAAGCACTTCGATCCGTACCGCCCTGGAATCGGCAAGGGCCTGGCCAAGGCCCCGCAGGGACATGAGGATCCCCGCAAAACACAGGATCGCAAGGGCGATGATAACGAGTAGTTCGATATTGATGACGCCGGGCCGGCGCTCCCTGATCTCCCAGACAGGCTGCCAGGCCTGTGAATAGTCCCCGAATTTGACGGTTCCCATCCGGTCCACGGTAATGAGGGCCGGGGACAGGCTGATCCCGCGCAGGGGGTGTTCCAGTCCCAGCCGGTACTGTCCCTGTTCAATATCATCGACAGCAAGGTCAACAATTTCCCGGTCTGAAAGTACCCGGTATTCGTCCCGGTCAAGGAAGTATTCCCGGTCATAGGGGGCTATTCCATCCCGGTCAAGGAAGATCCGGCCCACCGCTCCGTCCCGCAAAAAACCCCGGCCCAGTATTCTGATCCAGAGGATCCCCCGGAGGTCCCGGGAAGAATCCACCAGCGTGATATAGGTGTGGGGGATGTACTTGTTGGTCTTAAAAAATATCCGTGAGGGAGCGGACAAGTTTCCCGCCAGATCCGCCACGGAAACGGTAAAACGCCACAGTCCGTCATCCTGGTTATCATAGCCGGCACTTAACAGGAGCCGGGGGATCAGGTTGTTAAGAAGCGGGGTCTGGGGGAACATGGCGGCAGCTTCCTGTTCGAATTTTTCCCCTGTCGCGGCCAACAGGGAACCGGAGGGGCCCAGGTAGTCCAGACGCCAGACGTAGCCGGATATATCGGACGCGGAAGGCGGGATCCATTCCAGGTTGAAGGTGTTGGAGACGAGGAAACCCTGTTCATCGGTCTGCGGGAGGAGGATCGACACAGGCGGCGGGGGGGTGGTGTCGCGGATGTACGCTATGCGGGCGGGACCGGACCAGTTTCCCGCCAAATCCCGCGCTATGACGCTGAAATACCAGATTCCGTCTTCGACCGCGTTCAGATTCAGGGACGGAGGGGTGCCGCCTGCCTCGCGGAGGCTGTGGGGCGGTTCTTCCTCCGGTTCCCGGCTCCAAAGCCAGGAATACCCGGCAATACCCGAATGGTCGGAGGGTTCATTCCAGGTTACGCTGATCCGTTCTGCACGGGAACGGAGGCCGGCTTTGAAATTCAGGGGGACAATATCGGGGGCCGCGGTTGTGCGGTCGGGGAATATGCCGAATATCCGGCTGCTTCCACGGGAATTTGCCTGGTAAAACAGCGAAATTCCCCTGCCGGAGGCCACGGGCCGGACAAAGGCCAGATCGTCGCCGGGGCCGGACAGATCGTAGTTGAGCCAGGAGAATCCGTTATGCCGGGCCATATACACCCGGTTGATACCCCGGCGGTTATCGACCCAGACGACAAGGGGGGAACCCCCGTATTCAAAGGCAATGGGGTTGTTACAGTAGGCTTCCTCCCGGTTAACCTGCTGGACGGTGTTTACAAGGAGTTCATCCTGTTCGATTTCGGCGCTGTAGATCTGGGGGGGGGTGTTGCGGAAGCGCCGTTCCCAAACCAGGAAGAGTTTTTCCCCCAGGGGGATAAGAAAGGGCCGCTGGTTATCGAAGCGGAGGGGATCACCGGAACTTCCACTTTCCCTGATCCCGGTCAGGGGCCGGGCGCTGGTCCAAGTCCGCCCTGAATCCGTAGATTTTTTAAGGTAGAGCTGGAAACTGGGGAGCGAGCTTCCCCCGGTAACGTAGGATTGAAAAACCACAACATCGGTAGTTCCCAGGACCGCATGACTGGGAAGGAAGTTAAGCTGCAGGGCCGGATCTTCTACAAACGGCACAAAAGGTTCCCAGGTAACCGCGTCATCGGAACGGCTGTAGTAAATGGACAGGCTTTGATCTTCCCCCCTGGCGCTAAACAACAGGTAACCCCCATCGGACCGGAGGACGATACGGGGGGCCACCGAATCCTGGCCGCCGGTTTCAAGGAAGCAGGAACGGAAAGTCTCTCCCCGGTCGCCGGAGATGAGGATCTCGCAAAGGCCGGTGGAAGCGGCCGCGGTAATGACGATCTGCCCGTCCTTATCCAGGGCGACGCTGAGGATGGCCGGTTCGACGCCGGCGTAGTGGTAGGGCCCTCCTACCCGACGGTAGGTACGCCAGTCCTCCCCCCCGGAATTAACCGCCAGGCATACCCATATTTCGCCGTCATTGTCGGACTTTGCCTCCGATTCCTGCCAGGCCACCACGGACAGTTCCCCGTTGGAGGCGGATACGGGGTAGCTCCCCGTGGACATGGAAAAGGGGACCGGGGCATCCCAGTACAGATCCTCCTGGGCCGGGGCCATCCGGGGGACAGAGAGGAGGAGGGCAAGCAGGACGAATACGGGGGTTTTGCTCACAGGATCGCCTGTATCCTTCGCAGCAGCTCAATGACCCGTGTAGAATTCCGGTTCCGGGGGTTCTGCAGGAGCCGCTCCACCAGCGACATGGCCGTAAGGGTGTTCCCCTGCTGCAGTTCCCTGACCGCCCGCTGGTATTCCCCTTCATCGGCGCTGGAGAGTATGGCGTTTCCGGTCCCCATACGTGTCTGTACCCGGTCTTTAAGTACCATAGCCTCGTCATTGTTTGGGTTAAGGCTTAGGGCCTCGTTAAGCTGGCGCAGGGCCGCCTCAAACTGGTCCCGGTCGTTGTTGTCCACAATGGTCCGGGCCGTCCTGGTAAGTTCGTCCGAGCGCCGGAGAATCCGGGGATCCGGGGGGGCAACCCGGTAGCCCATGAGTATCTCCGCCTGCTTCAGAATACCGGCAATTCCCGGATACCCGGGGTTAAGTTCCGCCAAATTTTGAAGATCCGCAAAAGATTCGGCGGACTGCCGCTGGACCCCCACAAATGCCTCGTCAAGCCGGCGTTGAAAAGATGCGCTGAAGGCACGGGGGTCGGTTACCTGATCCATCCTAAGTTCCAACATTCCCGCCTCATGGTTCATCGGGAACATGATCTTCACCTTACGGATCTTCAAGCGGGCCTCGTCAAAAAGGGCAGTACCCTCCTGCACACGGTTTGCCCTGATAAGGGCATAACCCTGCTCAAAAACCCTGCGGGCCTCACTTAACAGCTGGCCCATTTCCGTAAAAAGGGGGGCGGTAACCGGAATTACCCGGTCCGACCGGAAAGACAGGGCCCCGCGCACTATAGAGAGCCAGTAGCCGATCTCAGGATTCTCCTCGGCATTGGTCACATGCCAGCGGTTCTGTCCCTGCATTAACAGTTTTTCGGCAGCTTCAAAATCTTCCTCAAAATATTCGTTCCGGGCCAGATTCACGATCTTCCTGACCTCCCGAATCACAAGCTCGTTTTCCCGCTGGTTAATATCCTGACCAAGGACAAGCACCCGCGTATCCCAGTCCTGCCGCAGCGCGGCGGATTCCTCCAGGGCCAGGGACTCGTTGTAACATTCCGCCGCCCGCCGGATCCGATCCCGTGCGGTACCAAAATCGTCCTGTTTCACCGCGGCCCCGGCCTCCCGGTAGTACCGGTCCCCCTGTTCGCGGAGCAGATCCGCCTGGGCCGTCCGGTCGGAAGCGATACGGGCCCCTTCGTTCCCCTGCCGGTACAGGTCTTCCAGTCCGGCTACAAGGGCGCGGGTAGTAGCGCGGAGCGGGCCAAGTTCCCCGTCGGTCAGGAATTCCCGGCGCTCCGCATCATAACCGGAAAGGACGGCCCTGCCCTGCCGAATATCCCCGTCGATAAGGGGAAGCACCAGGTTGAACCGGGCCAGGGCTTCGCGCGGGTAGAAATAACGCCGGGTGGATTCCCCACCCAAATCCGGAATCAGCGGGATTTCCGGCCAGGTGGAACGGAGGGCCTGGTCTTCCTGCCTAAGCCCCTCAAGAAGCCGGTTTCCCGCGGACAATTCCGTCCGCCGCCGGTCCAGCCTTTGTTCCAGTTCCGCGTTCAGCGCAGCATAGCGGCGGTACGCCCAGTCGAATTCCGTATTCAGGCAGCGGGACCGGAATTTCTCAAGAAGCTCCGCGGCCTCAGCGGTATAACGGACAATTTCCGCCGCGCCGCCGCGTCCGGGAAAACGGGCGGGATCATCCGCAGGGCCGCTACGGAATTCCCGGTCCATCCCGTATAATCCGGCGATTTTTCCGTCCGCCTCTGCAATAAGCTTGTTAAAAATTCCCCGCAGCCTTTCAACGCTCTCCGCTGTCTCCATCCCGGCCTGAAATTCCGGCAGATCCGCTGCGATCTGTTCCAGAGACAACTCCAACAGTTCCGCATCCCGTGCCAGGAGAATAGCGAAATAGCGAACCTGGAGGAAGCCCCCCCCGGCGGGGGGATCCGGCTCCCCGCGGCCTTCCCGCGCATAACGCCCGTTAAGTTCCTGAATTTCCCCTTCCAGGGCGCCGTAGCCTGCAGCCTTGCTGAAACCGGTTTCAGCACTCCGGTAATTTCCGTTCCGGGCCTCCGCCAGCGCGCTTTTATAAACGGTGGCGGAGGCGGCGGATACCAGGGCGTCCAGGGTCCCGATCCGGTAAGCCCACAACGAGTCGATAGTGTGGAGGAAACCGTTCCGCGTCGCATCCCCGTTCTGGCCGTAGATAAGCCGGGAAGCGAAGGAGAGGAAAGACTGATCCCCTATGGCGGCGTCTATACTCCGGATACGGGCAAGCTGTTCAAGAAAGTAACGGCCGGTTTCGTCAATACCCCCGCGAATCTCAATCAGACTGCTCAAGGCCGGTTCAATCCGGTTGAACAGCGCCGTCCCGGCCTCAAGTTCCTCCGGTAGAACCCCCGGATCCCCAAATTCTTCCTGCAGTGTAAGGGCGGCGTCCCGGAACCGGGCAATATACATGCCAAGAAGGGAACTATGCTCACGGACCCGGCCCTCCAGATCCTCACCGTAATCCAGCGTAAAAAACTCCTCCCGGAAAATATCCAGCCCTTCTCCGTAGACCAGCAGGGCCCCCTCGTAGTTCCCGGCGGCGGTAAGGGCCTGGCCTTCGGCAAGAATCGCCTCCAGCCTTTTACGGTTCACCGCAAACCGGGCAAGGTTGTAGATACGGGTAACAAATTCCCCGGTTTGGGAATCATCGGACGATCCCATAGCCTCAAGCTGGCGCGTCAGGGCAAGAATCTGGTCCACGTTGCCGGGATCTTCCGTAATAATGTCCAGTAACTCACCGATGAGCCTGTTGTACCCCCCTTGAACGCCTATGATCCGGCGTATACGTTCCTGGGCCTGCTCAAAATCATCAGGATTCTCCCGCATATAGCCGGTCAGCGCCCGGACAGCCTCGGAGTACTGCCTGCTATTGATAAGAGAATCAATATAGACAAGTGAATCGTTCTCCGGCTCCCCTGCGGAAAGAGAAGGGCCAAGGACCAGGGCAACAAGGCAGCACGCCAGCAGTTTATTACAACCCCGGTTGTGAAAAATCGCCGATACCGTGCCCACGCTGTTAATTATACTGAGAAACAGGAAATACCGGAATAGTGCAAAACCCTGTTCCCGGTTGTGTCTTACAATTAATTTACATGAAAAAACGATGTTACATAGCGCTTTTCCTGTGTTTTTTTTCAGGCGCCGGTACCGGGGCCCTGGATTTTGACAGCGATGCCTACGGCGATATAGCCGCTTACCTTGACGCTATCTACGGCGCCGACGATAACGCCGGCCTTACCGCCTTTCCCCTGCTCAACATACCTATCGGGGGCCGGGCGGAGGCGCTGGCATCTTCCTTCGGCGCAGTGGCCGACGACGCTTCGTTTCTGGAATGCAACCCCGCCGCATCTTCCCGTCTGGACCGCTCGGAACTTGCCTTTTTTCACAACAACTGGATAGCGGATACCAAAATTGAAGGCCTGGTTTTTACCTACCGGATCGGGAACCTGGGACTGGCAGCCGGGGCAAGGTGGCTCTACACCCCCTTTAGTGAATACGATATTTTGGGGAATCGTGTGTCCAAGGGGTACTATTCTGAGGCGGAAACCATTCTGAACGGTTCTTACAACTTCTTTCCGGATTACAATTTTTCCGGCCTTTCCCTGGGACTTAATCTGAAAGGGGCCTTCCGCTTTGTCCCCGATTTTGCGGATAGTGAAAGCGGAAAACCGTCAAGCGGTTCCGGGTGGGAACAGTCGGCCGCTATGATGATGGCCGATATCGGACTCCTTACCCGTTTCGATCTGTTGAAGTTCTACCGTGCCCGCCGGGAAAAGAACAGCTCGCTAAGCCTTGTTATACGGAATATAGGCCCCCCGGTCAGGGGGGAAGGACTCCCCACGACAATCACGGCAGCCCTGGCCTACAAGCCGATCCGGACCCTGCTTTTTTCCTTCGATTTTTTCCTGCCCCTTAACCTGGAGAATATTAAGCTTTCGGAAAAACCCTATTGGGCCCTGGGCCTTGCCGTTGACCTTACCGGGTTTTTGACCATGCAGGGCGGAATCCGTATGAAAAACGGATCCTGCCGCCTGGTTCTGGGAAGTACCCTGAACATCACCGGCTGGAACCGGGAAACCGGAAACACCGGATCGTCCGGAAACCTTGCCCTGGATATAAATTACAGCGTGGATATGCTTACCAGGATTCAGATGCTAAGCCGCCTGAGCATGGCAATCCGCGTGGACCTGGGGGATCAGGGCAGGGCTGCGAAGGCCGATAAAGTGGACGCCCTGTACCTTGAGGGCCTGGACGCCTATGCCCTGAACCGGTACGAGGAAGCCAGAGAGTGTTGGAAACAGGCCCTGGAACTGGACAGCCGTTACCTCCCCGCCGCCCTGGGCCTTGCCGTGGTGGAAGAAGCCCTGGCCCTGCAGCGCCGTATGGAAACCCTTCAACAACTGGATTTTTAGAACGGTCTGCCGCATCGTAACGCTATTTTTTCCGCCTGAAGATACGGTAATTGATGTGGGGAAAGATATTGTGGCGTTTTTCCAGATTGGTAAGCCATTCGGTACTTATGTAATTACTGCCCAGTGCCTCGTAGATCGTCGTAAAATTCCTCAAAGCATCCTCTATGCAGGAAACAGCCAGGGCCGAAGATTCCTGACGGTACAGCATCCCCGGCCAGTCGGAGGACAGGACCAGAAGTATTTCCCGTGCGGCCTGGTTTAGGGCCCGTTCTTTAAGACCTGTATTGTCGGGAAAACGCTCGGCCAGTTCTATCATCCGTTCAAGGGCCCGAAATGTGTGGCGGTACATCCAATCGTTCGACACGTGAAGCCATGTCTCCCCGTAACCGTTGAAGCCCCCGGAAGAGTACGCGGGAAGCGTGGTTTGGAAATTCGTAACCTGTTGTTTGTAGAGGAATTCCGCGGGAGTCATGAAACGCGGCCCCTCAATCTGCGCCCCCTGCCGGAAGAACTGTTCGAGAAAATCAAAACCTTCGTACCAGGAACGGCCCAGTTCGCCGGCCTTGAATACGCACAGACACAGAGGCGCCCCGTCCATCAGCGCGGCGGCGGACTTGAGCCGGGACAGGCACCGCCTGAGAAATATCTCCGCGCCCCGTGCGGCCTGGCCTCTGGCGGCAGCAGGATTGTAAATACCGGCGGCAGAATCCGGCGCTGCCGGACCCCCGGCCCACCCGGACCCCGCGCCCAAAGCCCCTGCGCCCCGTGTGTAGTATTTGTAACCCGTAGGTCCCCGCGCCCCGCCGGGCCCCAGAAAGGGGCCAACGCTGGCGGCAGGCAGATCGTAGCCGGAATCCCTCAGGTTGTCCCGGTAGAGGACGCCCCCGGAAAGTTCCTGCAGATCTTCTCCGCTGTAGTATTCACGGCCCAGCACAAAAATCCCACGCGGGGTCCTGACAGGATAAAAACTCCCCTTCTGTGCAGGAGGATCACCGTATATAAGACCGTGGGCTTCCACAATCGTGTAGCCCAGGTTGTAGGAACGCAGCGGCCGTTCCAGTTCCCCAGTCCAGCCCATTTCGCTTAAAAAAAACCCCTGGGGGAATTTGCCAAAGCAGCGGTGATACGAGGACAGGGCCACCTCAATCTGGGCCTGAACAGCCTCCGGGTAGGAAACGTAAAACGGCAAAAAAGCGTGAGTCGCCGCAGCCGCCAGTAGTTCGATTTTCCCCTTGCGCTGGAACGTATTCAGAACCTTGAGAATATTACCGTCGTAACGCTCGGAAAAGTTAAAACGCCGCTCTATGATCCTGTCGCAGTAGTACTGTGCAAGTTTTTTCAGCCGCTCATTGTTCCGGTAACGGCGCATCTCATGCTTGCCGAATTCGATTTGCCTGGCGGTGTAGTCAAGGTAGCGCCCCAGAAGTTCCTGATCTTCCAAATGGTGGCAGAGGATGGGGGAAACGGAAATACCCAGCCGGAAAGGCACCCGGTCCCGGTCCAGACGTTCCAGCATTTCCAGCAGGGGAAGATAGGTTTCCGAAAGACTTTCAAAAAAACGTATCTCCTCAAGGGAGGAACCTATGCCGCAGGCGGGATTTGCCGTGTTGGTAAAACAGCCGGAACAGGCGGAAAAAGTTTTACAAAAAAACGGTTCGTGGGCTTCCAGCACCACGGAAATAACAGGATCGGCGGGCATAGATCAGGACTCGCCACAGGAAAAACGGCGGTAGGGCAGACGATCCATGTCACGGAGAATAGGGAAGTCGTTCAACCCGGAAAGGGACAACAGCGGAGGAGGATTGGCGCCTTCCCAGTCATGGACAGCCTTACCGGGAAGCCCCGGAAGGCGGAAAACCCTCGAAACGGCAAGAACATCGGTTCTTCCGCCCAAGACTGCGCAAAGTTCGACGCGGAATCCCCCGGAGCGGGCCGGGTATTCGGAAAAACCCAGGTAACGGGCCGTCTCACCGGGGTCAATCTGGATCATGGAGGGAAAATCCTTACGGACCGGCCCGTTCTCCCGTTCAGGTTTTACCCGCAAGTAGTAACCGGAAAAATCGGGATCCATTTCAATAATTTCCCCATCGTGTTCTTTTACCTCCCAAAACACAAAGACCCACAGAGGATCCCGAATCATCACATCTATGAACGTAATATTGTAACGCCGGGGAATGGGGGCGGTTTCAAGATAGTCAGGAGATTCTACAAGACTCTCCCCCCCGTCCTCATCTCCATCCTCCTCCGCCCTGGCGTAATCCAGCAGTTCCTCGATAATGAATATCCGTTCCAAATAGGAGGGAATATCAATACCGCAACTATCGGCTATCCGGACCAGCTCCCGTGTAGTAAGGCTGTCGAGATAGGGCCGGACAAGACGAGATTTATCCACCATACAGGGCAACATCATGGAAAAAAGAGCTGCCCCATGTCAATGGCGCTCCGGGTCCGCTCCAGGTCCGGTCAGGGTCCGGGCCAGGGACCAAAAGGGGTAAAATAGCCGGGCAGAGGGGCACATATATCAATACCCCCGGCAAAACCGGCCAGACTTTCGGGAATGTAGAGCCGGAAGGCGTGAAGCAGCAGGTGTTTAAGGCCCAGGGCCTTCCGGAGAACCTTGTTACGGCTAAAGTCCCCGTATTTACCGTCCCCCAGAATAGGACACCCGGTATAGGCCAGATGACGGCGTATCTGGTGGGTCCGCCCGGTTTCCAGTTCCAGTTCCAGCCGGGAACACTCCCCTCCCCCCGGAAGCGGAAGCCCCCCCAGCACACGGTACCTTGTCCCGGACTCCTTTGTACCGCCCCGCATTTCCAAAGCCAGCCGGATGATCCCCCGTGCCGGTTCGGGATGCCCCGCACAGACGGCCAGGTATACCTTCCGAATACCCCCCACCGCGTCCGGAACACCCGACCGCTTACACGTTCCGGCAAAAAGGGCGGAAAAACGGGCCGCGACTTCCCGGCTTTTCGCCACAAGAATCAGACCGGAGGTGTCCTGGTCCAGCCGGTGAACCAGAAGGGGCCGCGGTGTAAATTCGGCTTCAAGAATCCGGTCCAGGGAGATCGTTACCCCTTTCCCACCCTGAACCGCCAGACCAGCGGGTTTATTGAGGACCAGACAATCCCCGTTTTCAAACAGCACTTCGATACGTTTCATCAACAAGGAGGAATTATACCGATATTGAAACTGCCATGATAAGCGGAAAAAAGACACATGTTCCAAAAAACGGAGTTTCAGGGGGGGCCTCCGGCCTCCTGCTCCTCTCCCTCTGCCTGGTTACATTCCTTTCCCCCGCTTCCCTCCACGCGGAGCCCTATTCCCCATTCGGCAGTGTCCGAATCGACCTTCCCCCCGGATACCAGGAGCGCCGACTGCCGGGAACCGGACAGCTTTCCTTTAACCACCCGCAGGGCGCCGTCTTTGAACTGGACCTGAACGGGACAGGCGGAGATCCGGTTCCGCGCCTGGAAACAGTCTGCGCCCGCCTTGAAAGCAGAACCGGAGAACCAGGTTCCGGAGCCGGGGAAATCGAAGCCTTTGACTACCACGGCCACCGGACCGCCCTGGTCCGACTTGAATTCAGCCTGGATGCCGCGGGAAGACCCCGTTCCCGCAGCGGAGGAACCGGCCGCCTGACAGCCTTCCAGGGCTGGGCCCTCTGCGTGGATCGCGGCGAAGACCAACTCCTGGCCCTGGCCTACGGACCGGCGGGGAATACCGCACTGGAACTTCTCGGCCTCTCCTGCCTGGATTCCATTGCCCCCACCCCGGCAGAACAGTACTACTGGGGTCCCATTACGGAATTTACCTGGCCCCGGTCTGAACCGGAAGAAACAGCGCTTTACAATACCGGCGTTACCGCCCGGATTGCCCCCACAGATGCGGAAGCCGCCCAGAGCCTGGTGGACCGGGAATTCCAGGTACTGCGCCAATTCGAGACAAGCACCCAGTGGCAGGAAGCCTGGCGCCGCTTTTACCGGATGATCTGCCGGGACTCCTGGGAACGACTTTCAGACGCCTTCTTTCAACTGGAACGAAGCTGGAACGCCGAAGCCATGCTGAACAAAGCCGCGCTACGCGGCGCCCCGGGACCCACCGTACCGGACTTTGACGATTACGCCCTTGCCGCCAAAGCCCTGTCCCACATACAAAATTTCCACTACGAGCGGAACCTTATGGGCAGCGATTTTGTAAACCTGGTAAGCGCCATAACCGAAGGCAGAGGCGACTGCGATTCCCGTGCCATGCTCTGGGCCCTGTTCCTTGCCCAGGCCCACATACCCGCGGGGATCATGGTTTCCCGCGAGTACGGCCACGCTATGGGCATCGCCGACCTTGAAGGACCGGGAGCCCGCTTCCCCCTGGCAGGCAACGAGTACCTGGTGGCGGAAACCACAGCCAAGGTAGACCTGGGCCTCATCGGAAAAAACATGAGCGACAGCGCCAAATGGCTGGGCGTACTGTTTGACTAACACGTAATTCATAGGGCGCATCCGGCGCAAGCGCCGGACCGGGCTTTCCGCTCCAACAAAAAACCACAAGCCCGCAGGACTGGAGTTTGCGCCCAGCGCAAAACCGAAAATCAACAAGCCCGCCGCAAGCGGTCGGGGTATGTTGTTCTCTAATGGTGCTTGCACTCGGCACGAATAAAACCGACTGATTTGATAGAATTGGATTACGATAGGCCGCCATGCTTTCTCCTCCTCACTTCAATATTGCATACCTCGGCCCCCGGTGTTATCCTGAGAGCGGCATGTAGAAAAAATTGGAGGCGGGCATGGGGATCATCAGCCGCTTGTGTGCGGAAGTCCGTCTCCCCCGGATGATCAGGGTACGGCAGTTCTTTGATCGGGAGCATATCGAACCGGAGGATATTCCCGGAGAAGTGAAGGCCCGCTTGTCCCGTCCGGAACTTGGGAACCCGGTACAACCCGGCAAACGTTACGCCATTACCTGCGGTAGCCGGGGGGTGGCAAACATAGCCCTCATTACCGGGGCCATTGCCGCCTTTGTTAAGTCCCGCGGGGCCTATCCCTTTGTGGTTCCCGCTATGGGCAGTCACGGCGGCGCTAGCGCCGGGGGACAGCGGACCCTGCTTGCCGCTTACGGCCTTACCGAAGAATCCCTGGGCTGTCCCATTGTTTCCTCGATGGAAACCGTGGCGCTGGGCCGGAGTGAACCCGGCCCCGGGGGGAAACGTTACGATGTGCGGATCGACAAAAACGCCGCGGGGGCCGACGGTATCATTGTGGCAGGCCGGATCAAACCCCATACCGATTTTCGCGGCCCCTACGAAAGCGGGCTTATGAAGATGATGGCCATCGGTTTAGGCAAACGGGAGGGGGCGGAGATCTGCCACCAGAACGGTTTTGAATATATGGCGGAGATGGTCCTCCTCTTCGGTAAAGCCATCATTGCATACGCCCCGGTGGTCCTGGGCTTCGGAATCCTGGAGAACGCCTACGGCCAAACCTGTAAATTCGCCGCCCTGCGGCCTGATGAGATTGAGATGAGTGAACCGGCCCTTCTCAACGAGGCCCGTTCCCGCCTGCCCCTTATCCCCTTTGACAGTGCCGATGTACTTGTGGTGGACCGGATCGGCAAGGACATTTCCGGGGATGGCATGGACCCCAATATCACCGGTCCCAGCCCCTGTTCCCCCTGGGTTACCGGGGGGCTCAGGGCCAACCGTACCGTCGTGCTGGACCTTACCGATGAAACCCACGGCGCCGCTATGGGCATTGGGGCCGCCCACACCACTACCCGGCGGCTCTTCAACAAGATAGATTTCGAGGCTACCTACGTGAACGCCGTTACCAGCCGGGGCATCGACTTTGCGCGGATTCCCTGTATTCTGGAAAGCGACCGTGAGGCAGTGCAGCTTGCCCTGCGGACCTGTGTCGGCGGCGACCCTGCCCTTCCCCGGATCATCCGTATCGCCGACAGCCTCCACACCGAAACTTTCCGGATATCCGAGGTCATGGAAGGGGAGGCTCCGGCCCGGCTGGAGATACAAAGCGGTCCTGAGGACTGGCCCTTCGACAGTGATGGTAATTTGTGGTAACCATATTTTCTGATGGCAGCCATGCCCCCTGTCGGCAGCGGTGCCCCGGTGTGGGCTTCCCAGTGCAACAGGCTGCTAGCTTCCCCAGCACTTCTCCATAAGCGCCGCGCAGCGGCCCGACAGACGGCCAAGGAGATCCGCAGCGCTACTGTCGCCGCAGACGTAATCTTTCATAAGGCGGCCTTCCTCGAAACAGAGTTCGTCGTGCAGGGGGAAGTACTCCTCCAAGAGAAAGAGGGAGAACATCACGTAACGGTGGAGGCCGTAGAGCCGGGCCTTGGGTTCGCCGTGGTACTGTTCCAGGGCTACGGTGCGGCCCTGTTTAATAGCCGTGAAGATCGAATCCTTTTTACAGGTTTCCGAAAACACCAGGGTCTTGGCAAGCTGAAACCATTCGGTGTTTACCGTGCCGTGGGAGTCGCTGTTCCCCAGGGGGGACAGAAAACAACCTTGGGCCCGCATCTCCTGCCACAGGCTTACCTGGGGCTGGTTTTCTTCCAGAGTCTGACCCCCGATGATCTCAAACGCGTCAAACAGCTTCGACGTGATCATGTACCGGGCCATATTCTCCCCGCTGTGGTAGGCGCCCTCGTGTATCCAGTGGGGGTGGACCATGATCGCCAGGCCGCCGGCCCGGTGTATCTCCCGGCATACCCAGTAACAGGAGGCGAACTCCTCACGGTTAAGGCCGCCGGGGATCTCCAGTTCCTTTGAAAGGCGCAGAACTTCCTCCCGGTACGCGCCGGGGTCTTTCCGTATAAGCTTATTGACGCTCCAGTCGCCGCCAACGTGTATGTAGTGGGTGTAATTCCGGGGAGGGTGTACTTCTTCGCCGGTAAACAGCCCCAGGTCGATAGCTACGCCCCGGTAGGCCTCGATCATTTCAAGGGAGGGTTCGTAACGCTCGTGGTCGGTCAGGGCAAAAAAGTCAAAGCCCCCCTTCCGGTAGTTGGCCGCTACAATGGCGGGGGCCTCTTTGCCGTCAGAACGGAAGCTGTGGACGTGCATGTCACCGCGCCAGGGTCTCAGGGTGAAAAGGTCTTCATCCACGGCATAGAGCCGCAGTTCCGCGGGCAGTGCGCGTACGCCCTGGCGCCCCGCTGCGATCCGCTCAGCTTTTTGTTCGATACGGGCCAGGTACTGCCCCTCATTGGTGAAATGGTGCCGGAAAACCAGGGCGCCCCCTGTGGATCGCAGATCATAGGAAGGGTACTCCCGGTCCTCCTCGTTCCTCGTGGTTTCGTTCATGGGACTTATGGTAACGGTATACACATCACCGTCCAAAAAACGGGCGTGGTCCCCCAGTGGACGGATCGTTATTTCGGTCTCCCGGCCTGAACGGATCACCTTGGGGTACAGGTCGTAATTGGTAAGTACGGTTTTCATCAAATTTTCACCTTCATGAATTCAGGATAACGTTCCCCTGCTTATAAAACAACCGCGTATAAAACCGCGTAAAAAAATGTGGCAGGGTTTTCAGGACTATGGACCTGCCTGCGAATCGCCGGTAAAATACAGAATAAGTCGGGCGGAGGTAAAAATTGAACAATACGGGGATACGTACAGAGCTTGCGGAAACCGTGGACAGATCCGGCAAGGCCGGACACCAGGACATGCCTGTGTCCTATACGATAAAGCAGGTCTCGGAAAAAACATCCCTTCCCCCCCATGTGCTTCGCTACTACGAGAACGAGGGGCTCCTCCCCGGTGTTGCCCGCAGCCGGAACGGGGTGCGCCGTTATTCGGAAGGCGATCTTGAAGGGCTGGCCCTTGTGTGCTGCCTTAAAAACACGGGGATGTCCATCAAACAGATCAAGAATTTTGTGGAACTCGGCTTAAAAGGGGAAGGGACCCTTAAGGAGCGCTGTGATCTGCTGCGGGAGCATAAACGGCACGTGGAAGATCAGATCAGGGAGATGCAGAAACACCTGGAAAAGGTAACGGGGAAGATCGATCACTTTACCAAACAATACGAACAGTACGCGGGGACCCCTTAAATGGAACTGTCCCTAATTGGATACGATCCCGCGGGGGCCTGGATCAAAAATGAGCAAACGGTAGATGGGCTCTTGCGCCACAGGAATCCTGCGGGGCTTACGTGGATCAACATGAGCGGCTTTGACAATACGGCCGAGGTAAACCGCCTGGCGGAGATTTTCCGTATCCACCCCCTGACGGTGGAGGACATTCTGGATACCAATCACCGTCCGAAGGTGGAGGAATTTGACGACTACCTGTTTGTCGTTCTAAAATCCATCGGGACGGAGGGGCATGAGGGGGAGCTTGATCTTGAGCAGATTGCCCTGGTGATTACCGAAAACACGGTAATTAGTTTTCAGGAAAAGTCCGGCGATTTTTTTGACGGCTTGAGGAAGAGGATCCTCAACAACGCCGGCAGGATTCGCCGCATGGGGGCCGTCTATCTTGCCTGGGCCGTTATGGACGCGGTAGTGGACCGGTACTTTGTTTTTCTGGATGCCATCGGTACCGGGATCGAGGAATTTGAGGAACGGGCCGTAGATGAAAAAGACCAGAACATTATTCCCGACATTCAAAGGCTCAAGCAGAATCTGTTACGGATCAGGCGGGTGGTCTGGCCCCTGCGTGAAAGTATTCAGACCATGGGGCGTCTTGATTCGGATCGGATCCCGGTGGAACTGGCCCCCTTCTTCAAGGATCTTCACGACAACGTGGTCCAGGCTGCCGACAGCGTGGAAACCTACCGGGAACTTATCGCCGGAGTTATCGAGGTGAACCTTTCCGCCGTGTCGAACCGGATGAACAACGTTATGAAAGTCCTCACCATCATTTCCACAATTTTTATCCCCCTCACATTTATTGTTGGCGTGTACGGGATGAATTTTAAGTTTATGCCGGAACTTGAGTTTCCCCCGGCCTATCCCATTACCTGGGCCGTGATGATCCTTATTGCCATAGGGATGCTGATATTTTTTAAGATCCGCCGCTGGCTGTAACGGAAAAAACGACCGGTTCAGGGAACGCCATGATCTACCCCATAACAGAGGAATCCTTAAATTTTGCGGCGGCGGTCCTCCGTACGGGGGGTATCGCCGCCTTTCCAACGGAGACAGTCTACGGTCTGGGGGCCGACGCCTTTAATTCCCGTGCCCTGGCAAAAATTTTCAAAGTCAAGGGCCGCCCCCGTTTTGATCCGCTGATCGTTCACATTGCCTGTCCTGAGGCCCTGGAGGATGTGGCGGATCTTGGCGCCCTTGATCTGCGGGCGCGGGAACACGTTTCCCGGCTTCAGGCTGAATGTTGGCCCGGTCCCCTGACCCTGGTCCTTCCCAAGCGGGGTTCGGTCCCCGATCTTGCCACCAGCGGGCTTGCCACCGTGGCGGTCCGTATTCCCTTCCATCCCGCCGCACGGGAGCTTATCCGGCTTTCCACCGGCGCGCTGGCGGCCCCCAGCGCCAACCGCTTTGGCTGCCTTTCCCCCACCAGGGCGGAGCATGTTGCGGAGCAGTTGGGGGATCGTCTGGAAATTATTCTGGACGGCGGACCTGCCACGGTGGGGATCGAGTCCACGGTCCTTGATATGACGGACACACCCCGGATCCTGCGGCCCGGTGGCCTTCCCCGCGAGCGGCTTGAAGCCCTTCTGGGCCCCCTGCCCGTCTCCGGGAAAGCCCCGACCCCCCCGCCTGGTGAACCAGGTCCGCCGGGTGAACTTCGCTCATCTGGCGAGCTGCGTTCACCAGGACTCCTCACAAGCCACTACGCGCCGCGGACCCCCCTCTGCCTCCACAAGCACGGGGAGATGGCCGCCCTGCCGTACCAGGACGGCGCGGGGTATCTTTTTTTCAGCCGCCGTTCCGCCAGGGACATCCGGGACGGCGCTGTGGCCCTGGAGGTTCTGTCGGAAGAAGGGGATACGCTGGAAGCGGCGGCCAACCTTTTTGAGGCCCTTCACCGGCTGGACAGGCTTGGCCTCCGCTGCCTCCATGCGGAGGCAGCCCCCCCGGAGGCCCTGGGGGAGGCTATCAACGACCGCCTTAGACGCGCGGCAGCGCGCAAGAAAACCCGGCAGTAGGAGCGGTAGTATGGACCAGACGGGAGTAGATACAAAGCCGAAGTTGTCGCGGCGGGTCCTTGTGTTCTTGGGCCTGTTCTGTGTGGTTACGGTTGTACTCTGTATCTTCTTTTGGCCCTTTGTACAGAAACTCCGGGATCCGGTGTACCGGGAGGGCTTTAGCCGCTGGGTAAAGCTGCAGGGGGCACGGGGGGTCCTCTTCCTGTTCGGTATCCAGATACTGCAGATCATTGTGGCGGTGATTCCCGGTGAGCCGGTGGAATTTATCGCCGGAGCCGCCTATGGCGCCCTGTACGGGCTTATCCTCTGTCTGGCCGGCTGCATGATTGCCTCGTCGTTCATCTTCGCCCTGGTACGAAAAGCCGGCCTTCCCCTGATTATCCGTTTTTTCGGACAGGAGAAACTGAACAGGTACGTTTTTCTTCAGGATACCAGGAAAACCGCGCTGGTGGTTTTTGTCATCTTCCTTATCCCCGGTACTCCCAAGGATATGCTTTCCTACGTCGTTCCCCTTAGCAGCCTTAAACTGCGGGCTTTTGTCATAATTACGGCATTTGCCCGGATTCCGTCCATCCTTAGTTCCACCATCATGGGGGATTCGGTTATCAAGGGGAACTGGGGCATGTTCGCTCTTGTCCTGCTGCTTATCGCCGCCCTCGGCTTGTCGGGTATCCTCTTTACGGAACGGATACTTGGCTTCCTGAGGAGGAAGACAAAAACGTAATCACAAAGCCATTCCCAAAACTAACCGAGTTTTGGGAATGACTCGTTATGGAGGTTTTTATGAATCCTAAAGACTGGTTTAGAGATCAAAAATGGGGGGGGTTTACCCACTATCTCTATCGCGAGCAGAATACCCCGGCCCGGCTGTCCAACCAGGGCGTTGGGAGGACAGGCTGGAATGAATGTGTGGACGCCCTTGACGTGGAGCGCCTGGCGACCCATCTGGCGGAAGCGGTAGCCACTACCACCAGGGCCTTGCCGATTCGGTGTGGAAACAGCACGAAAAGATCGCCGCCTTTTATGCCTGGGCGCTGGAAAAGGGCATCTCCCTGAACGTACCGGAACAGCGAAGTTCTGCACCTCCGCCGGCCCGATGGAAAGGATTGGGACGGGCAGGGAACTTTTGTCCAGGTTCTTATCCATACCGTACTAGTCCTTTTCATCCCCTGCTCCTACACTGTGTCCCGCTTGATCTTCTTTGTGGTAGTCATCTCCATAGGTTCATCCAGAATAACTAGCCGCTCGATCTTCTGGTAGGGGAGCAAGCGCTGGTTCACCTCCGCAATGATCTTCTCGATCTGGATTTTTATTGCCCCTTTGTCCGCTGTGCCGCCGGAGGGATCCTTAAAGACCTCGGCATTGGGGTAGACCAGGGCTTCAATACCCTCGATTTTCATCTTCTTGTCCTGGACAAAGCCCCGGACCAGAATTTGGTCGATCTCATCAAAAAGCTGGAATTCGTTTTCGATCTCCTCAGGGTAGACGTTTTTTCCCCCTTCGGTAACGATCAGGTTCTTTGCCCGGCCGGTAAGGTAAAGGTAATTTTCGTCATCCAGATAGCCAAGGTCCCCGGTTTTCAGATAACCGTCGTCGGTAAAGGCGGCGGCGGTTTCTTCGGGCATTTCGTAGTACCCCTTCATGACCATAGGGCCCTTGACGATGACTTCCCCGATGCCCCGCTCGTCGGGGTTGAGTATTTTCATGTCCGTTTGGGGCAGCACTTTTCCTACGCTGGCTTCTTTGTAACGGGTGATGGGGTTAAGGTTGATAATGGGGCTGGTTTCCGTAAGCCCGTAGCCCTGGACAAAGTCAATACCCAGCTGGTTGTACTTTCTGAATACGCTGGGGGCCAGGGGGCCGCCGCCGCAGATACAGATCCGCAGGGTTGAAAGGGATGCCTGTTCCAGTACGGCGTGGAAGATCTTCTTACCGGGATTTACCTTGAAAACCTTCTTGATAAAGCCGGACAGACCCATGAGGGCACAGATGAGCCCGTAAACAATGGGTCCCTTGGCCCGGATGCCCCGGAGTATCCCCGCCATAAGCTTGTTGAAGAGCATGGGAACTCCCAACAGCATGGTGATCTTCCCCATCTTTAATTCTTTAAGGATGATCGGGGTAACCATTTTTTTTCCAAACACCACCTCCGCGCCGGTTGAGATGGTTTCGATAAAAACCGCCAGCATGGTGTAGGCGTGGTGCAGGGGCAGCAGGGCGTAAAACACGTCGGTATGGTACACCGGAAAGGGGGTTCCCTGGGCCAGGTAGCAGTCGGAAACAAGGTTCCTGTGGGTCAGCATGACGCCCTTGGGGGTTCCCATCGTGCCGGAGGTAAACAGAATTGCCGCCAGGTCCTCCTCCCCGGACTGCTCAATCTCGGCCTGTGGTCCGTCCAGATCGTAAATGTAGGTTCCAATGCCCTTTCTCAGGGAGACAAGTTCTACCGGAAGCCCCAGCGATTCGTAGTACCCGTATTTTTCTTCATCCACAAAGAGGATCTTTGCCCCGGATGTCTTTATCAAGAGATCCGATTCGTCGTTTTTAAGCTGATAATCAATGGGGACTACCGTAGCCCCCGCAAAGAGGATACCCAGGTAGGCCACCGCCCATTCGGGGGAATTTTTCCCCGTTACCGCCACCCTGTCGCCCCGGCGGATACCTACGGCATGAAGCCGGCGGGCCACCGCCTCGATAAACTTAAGAGATTCGTTATAACTAAGGCTGATTCTGTCGGGTTCGTATACCGTAAAACAGGGCCGTTCCCCAAAGCGGGAAACGTTGATCCGGTACATCTCCGGCAGGGTAGGCCACTGGCCCTTGAAGTCCTTCCCGCGATACGCGTCCAAAAAAGCCCAGGGTATGAATTCACTGCTCATGGGTTTCCTCCACACTAAATTAAGACACCGGGCTTTTCAAACTGCCGAATTTCAAAAAAAGCCCATAATCCTTGGAATTAAGACCCGCTGCAGGGAAAAAAGTTGCGAAGTTCCGTTCTGCGCCGGCGCGCTGTCCGTATTGTGCCGGGAGGGCAGCGCGGGCCGTCATACATCAGTTTTTTACGGGCAATAGCGGCCAGGGCCCCGTTTCTTCGCTCAGGCGCTCGTAGAGCGTATCGGAGATCGCGTCGTCCCCTGAAAGATACGACGCGGGGAAGAAGACTATCGGGACGACACGATCCTCATCGGGGACCTGCCATGCCTCGAAAAAAGCGGCGATACGTTCCCCGTTGTTTCCCGACCGCGTGTTTATCCTGATAATGTCCAGGGGCCGTTCCCCGTTGGCCGTTAAAACCGTTTTGGGCAGCGCGTCGATAAGGGGGCTTACCTGGGCGCAATAGGGACAGGTAATACGGTAATAGTACACCAGCGTTACATGATCGGGGTTTACCGGGTAATCTTCAAACAGATTGTCCCCGGTCTTTTTTAACCGCGGATTGTAGGGCCGCTTGTTGACGTACAGGTCCTCCGCCGCGGTCAGGTAGGCTTCCCGGATATTGGTGGTGATGCTGTCGTAACCCTGAAACACCCGGCCCCCCAGGACGAGGAGCGGGAATTGCAGGGTACCCCGGTCCAGGCCCATATCGTCGGTAAGCCGGACGTACTCCTGGCGGCCCGTGGTATTGTGGGCGTTGAGGATATAAAAGGTATTGGGGTACTGATCCCGATCTGCCAGGGGCAGTTCCTCCTGAAGAATCGAGACGAAACGTTCCTGGTCGGTCTGGCACAGTGCGCACAGTTCTTCGTAAAAGAAGTAGGCTTTGATCTTTTCCTGCTCGACCGGCGCCGCTGCTTCGGAAACGGAGGCCTGGGGCATTGTCCCGGAGGCCGCGTTGTCGGCGGCGGGCCGGGCAAACACCCCGGCGGGTAGAAGCGCCAAAACCGCCAGGGCCGTTAAATTTTTTATCGTTGATTTTCTTGTTGATTTTCTCATAGGGAGACTCCTTGCCAAAACCGAAGCACTATAGGCAGTCTGAATAATCTGCAGATACCTGTCAATACCCGCATTGGATGAGGGGCGCTGAAGAAAGAGTAAACGCCGATGCCCTGTGTTCAATCCTGGTAGTACTCGATGTTCCACAAAAAAAGGCCCCGGCCAGGCAGGGTAGGACCGGCAAGGCGGCGCTCCCCGTTTTCCAGGGCTTTAAGAAGGGCCCGGGGTTCCAGGTCCCGTTCCTCAAAGAAAAGCAGGGTCCCCAGAATGGAGCGGACCATTTTCCACAAAAACGCATTGGCGCTAATCT
Organism: Treponema sp.; assembly: GCA_031278715.1. GTDB lineage: Bacteria > Spirochaetota > Spirochaetia > Treponematales > Breznakiellaceae > JAISFT01. Next base: position 30,948 of record JAITJW010000056.1, on the reverse strand, counting down.
CAAAAACCAGTGTATCAGCCCGGACAAAGAAATGGCAGCGGGAGATATAGCGAAACCGGGATTCACTTGAATCGCCGAAAGCAGCAAACAGGGAACAGTCCTGCTCCCCCAGGAGCAGGCGGCCATAATCGTTAAGCCGGTCAATCCGGGGGCGGCGGCGGAGCTGCAGGGCGTAGCGTAATTCGTGGGGCAGGGCGGGCCGGCCACAGATAAGGTGGTAACGGTAAGTTCGGGAACGGGCGTCAAAACGGGCGTGGAAATCCCGGCGGGTTTCCCGTGCTTCCAGGATCCGCAGATCCTGGGGCAGAAGGCCGTTCAGGGCGGGGACAAAACGTCCGGCGGGAATACGGCCGATGGAAGTATGGAAATTCGCCACCTGACCAGCGGCATGGACCCCCGCATCGGTACGGCCGGACCCGGTAAGCGGCACCCTGTGTCCGTGCATTGTTTCAAGCGCGGTCTCAAGAACCCCCTGAACCGTTCGCCGTGCGCCTGAAAGGGGGCTGCCGTCCTGCCGCTGCCAGCCGGAAAAATCCGTACCGTCATAGGCAATAAGGAACCTGATATTGCGCCCTCCGGGGGGCTCATTCGTCACTTTCGTTAAGTTCCTTGTTGATGGCATCGTAGATCTGCCGGGCATGATCCAGAAGGGGCCCCGGCTTGTCCCTGGAAGATTTTCCCATGCCGAAGATTTTGGCAATGGTCCTGCGGGCATCCTCCAGGGAATACTTGCGCTGTCCGGGATCGCTGGGGCCGAATTTGTAACACAGGTAGGCACAGAGGTACAGGACCCCCTCGTAAGCGTAATTTTTATCCGTATCGGGACCAAACACCTTCATCGCGGAAAGGGTTTCCTTGCCGCTTTGCTCCAGCCGGATCGCCTCGTTGTACAAAAACTGCGCCTTCCGACGGAACAACAGGGCCAGCCAGTCGTAGTTCTGTTTTGGGGCCTTTTTATCCAGATCGTCAAAAAGCCAGGCGGCCCGCAAGGCCGCCAGTCCCTGTTTGACGGTCGGGCTGAAATTTTTATCGTAGTATTGGTAACAGCGCATTACGAGGTACTGGGAAACCGCCCCCTCCACAAGACCGCGGGGGGATGAAAAATCCAGGGACCGGCAGAGGCGCATGGCGTCTTTAAGGCGGCCCTCCCGGTCTTTTTGGGCCGCCTGTACCCCTTCGCCGCTCAATTCCTCAAAATCCTGATCCATAGCGGCGAACCAGCACTCGGGGCATACCGTAGCCTGGTAGATAAGCGGAAAAATTTCCCCGTATTTAACGCTGGGCTCGTAGATACGGTGGAGTTCTTCCGTCATGGGACCGGCGATAAGCCTGCCACCTCCGGAGAGAAGCTCCTCTTTGCGGAATTTTGCCCCGCAGACCGGACATTCGTATTCCCGTTTGGATAAAAACGATACTTTTAGCTCTTTTTCTTCCACAAGGATCACCCCTCCAGCACTACCATAGCGATAGCATTATCCTGCTCATGGGTAAGGGAAATGTGAACCCGGACGGCCCCGCTTTTTTCCAGCGCCTGCCGGGCGGTACCGAACACCTGTACCTCCGGCCGGCCGTTAAAACAGTTTTTCACCATGATGTCTTTCAGCACAATTCCCGCCAAGCCTGTACCCAAAGCCTTGCCGAATGCCTCCTTTGCGGCAAAACGGGCCGCCAGGGAAAGGTTCGCGCCGGCGCCTTTTTCCAGGACGGCGGAGAGTTCTTCCGGGTGGAAGTACCGCTCCAAAAGCCCCGGAATGGAATGCCAGCGGGCCATGCGCTTCACATGGATCACGTCCACCCCTATCCCGACGATCATTGATCTTCCGCTTCCATTTCCGGTTCCGGTTCCGTTTCCGTTTCCACTTCCACCGCAGTTACGGTGATCCCCAGTTCCCCGGGGTCCGTACGGACCAGGCTGAGGGAGGGGGGAAGCGCCGCTTTAACCGGCAGCGTGTAACGGCCCGCCTGCGTGATGACCGAGCAGTCCACCGTAAGAAAACCGGAAGGGGGGGAAAAGGCGTCTAAATTCCCCCGGCTCCCCTCCAGACGGACGGTCCCGGTCCTGAAATCCGGCTCCGCCCGAAGGGCGGGGTCAAGATTCAACAGAGTAATGGGGATGTTTCCGAAATTCCGCACGTCGATTCGTGAATGGACAAAGCCTTTAAATTCGGTTGTAGCATTACCACGTATTGTAAGCAGGGGATCAGGGTTTAGAATGGGTACCGTAACCGAAAAATCGGCGTTCCTGCCGTTAAGATTGATAAGGTCAGTGTAGAGTTCCAGCACATTTTCCAGAAGTCCGCCGGGCCCCTCCAGAACCACCTGGGCGGGTGAAAGGGTATGGGACACCAGATCAAAGCCGGGCTCCGGGGTTCCTTCGATATTCGCCGTCAGCGGAACATATTTATTCTGTTTGTAGTCCAGATCAATGTTTATCGTCACGGGGTTCACGGAAATTTCAAGTGGTTCCACCTCCATAGCGGTACCTTTCTTACGGATGTTGATGGGAACGTGGTAGGTCCCCGGGGATTCGTAACTGCTAAGATCGATATACGCTTCCACATCGTCATCCTGTATGGGCTGAATATTGTTCGCGTCTCCCCGCAGGGTTATCCGTATCATCCGGACATAGGAACTGGAAGGGCACAGGTGGGAAGGCAGTTCCAGGATAAGGAGGCTGGAAAAAAACCGGGTTTCCAGCGTGTTGATGCGGTGGAACATGAAAATTGTCAGGGCCAGGGCAATGGAAAGAACCTTTGGCACCCAGTTTTCCGCCACGAGCCGGAGGATTCGTTTAGGGTTTAACGAAAACATCGCCCCCCTCCTTGGGGGAAAAATTTTGGTCAATATCCGTTCCGGTATTGGAACTCAGTTCCCCCAGGCCGGATACGGAAAAAGCCTCCCGCCGGACTCCGCGGTCCAGAAACTCTTTTAACTTGCGGGTAACTTCCAGTGTGGAAAGATCGTAGTATATCTTGGAATCTACGGCCAGGGAGATGGCCCCGGTTTCCTCGGAAACCACCAGAATTACCGCATCGGACTGTTCGGACATCCCCAGGGCCGCCCGGTGCCGGGTTCCGAAGCTTTTCCGTATCCCCTGCTGCTCCGAAAGGGGGAGGAAACAGCCGGCCGCGGCAATGCGGCCGTTTTGGATGATCATCGCGCCGTCGTGGAGGGGTCCGTCGAATTCAAAAACCGCCACTATTAACGGGGAGGATATGTCGGCGTTCATCCGCGTACCGGTATCAACAATGTTTCTGATGTTGATCTTCCGGGAAAAAACGATCAGGGCCCCCCGGCGTTCCTGGGAAAGTATCTCCGCCGCGGTTACCACCGCCTCAAACTGGCCTATCCGGGGTTTAGTATCGGGCCGGAAAATATCCCCCTGGCCAAGGCGCATGATGATCTTCCGCAGTTCAGGCTGAAACACAATGGCGACAACGAGGAGGAGGCCGGGGGCCAGTATCTGAAGTATCCACTGCAATGTGGTAAGGCGGAAGAGGAAGGCCACACCGTAAACCAGGGCAAGAAAACCGGCCCCCTTGACCAGTTGCATGGCCTGGGTTTTGACCAGGAAATCGTATGCCTTGTAGAGGAGAAACGCCAGAATCCCCACATCCAGAATGGGCCTGATAAGATCATAGACATAGGTAAAACGCTGAAACCAGTCCACTTTCTATTTGCTGATCCTTTCTACATGATGGTAATTAAAGGAAATACCGGTTAAAGCATAGTCTGCAATTCCCGATCCGTCCAGCCGATTCGCCCTGAGCAGTTCCTGCCGGGTTCCCAGGCCCGCAAAACCCTCCTCTACGGCCAGGGTTAGAACTTTACCGCGGCAGTTCCACCTCCGGGCCAGGGCCAGGGCGCACTCTCCAAAGCCCCCCTCCCGGATGCCCTCTTCCACAAACACGGTCAGGGCATAGCTGTCCATAATTCCCGCCAGATATGCTTCATCCACGGGTTTAAGAAAGCGCAAATTGTAGCAATCCGCCTCAATACCCGCGTCGTCCAACAGGGCTGCAGCCTTGAGGACCTCGTCGTAGAGCCCGCCGGTAAAGGCCAGGCAGACGGAAGCCTTCTCCCCGGCCCTGCCGCCGCGGATCCAGACTCCCCGGCCTTCGATAAGGGGCCGGGAAAAGGCGGGTATCTCCGGGGGTGAGCGATCCTTGGGGTAACGGATGACGACAGGCCCCCCGTGAGGGACCGCCAGGGCCCAGTCCAGCATCAGGCCAAGTTCCACGGCGCCCGCGGGGCAAAGTATCCTCATACCGGGTACGGGACGGAACAGACCGATATCAAAAAGGCCCTGGTGGGTCTCCCCGTCCTCCCCCACAAAGCCGGCGCGGTCCAGCGCCAGAATCAAGGGCAGCCGTTGTAAGGCCGCGTCGTGGATCACCTGGTCTACCCCCCGCTGGATAAACGTGGAGTAGATCGCCGTCACGGGTTTAAGGGAACGGATCGCCAGGGCACAGGCAAAGGTCAGGGCATGTTCCTCTGCAATGCCCACATCAAAAAAACGGTCCGGAAAAGCCTCCCTAAAGGCCGAAAGACCGGTTCCCTTTTCCATTGCCGCGGTTACGGCAACGACACGGGGATCCCGTTCCGCCGCTTTACACAGGGCGCGGCCAAAAGCTTCGGTAAAACCCGGCGTTTCCCGATCTTCCCTGCCCGCCTCCCGGACCGGGAAGATCGGGGCGACAGGGGCGGAAACGCCGTGGTAAGTCCCCGGATCGTCTTCCGCGTCTCCGTAGCCCTTACCCTTCCGGGTGATCACGTGGATCACTATGGGCCGGCCCAGCTTCCTCACGTCCCGAAAAACCTGGAGCAGGGCGGGTATGTTATGCCCTCCAATGGGTCCCACATACTCAAAGCCCAGGTCTACAAAAAAATTGTCCGTATAAAAGACCGCCTTTACCGCCCGTTTGAGTCTGAGTATCGCCGCGTAGAGAGACTCCCCCACCAGGGGAATACCCCGGACCATCGCATCAAAGGTTCGTCTGAAAAGCTGGTATTTGGCCTTCATGGACAGACGGCTCAGGTATTTTGAAAGCCCCCCCACATTGGGACCAATGGACATCTTGTTGTCGTTCAAGACCACCACCAGGGGAAGTCCCAACTGGCCGGCATGGGAAAGGGCCTCGTAAGCCATCCCCCCGGTCAGGGCCCCGTCGCCGATTACCGCCGCCGCCATGCCCCCAATCCCCAGGATCTGCCCTGCTGCAAGGAATCCAAGGGCCGCGGACACAGAGGTGGAGGCATGTCCGGTATTAAAGGCATCGTGGGGGCTTTCGTCGCGCCGGGGAAAGCCTGCAAGGCCCCCCATGCGGCGCAGGGTGGAAAACAGGGCGAAACGGCCGGTAAGGAGTTTATGGGCATAACACTGGTGCCCCACATCCCAGACGATCTTGTCCCGGGGCGAGTCAAACACCGTGTGCAGGGCGATGGTAAGCTCCACAACCCCCAGATTTGAGGCCAGGTGGCCCCCGTTTTTTTTGACGGCGGCTATGATATGTTCCCGAATCTCAGCCGCCAGGCGGGAAAGTTCGGGGATCGTAAACGATTTCAGGTCCCCGGGTCCCTGGATCCGGGGTAAAAGAGGTTCTGAGTCCAGCATCTTAAAAAGCCCCAAGCAAAAAAGAAGCCGCCTTTGAAGAACCCCGCCTTTGGCCCCGCGTTCCCACCGGTCCGGGGCCCGATCTTCAAAAACGGCTGTCAACGTCCCGGCGGCGTCCGGCGTCTTTACCGGCGCGGGGACGCCACAAACCACCGCGGCCTGCCGGACATGCGGCGGACCTCCGGGGTTTTACTTCTTCTTGTGTCTATTTTTCCGAAGCTTCTTCTTGCGCTTATGGGTCGCAATTTTGCGCAACTTGCGTTTTCTTCCGCAGGGCACTTCAGCGTCTCCTTGTAAAAAATATGTCCATTTCCCCGGATTTCGACGGGGCAGGCAGGAAAGTTTATCCAGCTTAGGGCCAAAGGGGGGGAAAGGTCAAGGGCCCTGATAATTAATCTAACGGCATTGCCTCATTAATCTAACCGCATTGCCTCAGGTAAAAATCTAACCCAAGGGGCCGGGGCCCGTATCGGTTAGATTTTTACCTGAGACATCAGGGCTTTAAAATAACTTCGGTCCTGCCCGCGCCGCCCAGTTCCGGGCGGGAAAAATAGTAATCCGCCACGGCCCGCTCGTTTCGCAGGTATTCGTGGACGCCCTTCATCAGGATCCCCTCCCCCTTGCCGTGAACAACGGCGAATTCGCGGAGCCCGGACAGGACAGCCCCGTCGATCTGCCGCCGAAGGGCCTCCAGGGCCTCCTCCAGGCGCATGCCCCGCAGGGAAAGTTCCATTTTAACACCGGCGGGGGCGACCAGATCAAGCGACACGGCGCAGGGTTTGGCTGGGGACGGGGAAAGGGGAACAAGTTCTTTCCCGTCCACACTGAGTTTAAGGGAACCGATTTCCACGATCCAGTTACCTTTTTTCTTGCGGTCGGGCCGCAGGACCCGGCCCCGGCGTTTGTCCAGGCCCGCCAGGACCTCCGCGCCTTCCTGCAGGGCCGGAGCGGCAGCGGTAACAGAAGGTTCCTGTTCTTCCTTTTCCCGGTCCCGGTCCTGCGCCAGGAGGGCCTTTTCGTCTTCCAGTTCCCGGTCTCCCCTGGCCGCGGCCGCTTCCAGGCCCGCCAGAAATTCCTTCACTTTAAGGGTCTTTTCCCTGGTTATTTCGGCTTCCCGCAGTTCCCTGACCAGGTTTTCCAGGGTTTTCCGGCTTTCTGACAGGAAGTTCCCCAACTGCCCAAGGCCCTTCTCCTTGAGTTCGGCCTCTTTTTGCCGCAGCCGCAGTTCCCTCAGATCCGCCTTCCGGCCTTCCTCCCTAAGCCGCAGTTCCTCCGAGCGAACCAGGTCCCGGCCGGAATCCAGTTCCCGGTGCTTGTCCCGCAGGCCCCGGATAAGGGCGGATACGTCGGCCCGTTCCTCCGCCAGGTAGGACCGCGCCTTTTCCACAATGGCCGGGGAAAGTCCGTTCCGGGCGGCAATGTCCAGTGCCCGGCTTTCGCCGGGGACCCCCATACGGATGCGGAACGTGGGGCACAGGGTACGGCCGTCGAATTCCATGCTGGCGTTCTCCACGGCCTCCCTGGTGTAACCGTAGTTCTTCAGGACTCCGTGGTGGGTGGTAACGACAAGCCAGGTTTTTTTTTCGATAAGGTGGTCCAGAATCGCCATAGCAATGGCACTCCCCTCCTCTGGGTCTGTACCGGAACCCAGCTCATCCAGAAGCACGAGGGAACAGGGGCTTGCCGCGGCGGTAATGGCGGCAATGTTCATAATATGGCCGGAAAAGGTGGACAGGGACTGGCTTAAAGACTGCTCGTCCCCAATATCCGCGTAGACCCCGTCAAAAACCGGGAGGGAACTCCCCTCCGCCGTGGGCAGGGCCAGGCCGCTCTGGTTCATCAGGGCAAAGAGTCCCAGGATTTTAAGGGCCACGGTCTTACCCCCCGTGTTGGGACCGGTTATGATGACCGTCCGTATACCCGGTGCCATCACCAGGTCGATGGGCACGGCCGCGTCAAGGAGCGGGTGCCGGGCCTCCCTTAACACAACGGACAGGGGAGAGGCGGCCGCGAAACTTCCCCCGGTTTCCAGGGAATACCGGGCCTTGGCCCGCAGAACTTCCAGCTCCACAATACCCTGGCGCAGGGCGGCAAGGTCCTCCCGGGTTTCGGCGATACGGGCGCTGAGGATCCGCAGTACCCGCAGAATCTCCGCGTCCAGCGCGCGCTGCTCGATAAGGATATCGTTGTTCCGCTCGACAACCTCCCCCGGCTCTACGAAGATCGTCTGCCCCGTGGCCGACACTTCGTGGACGATACCCCGGATCCGGCCCCGGAAATTCGCCTTTACCGCCAGGACCAGTCTGCCGTCCCGCTGGGATGGCAGGGGGGATTGAAGCATCCGCCTGGTGTCCTCGTTTCCCGTGTAGCGGCCTACCGCCGCCTCCAGTTCTTCCCGCAGCCTGGCGATCCGCCGTTTAATGGCCCGGAATTCGTCCAGGTCCCGGAGTTGGCCGTCCCGGTCGATGATCTTGAAGATCTCCAGGGCCAGGGCGGAACAATCGGGAAGGCCGGACAGGGTGTCCCCAAATACGCCGGGGGCCTTGAGAAGCCAGGCCGCCAGCCGCCCGGCCCGCTCCACAAAGATACCCAGGGCATAGGCTTCCTCAATTTCAAGGCAGGCCCCCTCCACAGCCAGCTTGGGGAGGATGGGCAAAATCGAGGGAAGCGACTCCCGTGGCTCCTCCCCCTCCCGCTTCATCAGGTCAAGGATGGCGGAAACCCGCGTCTTAAGGATCTCCACCTCTTCCGCACTGTCCAGGGGCAGCCCATCCCGGATTATCCGGGCGGCTTCCCCGCTCAGGGCGCAGCGCCCAAGGCGGTTTTTTATTTCACCGTACTCCAAAAGCCGGTAGGTTCTCTCGTTCATAGGTTTTCCATCTCAAAGCCCATTTCATCCGCCCAGACGCGCAGGGAATCCCCTTCGGGGCCGGGGGAAGGCGGACCCGCCCGGCGGACATAAAAACGGCGAAACGCAGCGGCCCCCGTTCCGGCGCGGCGGCCCTCCCCGTCCAAAAGGGACTCTACGCGGCGGGTAATACCGTCCACCGAATCGTAGACGGCAATATCCGGGGCGGCAGCCTCCCGGAATTCCTCAAGCAGAAAGAGGAAATGGGTACAGCCAAGTACCACGGCGTCCGCGCCGGAACTTCTGAAGCGTTCCACATAGGGAAGCACGGCCCGCCGCCTTTGCTCCGCGCCCGCGCCCGCGTAACGGTACTCCACAAAGTCTACCAGCTCCGGGGCGGCGACAGGAACAATCGAACATCCGCCGCCATAGCGGGCCGCCAGTTCCGCGATATAGGGATCGTCAACGGTTCTGCGGGTCCCCAGCACCCCGACACGGCGGGTCTTTGAACCCAGTACCGCGGGCTTAACGGCCGGGACGGTCCCCACAAAGGGCAGGCGGGGAAACTGTTCCCGCAGAAACGGCAGAGCCGAAACGGTAGCGGTATTGCAGGCCAGGATCAGCATCTTGGGGTCCTCCCTGGCCCTAAGAAGCCCCGTCAGGTCCCGCAGAATCCCCCGCAGATCCTCCCGGTCCCGTTCACCGTAGGGAAAATAAGCGCGATCCGCGACGTACACAACCGGTTCCCCCGGATTGCGGGACACAAAATTACGGCAGTAAGGAAGCCCCCCGATACCGGAATCCAGAAACACTATAGGACGATTATCCATCGTTACCGAAGAGTTTGTCGAAAGCTGCTCTGGCCTGCAGCCGGTCTTTTTCTCTTTGCTGGCCTGCCGTGGGGGAACAGCGCTTTGGATCCAGGGAAAACCAGTCGCAAAAATTCGCCCGCTCCCGGTCCCGGGGAGGATCGGCCGCGGCCTGAGGTTCCTGACATTCCCCCGATGCCTGTGAACTGTAGAAACGGCAGTTCCGGCAGGAACGGATATCCTTCCCGCATACCTCACATTGAAGGGAACGGCCTATGGGCCCGGTAGCCTTCACAGGCGCGCCGCAATACCAGCACATACGATGATTCTAACCGCTATTCAGCGCTGCGACTAGCAGTTTGTTGCGCTTATCACACCTGTGGATCTTTTGCATAACGGGGCGGCCAAGCCGCCCTGGGCAAAAAATCCCGATTTTTGGGCATGCTTTCGCGTACGGATTTACTAATCGGTACGATTAAACTATAACAGAACCATGTTTGTTATAGTCCCCTGCGCCGCAGGCTGTGGCCATCCGGCCATCAGCGGCTCCAATACCTGTGCAAGCCACGCAGTAAATTCCCGGGGAGAGGCGGAGCGAATCGGAAAATACATCACAGAGCGGGAAGTAATCAAGGACCTTTCGGCCTGCGGCCTTCACTTTGATAGTATGGATTTTTCGTACCGTAAGTTCTACAGCTGTAATTTTTCCGGCGCCTCTTTTTCGATGTGCCTGTTCACCAAATCCCGGATGCGTATCCTTTTTTTTGATTTCTGCACCTTCAAAAACTGCGATTTTTCCGGTTCGGACCTTGAATTTTTATCTTTTGCGGGGTCCAGCATCAGTAACTGTACGTTTGAAGGTTCCAGCCTGATCCACATCAACTACGGCGGATCGCTGATCACGGATACCACCTTTGACAATTCGGACCTTTACAACAGCCGCTTTATCAACGCGGACATTACCAATTCGGATTTTAAAAACTGTAACCTTAAACGGAACTACTTTATCAAGACCCGGCAGGAGAATGTATCCTTCAAAGCATCCAATACCAACGATGCAATCTTCGAGATCGAGGAATAGGGATATAGGGACAGATGAAACTATTTTTTCATTACTGCAAGTACGGGTTCAGCAATTGTTATATTCTGGGAACCGAAGCGCCGGAAGAACCGGCGGCGATTGTTGTCGATCCCGCGGTGATGGATACGGCGATCCTCGACTTTATCGAACGCAACGATTACAAAGTACGGGGAGTCCTGATAACCCACGATCATATCAAACATGTGCGGGGACTGCGGACCCTCAAACGCATCTACGAGACGGAGATCTTCGCGATTAACCCCTATATCCGGGAACACAAAACCACTATGGTGCGGGACAGCCAAATTTTTAACGCGGGGCCCTTCAAAGTCGAAGTGTTTTCCACACCGGGCCATTCATCGGACTCGGCGGTGTTCCGTGTGGACCGGCTGCTTTTTACCGGGGATTCCCTAAGTGCGGGCCTTGTAGGGCGAACCGCCAGCACCTACGGGGCGGCGGTACAGATGATGGCCCTGCGCAGCAAGATACTTTCCCTGCCGGGGGACTTTACGGTACTTCCCGCCCACGGCCCCCCCTCTACACTGGAAGCTGAACGCCAGTACAACAGGGGCATCCAGGCCTATGACGAAAATCATAACCACCGCCCAAGATTCAAACTGGACCTGCGTTAGCAGCCGGTTGCACTGGCCCTATGGCTACGCCATTTGGCCTTGTAGGTTTTTATGGGTTTTTCAGTGAAAAAGGCACAAAACCACGATTTAGGGGCTGCTTTGGCAGTCTGCGACCGGGAGGGATCGCCAAATACCTGACAAGTATGATAGCGTGATGGTATAACAGGCTCCGGTGAGTGCAAGCAAGCTCCTGCTCCGGGGACCGTATCACTTATTCATCATGGAGTGCAGGCGAATGAACCACATTGAAAAACAAAACACCGTGTTTACACGGGAAAACAGCAGCGCCCAGCCGGGACGGACAGCCCTTTCCCTCAGCCTGATGGCCCTGTTCGCGGCCCTTGTCGCGGCGGGAACCTTCGTTTCCGTCCCCCTACCCTTCACCCCCGTGCCGGTAGTCCTCCAGAACCTCTTCAGCCTTCTGGCAGGACTGGTACTGGGACCCGTCCTTGGCGGCGGAGCGGTGGGGCTTTACCTTCTGGCGGGGATCATCGGGGTCCCGGTATTCGCCGGGGCCACCGGCGGAATCGCCCGGCTCCTGGGGCCCACCGGGGGCTTCCTCATCGGCTACCTGCTTTCCGCCCTCAGCGCGGGGCTGATCTGCGGCCGGCCCCGGCAGGGAACAAAGCTTCCCCTTTGGCGGCTCATCCTGGCGGTTCTGACAGGACTCCTCGTAATCTACGTGCCGGGGCTCATCCGGCTCCGCTTTGCCCTGGGTTCCTGGGCTAAGGCCCTGACAGGCGGTCTTATCCCCTTTGTCGCCGGGGACGCCCTTAAGGGGGTTCTGGCCGTACTCATCGCCCCCCGGCTCAGGCGGCTTGTGGCGGACAAATTCAGCCGGTAAATGGCCTCCATTATCCCAGACAGTCCGAAACCGGGCCCTATCCGGGACACGGGGGACCGGTACGGGGTCCCCATCCTTGCGGTAAGGAACCTGTCCCTCCGGTTTGAAGGACCGGAAACGGCCTTTACCGCCCTGGACCGGATAAGCCTGGAAGCGGCGGAGGGGGAATTCCTCCTCCTGGCCGGGTCCAACGGATCGGGGAAGACCCTGCTTATGCGCTGCATGGCGGGACTTCTGGAAGCCCAGGAAGGGGAAATCCTGTTCCGGGGACAGCCCCTGACACGGAACAAGGCCTTGCGCCGGGAACTGGGCCTTGTTTTCCAGGACGCGGACAGCCAAATTCTGGGGGAAACGGTGGAAGAAGACACCGCCTTTGGCCCCAAAAACCTGGGGCTTTCCCGTGAAGAAACGGAACGCCGGGTAGGGGCGGCGCTTGAAGCGATGGGCCTTGAGTCCAAACGGAAAAGACCTCCGCGCCGGCTTTCCGGCGGGGAAAAGCGGCGCCTCGCGGTGGCGGGGATCCTGGCTATGGGCTGCCGGATCATCATCATGGACGAACCCTTTGCCAACCTGGACTGGCCGGGGGTAGTTCAGGTGCTGGAAGTCCTCCGTTCCCTGAAACAGGCCGGAAAGACCCTTATCGTCCTTACCCATGAACTGGAAAAAGTCCTGGCCCTGGCGGACCGGCTGCTCATCCTTCACCACGCGCAGATCCGCGAAGACGGAAAACCCGCGGGGGTGCTGGACCGGCTGGACCCGGCCTGGGGGGTTCGGGACCCCCGGCGGAACTACCACAACGTTGAGGACTGCTCGTGGCTCCCCTGAAGACGGCGCCGGACATTCCGTTTGGATACCGGCCGGGGCGCGGTCCGCTGTACCGCTGTCCCGCCCCGGTAAAACTCCTGGCCGTAGTTTTACTGTCAATTTTTGCCTACGGTTCCATTCCGGGACTCTGTACGGCCGCGGTGGGAATCGCCGCGGCGGCGCTTGTGGCGGGCATCCGTCCCTGGGAACTTCTGAGGGGGAGCCGTCCCGTCCTGCTCCTGGCCCTGTTGTTTCTGCTCCTGCGGATCGTCGAATTTAAGCCGGGGGAAGCGCCCTTCTTCCGTATCAACCACGCGGGGATCTCCGGCGGTCTTAGTCAGGGCCTTTCGATGATCGTGTCCTTTAGCGCCGGGGCCCTCCTCTTCGCGGTAACGACAATGGGGGAGCTGAGGGACAGCCTGAAAGGTTCCGCCCGTAACGGTCTTCGTTTTCGTTTGGGCCTTGCCCTTTCCCTGACTCTGGGTTTTCTCCCCCGGTTTTTTGAAATTTGGGAAGCCGCCGGCATGGCCTGGCAGGCGCGGGGGGGCAAAAAAGGCATCGTCCAACTAGCCGCGCTTATCCCGCCGGTGGCTGAACGGATGCTTGAAACCGCTTTCAACACCGCGGAAGCCCTGGAAGCACGGGGCTTCCAACAGGATCGATTAGACTAAAGCGCCAAACCTTGGAGGCTTTCCTAAAACTTTGATTTTTGGGAAAATCTCTAATCAGTGTTTGCAGCACAATCCAAGGAAGGTTTTTGTGGAACCCATCATCTTAGCGTCAGGGTCCCTCAGACGGCACGAATATTTCCGCCTTTTGGGACTGCCCTTCAGTATTATTCCCCCCAGAATCGACGAGGAGGCCCAGGAGGCTGGAAACTCCCTTGAGATGGCGGAAAGCCTGGCGATCCGCAAGGTACGGAAAACCATTGAGTACCTCAAAGGCCAAAATCCCCCCTGGATCTGCGGCGCCGACACCCTTATCTCCGTAGACGGCATAGTCTTCGGTAAGCCCGCGGACCGGGACAGCGCCAAGCTGATGATCGAGACCCTGCAGGGCAGGACCCACCAGGTTATCACCGCGGTGGCCCTGTACTCCGGCAAGGCCAATACCATTGACTGCCGTTCGGTCATAAGCGACGTGATCTTCTGTCCGCTCTCCAGGGAACAGATCGAATGGTATCTGGACACCGGCGAATGGCAGGGAGTGGCGGGATCCTACCGTATCCAGGGCCTGGCCAGCTGTTTTGTCTCCGGTATCCGCGGGTCCTACAGTTCCATCGTCGGCTTGCCCTTACACGAATTTTATGTCATGCTCAGGGACAACGGTTATCCCTACGGGGAATGACCAATTTTCCACCCTCCCCTGGCGGAGGGTGAGATACAGGGAAGGTTGATAAAAACCTGCGACCCGTTGCCGGGTAAGTTTTCCTGTGGAAAACAGCCTGCGGCGGTGAAATGAGTCCGGGTTTTTGTCGTGGGAGTTTTCTTAATCCGAAAACTCCGGGAGGAGGAGAATTGGCAGTAGTTACTATGAAGAGTCTGCTTGAATCGGGGGTACATTTCGGGCACCAGGTGAAACGCTGGGATCCCCGGATGAAGAAGTACATCTTCGCCGAACGCAACGGCATCCACATTATCGACTTGCAAAAGACCATCCAGGCAATAAAAGACGCCTACGAAGCGGTTCGCAAGACGGTGGCATCCGGCAAGACGGTGTTGTTTGTGGGTACCAAGAAACAGGCTCAACAGGCCATCCAGAAAGAGGCCGAGCGCTGCGGCATGTTCCACGTGAATAACCGCTGGCTGGGGGGCATGCTTACCAACTTTGTTACGATCAAGAAGTCCCTGCTCCGGCTTAAAAAACTGGAAAAAATGGAAGTGGACGGGACTTTTGAAAACCTCACCAAGAAGGAAATCGCCTCGTTGAACAAAGAGCGGGCAAAACTTCAAAAAAACCTGGGGGGCATTAAAGAAATGAAGGACCTTCCGGGGATCCTCTTCATCATCGACACCCGCAAGGAGGCCATCGCGGTTACCGAGGCCCAGCGTATGGGGATTCCCATCGTGGCCGTGGTGGATACCAACTGTAACCCCGAAGGCATCGACTACCCCATACCCGGCAACGACGATGCCATCCGGGCAATCACCCTTTTCACCCAGATCATCGCCAACGCGGTGGTAGAGGCGGACAACGAAGTGGGCCTGAAGATCATCGAAACCCTGGGAGACGAAGTCGAAAGCATGGAAGACATCATGACCGATGCCTCCAAAAAAGAAGAGGATCAGGAGGTCGATATCGAGTCCTATACCACCGGGACCACACCCGCGCCTTCCGGCCAGGAGGCCCCCGCCGAGGCAGATGACGATGACGAACTGCCGGTGGACGTGGACAAGGTCTACGGGGATAACCAGTAGCCTTTGTGCGTTTTCTGCAAAACCGGGCGGTTTTGGAAAACGCTTTACGTTAGGACCCGCCGTTGCGGGGGACCAAGGAGTTATAGTATGGCTGTTACCGCAGAAGATGTAAAACGGCTTCGGGAAAAAACCGGAGCGGGAATGATGGAATGTAAAAAAGCCCTGGTAGATACCGGGGGTAACTTTGAACAGGCTGAAAGGATCCTCAAGGAAAAAGGCCTGGCGGCTCTGGAAAAACGTTCCGACCGAGCGACAAACGAGGGAAAGATCTTCATCAAGATCGAAAACAACACCGCTGTCCTTGTAGAACTGGCGTCGGAGACGGATTTTGTGGCCCGGAATCCGGACTTTATCGCGCTGGGGGCCGCTATCGCCGGCAAGGTCCTGGACAAGGGCTATACCGGCGTCAACGATGAGCTTTCCGCCCTGGTTCAGGACCTGGCCACGAAAATCCGTGAAAACATGAGCCTTAAACGGATCAAGGTACTTAAAGCCGGCCCGGGCGAGTACCTTACCCAGTACATCCACGGAGATGGCAACATCGGCGTCGTAGTCAAGCTGGGTTCCGACAAGGAGGACCTCTTTACAAGGCAGGAGGCAAAAGACTTTGCCTTTACCATTGCCCTTCATATCGCCGCCTTCAATCCTTTAGCCCTAAACCGCGGCGCGATTGACGGCGCCTACCTTAAAGAGCAGGAGGATATCTTCCACAAGCAGATGGAGGGAGATGAAAAATTTGCCAAAATGAAGGAAGCCAAACCTGAACAGTTTGAAAAGATCCTCCAGGGCAAAATAAATAAGCACCTTCAGGAAATATGCCTCCTGGATCAGGGTTACGTGAAAGACGAAAAACTTACCGTGGCCAGGGCCCTGGAAACATACGGCAAGGACCTTGGAGCCACGATAGACATCAGGGAGTATGTGTACTTTAAGGTAGGCCAATAATGTACCAGGTACTCATTGACTGTGAAGACCGGATGAAAAAGACCCTTGCCAGTCTGAAAGACGGTTTTTCCGCCATCAGGACCGGCAGGGCTTCGGTATCCCTGTTCGACAAGATCCGGGTTGACTACTACGGGAACAAATCGCCCCTGAACCAGGTGGCGAATATCTCCGTTCCCGAAGCCCGGCTTATCGTGATCCAGCCCTGGGACAAGAACCTGATCGGGGAAATTGAAAAGGCGATTCGTACCTCGGAACTTTCCCTGAACCCCAGCAATGACGGCAAGGTGATCCGTATCGCCATTCCCCCCCTTACGGAGGACCGGCGCAAGGAACTGGCCAAGCTGGCCAAAGCCCAGGCGGAACAGGGACGGGTGGCGGTGCGGAACATCCGCCGGGACGGAAATGACGAACTCAAGAAGCTCCTTA
The DNA here is from genome assembly GCA_031278715.1 of Treponema sp. Taxonomy (GTDB): domain Bacteria; phylum Spirochaetota; class Spirochaetia; order Treponematales; family Breznakiellaceae; genus JAISFT01. Next base: position 14,528 of record JAITJW010000056.1, on the reverse strand, counting down.
AAGACGGGGAACTGACCGAGGACGAAGAGGCCAAACACGGGGAGGAGCTGCAGAAACTTACCGACAATTATATCACCAGGTTGAATCAGGCGCTGGAAGAAAAAGAGAACGAGATATTTGAACGATAACAAGATCGACGGGCGAGCGACCCTCCCCGTCCACGTGGGGATCATCATGGACGGGAACGGACGATGGGCGGAAAGCCGCGGCCGGAGCCGTCCCCAGGGACACCTGGAAGGGCTTAAGGTGGCAAAGCGGATCGTCAAGGCTGCCGCCGGCAGGGGAATTCCCTGCCTGACCCTGTACACTTTTTCTACCGAAAACTGGAAGCGCGACGTGGAAGAGGTCAACTTTATCATGGCCCTGGTACGGCGTTACCTGCGGGGGGAACTGGATTTTTACCGGGAGAACGGCATCCGTATCCGGCACGCCGGGGATCCCGCCCGTCTTCCCCGTGAGGTTGCGGAAGAACTGCGCTGCGCCTGTGAAGACACCCGGAATTTCAAGGGCCTGCAGGTCGTCCTGGCCCTGAACTACGGCGGCCGGGACGAAATTATCCGCGCGGTAAACCGCGCGCTGGCGGCAAACCGGGCCTCCCTCGCTGACAGCGAAAACGGTTTCACCGAAGCCCTGCTCCATTCCTGTCTGGATAACCCCGATCTGCCGGACCCGGATCTGATCATCAGAACCGCCGGCGAATTCCGAATCAGCAACTTCCTCCTGTGGGAGGGGGCCTACGCGGAGTACTATATCAGCGATAAATTCTGGCCCGATTTTTCAGACGAAGACCTGGAAGCGGCCCTGGCCCACTACGCGACGCGGGATCGCCGTTACGGAGGTATCCACAGCGGAAAAGAGGGGGCTTCCACAACATGAAAAAGCTGATCCAGCGTCTTCTTGTCTTTATTGTTGGCCTTCCCCTGGTCATCGGGGTCGTTCTTTTTCTCCCCTACCGTAACCATCTGGCCGTCAACATCCTGGTGATCCTGTTCAGCGCCCTGGGGGCGCTGGAATTTACCGTCATCCTCGGCAAAAAGGGCGCCGTCATTCACCCGGCGGAGGCGCTGATCCTGGGGATTTTGGGGCCCGCCTCACTGACCGCGGCCGCCAGTTTTGGCCTGCAGGTCCCGATCCTCCCCGTGGCGTGTACCCTGGGGGCCTTCTGGCTCCTCGTGTCCCGGATCTTCTGCCCGGCGGAACAGCTTACCGCTTACACAACCAGGATCGCCGCAGGTTTTTCCGTACTGATCTACCCGGGCCTATTCATGGCCTGGGTGGTGCGGATGACCATGTTCCCCCGCGCGGGGACGGTGATTCTGGTTTTCCTCCTCATGGTCTTTATCAACGATTCGGCAGCCTGGGCAGCGGGTACCCTGTTCGGCAAGGGCACAAAGGGTGTCGTCAAGGCCAGCCCCAACAAGAGCTTGGCGGGCTTTGCCGGCGGTATCGGCGCGTCGATCCTTATCGGTGCAGGGGCGGATATTCTTGCGGGCTTTACATCAAGCCGGCTGCCCTATGTTCCACTGGCGGGGCTTCTGACGGGCCTGGCTACCGGCATCGCCGCGGCCCTGGGGGATCTGGCCGAATCCGCCATGAAACGCAGTTCCGGCATCAAAGATTCAGGGGTTCTTATTCCAGGCCGGGGCGGGGTTCTGGACACCATCGATTCCATTGCCCTGGCTGCACCGGTATTTTGTATGTTGTACCAGTTCTTCTACACCTAGCAGCCCCGTAGACAAACATATTATAATTCCGGTATAGTAAGTGTTACTGTCCCCTGCCCCGTGGGGGCGGAGGAGGTCAGTTGTCGGATAAGGATTTAAGGATAAACGAACAAATCCGGGTGAGGGAGGTACGCCTCATTCGGGACGAAGGTGAGCAGCAGGGGATTCTCAGTACTCTGGAAGCTCTTGAAATGGCCAAGAGTCTGGGCCTTGATTTGGTGGAGGTGGCCCCTCAGGCCAATCCGCCGGTAGTCAAGATTTTGGATTACGGCAAATTCAAATTCGAAAACGAAAAAAAGGTTCGGGATTCCAAGAAAAAGCAGAAATTGCTCAAACTTAAAGAGATCCGGATGCAGCCAAAAATTGACGAGCACGATTTGGATTTCAAATCCAAACATGTACGTGAATTCCTTGGCGAAGGTAATAAGGTCAAGGTAACAGTCCGTTTTAGGGGCCGTGAACTTGCCCACACGGAATTGGGACTGGAGGTCCTTAAGGATGTCCTGGCCCGGCTGGAAGGGGAGTATGTGATGGATAAATCTCCAGCTATGGAAGGACGGTTTATGTCTATGGTAGTAAGCCCCAAGGCCAAAAAATAAGATACGGAGCGGTATATGCCCAAGATGAAGACAAAGAAAAGCGCAGCCAAGCGTTACTCATTTACGGGGAGCGGTAAGGTTAAGTACAAGAAACAGAACCTTAGGCATATCCTCACCAAAAAGTCGGCTAAGCGGAAGCGGAAACTCCGCCAGAGCGGTATTTTGTCGAGCGATAACGTAGCCGTCATAAAAAAACGGCTGCTGCCTTACGGCTAGTATTGCCGACCCTATCAGCATAAGGAGAAGAATATGCCAAGAGCGGTAGATGGCGCCAAACGGAAAAACCACCGTAAAAAGATCCTGAAACAGGCCAAAGGTTACTGGGGGCGCAGACATTCCAATTACAAAACCGCAAAAGACGCCGTTACGAAAGGTCTTTTCTACGCCTATCGGGACCGGCGGGACCGGAAAGGCGATTTCCGGCGGCTGTGGATCATCAGGATCAACGCCGCCTGCCGGGCGGAAGGAATTTCTTATTCCCGGCTTGTGGATGGCCTTTCAAAGACGGGGATCAAAATTGACCGGAAGGCCCTGGCTTACCTGGCAATCCAGGATACGGCGGCCTTTAGAGCAATCGTAGAAAAGGTAAAACCAGCCGTTTCCGGTTAAGTGGCCGGTTTAGGCGGACTAAAGGGGGCATACCATGATAACCCTTGAACAGGTCAAGCTGCTGGAAACAAAAGTGGCCCGGGCCATTGAATATGTGGAACGGATCTCCGGGGAAAATTCCCAACTCCAGGGGAAGCTTGATTCGTATCAAAGGCGTATTGATGAACTTGAGGTCCTAATCCAAAAGTTCAGGGAAGATCAGGGCCGTATCGAAGAGGGTATCCTCTCCGCTTTGGATCGGCTGAACAAATTCGAGGATGCCATAGAAAAAAGTATCGCCTCCCTTCCACCCGAACCGGGCCTTCCGCCCCACCGGGAAAACCGGGCGCCGGAGCGGAAAAAAGAAAGCCCTCCCCCACCCCCGGTTTCCGTCCTGCCGGAGGCCGGCCCGGTGTCTGCGGATACCGGGGAGATCGAAAGACTGGAGCCTGAGGGAGTGGAAGATGCGGAAGAAGGTCCTTTCGAAGATTCTCAGGATGCTTCGGCCTCCGGCGAGCTTGATATTTTTTAGTTTGCCATGCCCAAGAGTAATCTGCATTTTGAAATTCTTGGCGCTTCCTTTACGATAACCGCGGATGAGGAAGGGCCCTATCTGGAAAAACTGCTCAGCGAATACTACGCCAGGGTTCTGGATGTGCAAAAAACAACCGGGCTCAAGGATCCCCTAAAAATTGCCATTCTAACCGGCTTCCTGCTCTGCGACGAATTTCACAAGCTAAAACAGGAGTCCGGTGATATTTCGGAAAAAGAAGAAACACTGCGGCGGACATTGAACCTTATAGCCCGGCTGGATGAAACCTTTGAAAAAGACGGGCAGGTCCTCCAGGCCCTGTACCTGCTTGAAAATTCGGTAAAACACTACGAATGGGGATCCCCCCATTGGATACCCCGCTTACTGTGCCGTGAGAACCCCGGCGGGGAGCCCTGGGCGGAACTCTGGATGGGTGTACATCCTTCGGCGCCTTCAATGCTAAAAGACTGGCCCGGGAAAAAGAGCTTGGCACAGCTTATCGCCGCCGATCCCCCCCGCTATGTGGGAAAAGAAGGGGCGGCGAATTTCGGCGGCCTCCCCTTCCTGTTTAAGCTCCTTGCCGCGGCCCGGCCCCTGTCTATCCAGGCCCACCCCGGTAAGGAACAGGCCCGGCAGGGCTGGCAGCGGGAAAACGAGCAGGGTATAGATCTTGACGCTCCGGAACGGAACTACAAGGACGATAACCACAAGCCTGAGATCATCTGCGCCCTTAGTCCTTTTACCGCCCTCTGCGGTTTCCGTTCTCCGGGCGACACCGTTGCGCTCCTTAGTGCGTTCCTTGCCGGGGCCCCGCGTTCCCTGCAGTATGGCCTGGCTCCCCTGCAGGATTCCCTTGAAAATACCGCTGGAAGATCGCGGCTGCCCTTGCGGGATTTCCTTGCCGGCCTGTTCAATCTGTCCAGGGAACTTAGAAAAGAACTAAGCGCCTACGCTTCTACACTGAGCAGGATCCCTTGGGGGATCGATGACGATACATGCTCCCTGATCCGGCGACTTGCGGAACTCTACCCCGGGGATCCGGGGATACTGGCCCCCCTCTACCTCAACCTGATCCATCTGGAAAGCGGCCAGGCTATCTACCTTCCCGACGGGATACTCCACGCCTATGTGGACGGTTTTGGAGTGGAACTGATGGCCAATTCGGATAACGTACTCCGCTGCGGCCTCAGTTCCAAGCATGTGGACGTAAACGAGCTTATGAACGTCCTGTATTTCCACCCCTTTATGCCGGAACTGCTGAAAACGCCCCCCGAAACAGAGCCGCCGGGCCCCGTTTTTTTTACCTACCCAAGTCCCTGTAAGGAATTTTCCCTTTCACTTATCCGGAATTTTGAAGGTCCCTTTCCCATCCAGGTCCCGGTTATCGTTATCGTCATTGCAGGCCGCCTCCAGGCTTCCGATGAAACCGGCGCTTCCTGGGAACTGGGACCTGGGGAATCGGCTTTTATCCCCCCACAGCCGGACATGCCGGTATTTTCGGGAACGTACACCCTCTATGCCGCGTCCATTCCCGCGCCGGTGGGCCACTGACCCAGGCCGGACAAACGGGTTTCCCTATGAAGATCTTCGTAGATGCGGACTCCTGTCCCCGTGTGGCACGGGAATTGGTGATGAGGGCGGCAAAGCGCTGCGGCCTTACCGTGGTTTTCGTAGCCAACCGTTCCATACCGGGACTGCAGGGGGACGCGATTATGGAACTTTGCCCGCCGGAGGAGGGGGCAGCGGACGACCGCATCGTGGAACTGGCCCGGCCGGGGGACCTGGTCATTACCAGGGATATACCCCTGGCGGCGCGTTTGGTGGAGCGGGACCTTGCCGTCATGGACGACCGGGGCAATGTCTACACCGGGGAGAATATCCGGGAACGGCTTTCCCTGCGGAATTTTATTGTGGACCTGGCGCATAAGGGCCTGGGCGGGGAGCGGAGCCCCTCGTACGGCAAAAAGGAAATCAGAATGATGGCAAACAGCCTGGACCGGCTGCTGGTCAAGTTAAATCCGCTTCCGCCTCGGGGTACATAGCCTGGATCTGTTTGATATTCGGAAGTACCTCAAAAAAAATATCCACCAGTTCAGGATCGAATTTGATACCCGTAAGGCTGCGAATCTCCGTGAGTACCTTATCCTCCGGCCAGGGATCCTTGTACACCCGTTTGGAACAGAGCGCGTCGTACACATCGGCCAGGGCCACGATGCGGCCCATAAGGGGAATTTCCTCCCCTGCCCTGCCCAGGACATTCCCCTCGGCATCGATCTTAATGGGCTTTTCGGTCAGCGGATCGATCCAGCCGGGGTAGCCGGTGCCGTCCCAGTTCTCGTGGTGGGTCAGGGCGATGTCCCGGCAGATACTATCCATCTCCGATTGGGGGTCATCAAATAACCCGGCGCCGTAAAGGGTATGGTGCTGCATGATCAAATATTCGTCCTGGGTAAAACGGCCCGGTTTTTTCAGGATGAGATCGGAAATTGCCACCTTCCCCACATCGTGGAGCATCGCGGCTACCCTCAGGGTATCCCGGATTTTCTCCCGATCCATGTCGCTTACGCCGTGGTGGTAGGCCCACCGCTCGTAAATTTCCACTGCATAGCCCGCCACCCGGTTTACGTGGGTTCCGGTTTCCTTGGGGTCCCGAAGCTCGGACATTTTTATCATCCGCAGAATCATGGCACGGGTAGCGTAGGCCCGCTGCAGGACGGTGGTGGCGTTTGAGGCGAAATGGGTGATCAGGAACTCATCTTCCTGGGAAAACGGAATCACGTTTCCGTTCTCATCTTTGGAGTTGATAACCTGGATAACCCCCAAAAGCCTTGAATCCGCGGTAACCAGCGGGATCGTAAGCGTCGAAATGGTTCTGTAACCGGAAATTTGATCATAGCTGGAATTGAAGGAATAGGGAGCGGTGGCCGGAATATCGTACATATCGGGCACATTGATGATCTTCCGGGTCAGGGCGCAGTAGCCCGATATGGATTTCTCATTGATGGGAACCGACAACACCGAGTAGATCATCTTTCGGCCTGCAGGAAGGCTTTTTTGGGAAGTGTCGTTTTGAGCGTATTTGATGACCAGCTTTTTTTCAGCACCTTGCTGGTCCTTGCCCCGGTCTATGACATAAATCGAACCCGCATCGGCGCGAACTACTTTTCGGGCTTCCAAAAGGATCCGTTCCAGCAACAGGTCTACGTCTTGAATACGGCTCAGCTCCGAATCAAGACCCAATATCGACCTGAAATCCGTCCTTATCTCCGCCATGAAGAATCCTTACACCGCCCCGAACTATACGTTATTCTTTACGACCTGTACACTTTACGATATGGTATCCAAACTGAGTCTGAACAAGGTCCCCCACCGAACCGGGCGAAAGCCGTTTAACCGCCGATTCAAAGGGGGCGACCATCTTCCCCGGCCCAAACCAGCCCAAATCCCCCCCGCCGGATTTTGAGGGACAGGTAGAATACTCCCGCGCCAGGGATTCAAAGGGCGCCCCTTGTTTAACACGGCGCAACAGATCCTCCGCCAAGGCCCGGTCCTTAACCAAAATATGACTTGCCCGCCATTCCATATAACACCCCACTTTTATCTTACCTGAACCGGCAGGAAGAAACAAGCGAACAGAGGGCGGCAATTAGGCGTTTTCCGCTTTCCATTGGGTAATAAAGTGTTCATAGGCGGCAATGGTGGCGGCCATCGTAATGTCCTGAACATCCCCCCTGCCGTACCAGTCCGCGCCGTCCATGACGTACAGGTGCCGCAGAACCCCTTCCAGATCTTCAACGGTACAGCGGGGATCACCACTACGGCGGCGTTCAAGGCCCCGGAGTTCCTCGTCAAAAATTTCCCCGTATTTTTTGTCCTGCCATTCAATCGAGACCGCCATCCCCTTCCCCTTCCCCATCCCCTTCGGCGTAAACGATACGGCGGACCAGATCCCGGCTGTAGGCGGGCAGGAGCAGGTTCCCGGCGCGAAACAGGGCGGTTTCCCGCCTGCGTATCCAGTTACCACGGGCATCGAATTCGTAATCATAACGGAAATCCACCGGCGGATCGCCGTCCGTAAGATCGCGCAGCCGAACAAGACGCCCCCCCTGGTCCCACTGGAGGCTGAACGTCCGGGAGTCACGGGACCAGTAGAGGGGCCGTCCTGCCTTCCCGTAGATTGCGGAAAAAGACCCATATTCCCCGGAACTTTCCGAAAGACTCCCCCCGCTTTCGTAGAACAGCGAGAGCTTAAACGGATTAACGGGACTGAAGGCGCCGGATTCCTCCCGTGTATATTCCGCCCCTTCCAGGCCAAGGACACGCCAGGGACTGTCTTTATTTACACCGCTTAGCCGCCTGTCCGGAAGAGTCCCATCGCCTGCCACCCGGCTCTTAAAATAGGCGGAAAAAATCCCCCAGGGATCAAACCAGGTTTCGGTAATTTCATGGATCCCCACGTGAAAACGAACATGGTAGAACCGATCCCCGTATTCCAGCCTGACAGGGGGCAGGATCCCCGGAACATAGGGGGCCTCAAAACGGATCGAAAGGGACCGCTCCTGAGGGGGAATCTCAATGTCGATAGCCGTAAGGCCGTCCCCCTCACCATAACGGAGGCGGACCTGGACGAACAGGGGGTCCTGGGCAGGACCGTCCACGGGCAAGGCCAGGGGCATATCCGTCAGACGGCCCCGGGAATCCCAGGCCAGGCGGTACTGCCCCAGGGTAGAACCGGGAATTTCAGCTTCTCCGCTTTCAGTTTCAACGTCCAGATTCAGCTCAATAACGGAGGCCCCCCTTACTGCGAATGTGTCGGGGGGGATCTCAAGCGGCCAGTCCGGCCGCCAATACAAGAGCTGGCGGCCCGTTTGGTCCTGGCGGACCGTTTGGCCCTGGAGGGCCTCCAGGACCAGGCTGAGGGGAAAAATACCGGAGCTCTCCTCTGTCTCAGACGGAAGGGATTCCGGAGGAATGGCCGGGGGACTCTGGGCCCCGCAGGGGAAACCCAATAAGGCAAAGAGGACAAACGGCGCCGCACGCATATTCATACGTTTATTTTCGCGGGAAGACCCTTACAATATCAACCACGGGATCACACGCTTATACCCGCCGCTTCGCCGGTTTGTTCAAAAACCATTCGGGAAACCAGCCGAGGACAAAGGCAATGGGCAGGATGAGCGCCTGGGTTACCTGGTTCTGCTGGTAAAAAAAGGGCAGAAGCTTTACCGGCATGGTTAACAAACACAGGACAAACACGCCGGTCCAGAACCATTTCAGAAGGACACCGGCCTTTTCCGCAGGGGCGAAGCCCCGCTGTCCGTTGGAACAGGCAAAACGGATACCCCAGACCAGGGCCGCAAACCAGAGGGGATTAACAAAGAGAACGTTGATGTTGTGCCAGGTATAATCGTGATCAGTAAAAAATGTCATAAAGAACAACACGGTTCCGGCCGCGCCGAAAAAAAGCCCCAGGAGGGCCTGAATCAGGCCCAAAATGACCCTTAAAAAACCAGGACCCTTCTTCACAAAAAAACGCAGAATACCTAAAAGGACGGCGATGCCAAGGCCCAGGACCAGTTCCCAAATCCACTGCCGGCGGGGCCGTTCCAGTACCGGCGGGCGGTTTAACGCCCGGTTTAGCACCTCAATATCCGACACCAGGTTCCGCGCGGTTCCCCGGACATCGGTGTACGGGAAATCCGCTATACGATCCCCAATCGCCTGGGGCAGAAACATCTCCTGCCAGACGGTAATGGGCACGTCAATATCCTGTCCCATCAGGAAGTTGAGGAACCAATCCATAAAGGGATTGAACCAGGTATGCCGTCTGACCTGCTGCCGCAGCGTGAAAGGGCTGGGGGCCTGGCCGAAGGCTGTCTTAAACTGGCCTCCCGTAGCAATATCCAGGATGTCCCGAATCCGGGTGGCGCAGTTATCCTTGAAGTGGTGGTAGTAGTAATTGCGGTTTTCCGGAAGCACGTTGATCTCCGCGAAACGCCACACCTCCTCCCTGGTTTCGGGGGGAAGATCCAGCGTGTACAGCGTAATGTCCCGGTTGGTCATGATATAGGCCCGGTAGTTCATCTGCGCCGGGGAAACCCCGCAGCGGTACAAAAGCCGGCCCATAGCGAAATTGAAATAAAAGTTCTCACTGTCGAACGAAAAAATACCGTAATCGTAAAACCAGGACCGGCCGCTCAGCGAATCCTCGACAACCAGGGCGATATGCCCCCACCAAAAGTACAGCTCGTCCCCAGGCCCCATAACGGCCACCTTGAGGGTCAGGTACTCGCCCCGCCCCTCCACGAAGTTCTCCTGCGCCGCACTGCGAAGGGGAAAAAGCATCACAAGAAAAGATAAAACAACAAACCGCAGCCGGAGGGAAACAACATTATACATTTGTTTATTCTGTACCGCTTTTCCCCCGGATGCAATACACGGGAAGGGAGTGTCAAGACCTTGCCGAAAAATGCTATAGTATGATGAATCTAAGGTTGCTTTCCCAAAAACTGAAGTTTTGGGAAAGCCTCTGATAATAACACGAATGTTGCTTAAAACATTAAAGTTTGCAGCGGGCCCGACAGATGGGGGTTAGTATGGACAAGGTTAAGCTGGGTATCATCGGTATGGGGAACATGGGAAGCGGCCATGTAAAGACGGTATTTGACCGGATTATTCCTGGTATGGAACTTGGGGCGGTGGCGGACCGGCTTCCCGCCCGGCGGGAATGGGCGCGGGACCTCCTGCCCGCCGATTTTCCTGTTTTTAAGGACGGGTCAGAGCTTATCAAAAGCGGCCTGGTTGACGCGGTGCTTATCGCCGTACCCCACTACCAGCACCCTCCCCTGGCCATAGAGGCATTTGGGGCGGGGCTTCACGTACTTTGCGAGAAACCCGCCGGGGTCTACACCAAACAGGTGCGGGAAATGAACAAAGTTGCCGGAGAAAGCGGTCTGGTCTTTGCCATGATGTTCAACCAGCGGACCAACAGTTACTTCCGTAAAATGCGGGAGATGGTCCAGAGCGGAAGCCTGGGGGCGATCAAACGGACAAGCTGGATTATCACCAATTGGTACCGGACCCAGGCTTACTACGACTCCGGGGACTGGCGGGCCACCTGGTCCGGTGAAGGGGGCGGGGTACTGCTGAATCAGTGTCCCCACAACCTGGATCTTTTCCAGTGGATCTGCGGTATGCCCAGCGCGGTACGGGCCTTCTGCCACAACGGAAAATGGCACGATATCGAAGTGGAGGACGATGTAACCGCCTACCTGGAGTACCCCAACGGCGCCACCGGCACCTTCATTACCTCAACCGCAGACGCCCCCGGTACCAATCGCTTTGAGATCACCCTGGAATGGGGGAAGCTCGTGAACGAGGACAACGCCAACCTGCGCCTGTACCGCCTGGACCAAAATGAACGGGATTTTAACCGCCGGGCCGTTGGAGGCTTTGACACGCTGAAGGTAACTGAAGAAAAAATTGAAACCGACGGCAGCAACGAACAGCATGTGGGAGTCCTCAAGGCCTTTGCAGGGCGCATCCTCCGGGGCGAACCCCTCGTGGCGGAGGGGAAAGAAGGTATCGAGGGCCTTACCCTTTCCAACGCCCTGCACCTTTCCAGTTGGCTGGAAACCACGGTGAAGATCCCCTTTGACGAAGACCTTTTTCTTGAGGAACTTAACAAACGGCGGAACGCGTCAAAACCCAAAAAGGGCACGGGGGCGACGTTTGACACCGGAAAAAGCTACAACGAGAAGTAGCGGCTTGCCGCATCGGCGGGGAGGACTGGCCCTGGCAGGTTGTTAAATCTTGCCGGCCTTCCTCTTATCATGGTTTTAGCCTAAGCAAGCCGCTAAGCCAGGTCCCGGATGTACGACTCCAGCTTTTCGACCCGCCGCAGGGCCTCTTCCAGTTTTAGTTTCTCCTCCGCCACCAGTTCCGCCGGAGCGTTTTGCAGGAATTTCCCGTCTGACAGCCTTGCCCTCAGGCCCGCGATAAATTTGCGGTCTTTTTCCACGTTCCGGCTGAATTTCTGCTTTAAGGCCCCCGTGTCCGCAGCGCCGGCAATGAAGACAAAAGCTTCGTAATCCGTCCCGTCGGCGCTGCGGCCCCCGGCCAGGGCGATGGAACCGGCGGGCCTTAGACCCCCCGCCCCCCCTGTTCCGGCGGAATCGCTATCCGCCGGAACAGGGGGGGCGGGGGGCGCTTCAATTGCCAGTTCCCCGATGCCCGCAAGACTTTTCACCAGTTCCGCTTGGGACTCCACAATCCGCCGGCACTCGTCTCCGGGACGCAGGAGGACCGTAAGTTTCCTGTCGGGCGGGATGGTACATTCACTGCGCAGGGTCCGTATCCTGACCACCAGTTCCTTAAGTACGTCGAATTCTGTCTCTACACGGGGATCGGCCTTTTCTTCAGCGTATTCAGGGTAGGCCGCAGTAATAAGGAGTTCACCGGGGCCGGTGGTGGGGAGTTTGCCGTAGATCTCCTCGGTAACAAAGGGCAGCAGGGGGTGGAGAAGACGGAGGGATTCGGCAAGAACCTCCAGCAGCACGGTGGTAGCCCGGTCCTTCTCCGCGGCGGCGCCGTTCTTGACGGAAAGTTTGGTGGCTTCCACATACCAGTCGCAGAAATCGTTCCAGAAATAGGCGTAGGCAAGGGTGGCAGCATCGTTAAAACGGTAAACCAGGAAGGCTTCGGTCATGGCCCGTGCCGCGCTGTTAAGCCGGGACCATATCCAGCGGTCTGCCGGAAGCAGGGCGGGATTGGGGACCAGATTCCTCCCCTCCAGGTTCATCAGGATGTAACGGCTGGCATTCCAGATCTTATTGGCAAACTTGGAACCCAGTTTGAAAGATTCCTTGTCGATAAGTATATCCTGCCCCTGGGCACATAAGAAGGCCATAGTAAACTTCAGGGCGTCCGCACCAAACTCATCCACCACTTCCAGAGGATCCAGGCCGTTCCCCAGACTCTTACTCATCTTGCGGCCCTGTTTGTCCCGGATAAGGCCGTGGATATAGATGTCCCGGAACGGAACCTTGCCGGTAAACTCCAGGGAGGCCATGATCATCCGGGAAACCCAAAAGAAAATAATGTCATAGGCGGTTACCAGGGCCGTGGTGGGGAAAAAAGCCTTAAAGTCCCCGGTATCGCAGTCTCCGTTTTCCCAGCCCAGGGTACTGAAGGGCCAGAGCCAGCTGGAAAACCAGGTGTCCAGCACGTCCGGGTCCTGTTCGATGTGTTTGGAACGGCAGTGGGGACATTCGGACACATCGGTCCGGGACACAGTGGTTTTACCGCAGTCCTTACAGGCCCAGGCGGGAATCCGGTGGCCCCACCAGAGCTGACGGCTGACACACCAGTCCCGGATATTCTCCAGCCAGCGTTCATAGGTGTTTTCCCATTTTGCCGGGTAGAAGATAAGTTCCCCCCGCCGCCAGGCGGCCAGGGCCTTTTCCGCCAGGGGCTTCATCCTGACAAACCACTGCTCCGAAAGGAAAGGTTCGATCACCGTATGACAGCGGTAACAGTGGCCTACGGCATGGGTAATGTCTTCCTCCCGGATATAAAAGCCCCCGGCCTTAAGGTCTTCCAGCACCGCCTCCCGCGCCTGCTTAACCGTCATGCCCCGGTACTTCTCCGGGACCTCCGAATTGAGCCGCCCGTCGGGTTTAAGGATGTTGATCACCGGGAGATCGTGGCGCTTTCCCAGGTCCCAGTCATTGGGATCGTGGGCGGGGGTAATTTTTACCGCGCCGGTACCGAATTCCCGGTCCACATAGGCGTCGGCTACCACAGGAATAGTACGACCGGCCAGGGGCAGTTCCACCTGTTTACCCACCAGGGCGGTATAGCGGGGGTCCTCCGGGTGGACCGCCACTGCGGTGTCCCCCAGCATGGTTTCGGGCCTGGTGGTGGCAAGTTCGATGAAACCGGGACTGCCCGCAACGGCCCCCAGGATGGGATAGCGGATATGGTACATCTTTCCCGGCGTATCCTCGTGTTCAACCTCGTCATCGGCCAGGGCGGTACCGCAGGCAGGACACCAGTTCACCAGGTAGTTCCCCCGGTAGAGAAGATCCCGCTCGTAAAGGGAAACAAAAACTTCCCGCACCGCCTGAGAAAGCCCCTCATCCATGGTAAAACGCTCCCGGTCCCAGTCCACGGAAGCGCCTACCCTGGCAAGCTGCCGGGAAATGACGCGGTGGTGTTCCTCCTTCACCTTCCAGGTTTCCTCGATAAATTTTTCCCGCCCCAGTTCTCGGCGGTCTATACCCCGGTCCCGCAGCCGCTTGTCCACCACATGCTGGGTGGCGATACCGGCGTGATCGGTACCCGGCACCCACAGGGTAGGTTCCCCCCGCATACGGTGGTAACGGATCACGATGTCGATGATGGAAACCACCAAGCCGTGCCCCAGGTGAAGGACCCCCGTAACATTGGGGGGCGGAATTACCACTACGTAAGGAGTCTCGTTCCGGTGAACACCCCGGCCGGAACCGGGTTTGAAGGCCCCGCTCTCCCGCCAACGTTTGTAAATGGCATCCTCAAAAGTCCTGGGATCAAAGGCCTTTGCCAGCTCAATCGCTTTCATCATTCAGGAACTATAGCTTTTTTTATGGCGCCGTTCAAGAAAGGCGGGGCGCAGCCTGATCCTGTCCATTCATCGGTACCCGCACCGTTCTCCGTGTCCATGTAAAACCGGGCCTGCATGGGGAATAGGCGCTACAGGTACTACAGGAAATCCGGACCAAATGTAAAGTTTTGCAGCATCTTTATCTCTTCTTCACGGTATGCTTCTCCGTTGGGGTAAAGTATGCAATGAAACCAGTCTTTAGGTTCCGGAGCGCCCTCCGGCCAGCCCCAGGGGTAATGATATTGGGCAGAACCCGCACAGAGCCCCCAAAAATAAAAACCGATGTGGTATTTTGCAAAATACGGCAAGAACAACTCAAATGTGTTCCCGTGGGGCCATGTCCGCGCCAAACATTCGGTACAGAGGACGGGCCGGTTAAACGAAAGCGCCCGTTCAATTTCAGTTATAAAATCGACAGAACCATTGAGGGGGTACTGTTTTTC
>JAITJW010000049.1 GCA_031278715.1 Treponema sp. | reverse complement strand
AAGGTGGATCTTGGCGGATATATCGACCATGTAATCCTGATCCGGCACGCACAGGCCGGTGGTATTGAAGCGGCGCATGGAACAATTGTAACGCAGAAGGGCCGATGGAACAACGGCGCTTCTTACGTCGTCCTGTCGAGTTTGCAGGGTCTTGGGGTTTTAAGTGTGAAGCGCAACAAACCGGCGGAGAATACTCAAAAACGCCAAAAATACGGTCCCGGCCTTCCCGCCTCAGGGGGTAGCGGAACAACCATGCTGGCATGGTTGTGGAGCGAGGGGGGGCCAGAGCGATTTGCGCCATAGGCGCGGCTACGGGGTAATTGGTCGTGGTAGCAGGCCCCCCCTTATCCGTACCCGGATTAGGTGTTCCCCCCGGCTAAAGACCGGATAAGGGTGAGGGCGGTGGCGATGATGGCTCCCAGGAGGCCGAGGATGAGGAAGCCCAGGGAGCTTACGAGGAGCAGGGGCCGGCGGCAGCGCAGGGAAAACCAAAGGCCGGCAAAAAACCGGTAGAGGGACAGGATGGCAAGGGCGACGCCGCCGTACACGGTCCACTGGATAAGGGTAAGGAGGACGGTGTCTTCGTCTTCGCGGCGGGCGGCCAGGGTGTACAGGATGAGGGTTACGGCGCAAAACAGGAAGCACAGCAGGACGGCCCCGTTGAGCAAAAGCAAGAGGGGGCCGGGTTTTTTACCTGGCCGTTCCCCGGTCCGGCTTTTTTCCGCAGGGGATTTGTTCATTCCTGATACTCCGTGATAGTATTGTAGGAGAAGTACGCGGGTTGTGTCCATCAAAGGGGTCCGGGTGGGCCGGTTTTTGGGGTTCCTGCGGCTGGTAGTTCGGGATGGCAATGATGCGGAAATTTTTTATTGTGTTCTTTATCCTGGTGGTGTTGGGTGGGGCGGGGTTCTTTTTGGGCTGGGTTCAGCTTAAGGTTCCGCCGGGTTCTTACGGGGTGCTGCGTTCGAAGACTCACGGTATTGACGGGTTACCGATCCGGGAGGGGGAATTCCGCTGGGTCTGGTTCAAGCTTATCCCTTCCAATGTCAAGATTGAGGTTTACCGGCTGCCGTGGGTGGAGCGGCGGATAAGTCATCGCGGGGTTCTTCCTTCGGCGGATGTGTATGCGGCTTTTGCCTCGGTGGATGTGGATTTTAGTTACGAGTTGGAGGCTGTTGTGTCTTTTTCTCTTGATGCGGGCTCTCTTATTCCGCTGATCGGGGAATGGGATATTCAGAATCAGGAAGAACTGGAGGCCCGTGTTGTTTCTCTGGGTGAGGATATTGAGGGGTTTATTCTGCGGCGTCTGGAAAGTCTGGAAGGGGACGAGGGGGAACTGCGGGGTATTCTGGAAACGGGGTCTGCTGTGAAGCTGGAGGGGGAGGTTCTGTCGAATTTTCCCGTGATCCGGGACTTTTCCTGTCGTATTCCGGTGATTCGTTTTCCTGACTTCCGGCTTTACTCTCAGTTGCGTCAGCTTTATACCGATTATTTGGACAAGCAGCGTGAATATATTCTGGCGGCAACGGACGGTCGTGCGGAGCGGCAGATCGATTCCCGGTTCCGTCTGGACGAGCTTGCCGCCTACGGGGACCTTTTAACCCGGTATCCGGTACTGCTTGAGTACCTGAAGCTGGGGGCTAACTAGCAGCCTGTCCATAATGTAGACATGGACAGATCTAGTCGGGATACTGGCAGCCTGGTCATCAATGCAGACTCATTATGGTCGGACTACCATAACAAAGTAACTCTTGAGAGCGGCGAATTGTTGTATTTCACGGGGTTGGCGGGATCGGTCCTACAATCCGGCGGGATTAACGGGTATACTTGCGGCTAAGGCCGCTTGGGAGTATATAGTAGTATGGTGTTAACAGGGGCAGAATGGCCCGGGAGAACGGGGTTGTTTACGTACATTGGGAAAAGTTTGGGAAAGCCTCTATGGTTTGTGCCGTTTTTGTGCGTGGTGCTGCTGGCGGGGGTTTTAAGTCCGCTGGGGGCCCAGGACGCCCCGGAAGAGGGGGGGGTACCGGTAGAGGATGACTGGTCCGGTTTTATGCCGACTCTCTACTCCCAGGGGGATCAGACGTTTGGTCTTTCCGTGGGGATTGTGGTGCCTGTGGCGTTTGCCAGGCCGGGTGGGGGGACTATTCCCCACAATATGACGGTTGGGGGCGCGGGTTCCCTTTCTTACGACTACTTTTTGGGGTCCCATTTCTTTGTGGGCGGGGAGCTTCTTGGTATGTTTGCACCCACACTGGGCAGGCACATGCTTATTATTGTCCCCTTTAACCTCAGGGCGGGGTACCAGTTCGTGTACAACCGTTTTGAATTTCCCCTGTCGCTGGGGCTGGGGATAGCCCCCCAGCAGTTGCGGACTTCCAAGAGTTACAGCTACCTGAGTTTCTTTTTGAAACCGAGGGCATCGGGTTTTTTCCGCATTAACCCCGACTGGTCCGTCGGCCTACATACCGCGTGGTGGTGGATACCTCAGATAACCGAAAATTCCGATGAGTCGGTTCACGGCCATTTTTTTGAGGCGACTCTGGCGGTCCGTTACCATTTTTAACCGAGGCAAAGCATGAAATTTACCGGTTCCGAACATACACGGCCCTTTGGGATTGTCAAAAGGTGGGGGGGGCGCTTGGCAGCCTGTTGTACGGGTAGGTTTTTGTGTCACTTTGTGCCGCAAAAGCCACGATTTATGGGTTGCTTTGGCAGTGTGCAGGGTAGAAAATCGACTGATGGGCGATTTTTGGAGCTTTTATGCGCGAAGCGCAACAAACTGCTGGCCTGCGGCGCCGCGGCCCTGCTGTTGTTTGCCTGCGACCAGGCTCCCATATTCGACATGATCTCCCGTGAGGTAACGCCGCGGGAACCCCGGATTAAGGGGGTGCCCACGAAGATGGTGCTGTTTAACCGTTCAAATTCAGTTACTCCCGAGTGGGGGATGTACGTGGCCGATTCCTCCCTGCACCGTTACGCCACAAACAGCAGCGGAAAGGCGGTCTGGGACGAGGGGGATATTCCCCAGCCACCGGGGAAGATATTCGACCTGGCGGCAACCGATACGTTCCTGTACGCGCTGGTCAATGTGGATTCGCCGGACTTGTACCGTTTGGGGCAGGGAAGTTCATCGTGGGACAAGGTTGGTTTTGCCTCCGATAACCAGGGCTACTCCCGGTTTCAGGCTATCTACGGGGACTGTGATGCTGAGGGGAAACCCGTAAGTAGCAATCTCTACGTGGGGGCCAGGAACAATTCCTCCGGCGGTTACGCGGTGTTTCATACAACTGGCGGCGACTTGACCTTGCTGGTCTCCGGGACCGGTCTTTTGACCGGCGCGGCGGCCGACGGTACTAACCATTATTTTTCCACCGAGGGGGACGGGGTGTACCTGAGTTCAGGTTCCCCGGTTTCCGGTACTTCGGGCTTGAAAATAACGGGGATGATCAACACTTCCACAGAGATAATCGCCCTCTGCGGCAACGGTGATCTGTACACGATTTCCGGGGGGACTGCCACCGGGAAGGGAAATGCCGGTATCAACCTCTCCGGGGCGGCGGCGGTGTGGACCGATGGGACCTATACCCTGTTAGTGGCGGCAACCAGTTCCATTTCTTCCACCAATTCTACCTATGGTTACCGGGAACTTGTTCTTTCTTCGGGGGCTTTACCGGCAACCGTAACGATGAAGGTGCCGGGCACGGCGCCCAGTACGGTAGATGACAACAAGCGCTACCTGGACACCATAGAGCCCAAGCCCGTGAACGCTATCTTCCAGGCCCCGAAGGATGTTGACCCCGACGATACGACTCTTTTTGCATCGGTGCAGGGGCGGGGGACCGCTGAGGACAACACCGATGGGGGTCTCTGGTCCTACCGGAGTCGGAGCGGCGTTTACCAGTGGAACGCTGAGGAATGACCGTTCCCCGGCCCGGCGGGAAACGCGCCGGGCGTTGCTATGGGCGACCTGTTTAGCGCCAAAACCCCTGCGGGGGAGGGTCCCCTGGCGGACCGGATGCGGCCCCAAACCCTCGAAGACATTATCGGGCAGGACCATATTGTCGGTCCCGGCAGGTTGCTGCGGCGGGCGATACAGGCGGACCGGCTTTCCTCACTTATCTTTTACGGTCCTCCCGGCACGGGGAAGACCAGTCTGGCACGGGTTATTGCCAATACCACGAGGGCCTCTTTTGAAAGTCTTAACGCGGTGCTGACGGGCATCAAGGACATACGGGAGGCTATTGACCGCGCCGACGAGCGGCGGCGGCTCTACGACCGCCGGACTATCCTCTTTGTGGACGAGGTCCACCGCTGGAACAAGGCCCAGCAGGACGCGCTGCTCCCCTGGGTGGAGAACGGCACGGTGATCCTGGTGGGGGCCACGACGGAAAATCCGTTTTTCGAGGTGAACCGGGCCTTGGTAAGCCGTAGCCGTGTGTTTCAGCTTAAACCCCTGAGCCCTGAAAATCTTATGGAAACCGCCCGCCGCTGTCTGGCTGACCGGGAACGGGGTTACGGTCGCTGGAAGGTGATCGTTGAGGAGGGGGCCCTGGAACACCTGGTGGAGGTTTCAGGCGGGGACGCCCGGAGTCTGCTTAATGCGGTAGAGCTGGCGGTGGAAACCAGTGTCTGGAATCCGGGGGCTGGAGAGGCTCAGGGCTGGCCGCCGCCGCCGGGGGCGGAGATCCGGGTTTCTCTTGAAGCGGCGGCGGAGAGCATACAGCGCCGGGCCCTGCTCTACGACCGGGATGGGGACTACCACTTTGACACGATCAGCGCCTTTATCAAGAGTGTCCGGGGTAGTGACCCGGATGGGGCCCTGTACTGGCTTGCCAAGATGATCCGCGCCGGGGAAGACCCGGACTTTATCTTCCGCCGGATGATCATCCTGGCCGGGGAAGACGTGGGTCTGGCGGATCCTAACGCCATCGGCGTGGTCATGGCCTGCGCCCAGGCGTTCGACCGTATCGGTTTTCCTGAGGGGAATTTCCCCCTGATTGAAGCCTGCCTCTACCTTGCCACCGCGCCCAAGTCCAATTCCGCCCTTAACTTCTTTGATGTGATGAAGGAGGTTGAGCGGGAGAACGCGGAGGTGCCCAAGCATCTGCGGGACGCCAGTCGGGACGGGGAGAGTTTTGGCCACGGGGAGGGTTACATCTACCCCCACGCCTACCGGGACCACTGGGCCGCCCAGCAGTACCTGCCCTCAAGCCTTGTGGGGAAGCTGTTCTACATGCCCAGCTCTATGGGCTACGAGGGGAAGATCCGGGAGGAGGTTTTGCGGAAGCGGGAACTGCAGGCCGCCATTGTCCTGGGCGATGCCGGGCGGACCGGGGACGCGGAGGTTCTTACCTGGTCCGCGGCCTCAAAGGGCCGGGAAGGCTGGTTCAAACGGCTTGAGTCGGGGCGGAGTGGCCTTTTGCTGGCCGACCGGGAGCGTATTCTGGGGGCGGCGGCGATGAACCGCCACGACCGGCTCCTTATTGCCCGTGGGGACGACGGGCTTTTACTGTGGGAAAGCCTGCGCCGCTGTCCGGAAGGGCTCTGCGCCTGTCTTGTGGGCTCCGAAAGCGCCCGTGAAACCCTGCTCCGCTATGCCGCAACCCTGGACGAGGAGGAACAGCCCCGGATCGCCGTGGCCCCGGACGGGGAGGGTGGAGAGGGAACGGGGCTTCCCGGACCGGAAGAGGCGGAACAGTGGTTCGGCTGTCCGGTCTACGACCATATCCTTGCCCGTGAACCCTGGCGGCGCGGGGGGACCAATGCGGAGGATCTGTTCAGGGAATTCGCTGAACGGGCCTTCCGGCTTCTGGCCGCGGGGGGGAACGCCGTGGTGCTGCAATCCCCTCCGCGGCTGGGGGAGCGGATATCCCGCTTTGTTACGGACCAGGGGCTTGCGGAAAAACTGCGGGAAGCGGAGGAGGCTTTTTTTAACGGGGCCGGGTTCTGGGACAGCGGCGCCCTGGAGGCGGCCTTTAAGGGGGCGGGGTTTGAAACCGAATCCCGAATTGTCGAACAAAAAGAAGAACGGCTTATCGGCACGGCGGATCTGGGTCTGTGGTTTAACAGTGAACATTCCCGCTGGGGCGGCTTTATCAAAAAAAGGCTGGGGGACAGGGATTTTTCCCTTCTTGAAAACACGATGAGGGAACTTGTCAAACAGGGACCGCTAACCTGGAACTGGAAGAGCTTCCTCCTTACGGCCCGGAAATAAGCGGGCCCTACTTCTTCTGGATCAGGTGCCAGGCAAAACCAAGAATCTCGTCCCTGGCAAAGATCACATTCAGGTTCCCCCCGGCGCTTGTCTTGATCGAGGCGGGATCGAAGACGACGCCCCGCCGTTCCAGGTAGGCCTTGGCCCGGACTATGGTAGTGGTGGCGATGGCGATATGCCCTCTGGCCCCGGCGGATTTCATCAGTTCAAGGCAGGGGCCGGCAAAGATCGAGCTGTTCCCCTCGCTGACGGGAAAGCCGAAGAGCGTGTTGATAAGGGCCGCCCCCTGCCGGGCAGCGTCTTCGGACCCGGCGTTGAGTCCGATATGAACCACCGTAAAGCCGAACATGGCAAAGACTGCCTCCCGTGAAAGGGCGCTGATCCCGGCGAAGTCGCCGGCCTTAAGCAGGTCCGGGCTTACCATCCAGGTACCGCCGCAGGCGAGGACCCGGTCGCAGGCTATGTAGGCGCCGATATTGCCGGCATTGATCCCCCCGGTGGGGATGAATTTTAGGCCGGTATAGGGGGCCGCCACGGCATTGATATAGCCGATACCGCCGGATTGTTCGGCGGGGAAGAACTTGACGACTTCCAGCCCCGCTTCAAGGGCCTGCTCAAAGTCCGAGGGGGTGGAACAGCCGGGCGCGATGGGGATTCCCCGTTCCAGGCAGTACTTCACTATCTTGGGATTGTAACCCGGGCTGACGATGAATTGGGCCCCCGCCCTGATGGCCCGGTCCGCCTGATCGGTCGTGAGTACGGTCCCCGCGCCTACCAGGATTTCGCTTGCCCCGGCGCTGATCCGGCGGATCGCCTCCTCCCCCTGGGCGGTACGGAAGGTTACTTCCGCGCAGGGGATACCTCCGGCGGCCAGGGCCTTTGCCAGGGGAACCGCGCCGGCAGGATCGTCAATTTTAATAACCGGGATAATCCCGATTGTCCCCAGTTCTTCCAAAACTTTGTGCATACACTCCTCCCCCGTTCCACAGGCAACAGGCTACTACCACTGCCGGGCTACAAACCCATCGGGTATGTCTATCTTTACCGTGTCCCCTGTCTGCACTATCACATACAAACCGGCCTTTAAGGTGTACTGCCGTACACCAGGACTCACTAT
>JAITJW010000003.1 GCA_031278715.1 Treponema sp. | reverse complement strand
CAGTCCGCGTCGGTAACGGAAACCAACGCGACCATGGAACAGATCACCATCAACATCGATAAACTTACCGGACATGTGGACCGCCAGAGCGAAAGCGTCGCCCAGTCCTCCAGCGCCATTGAACAGATGCTGGCTAACATCCAGTCCGTTACCCAGACCTTGATCAAAAACAGCGATAACGTGAAAGACCTAATCGACGCTTCCGAGGTGGGACGCACGGGGCTGAGGGACGTGGCAACGGACATTCAGGAGATCGCCCGGGAGTCCGAGGGGCTTTTGGAGATCAACGCGGTGATGGAAAACATCGCCAGCCAGACGAATCTGCTGTCCATGAACGCCGCCATAGAAGCGGCCCATGCCGGGGAAGCGGGGAAGGGGTTCGCTGTGGTGGCCGATGAGATACGGAAGCTGGCGGAAAATTCCGGGGAACAGTCTAAGACTATCTCCACGGTACTCAAGAAGATAAAGGATTCCATCGACAAGATAACCAAATCTACCGACAGTGTGCTGAACAAATTTGAGGCCATAGACGGGGGGATAAAGACCGTATCGGATCAGGAAGAGAACATTCGGAACGCCATGGAGGAACAGAGCGCGGGGAGCAAGCAGATACTGGAGGCTATAGGGCGGTTGAACGAGGCGACCGGGATGGTCAAAAGCGGTTCCGAGGAGATGCTTGAGGGGAGCAGGCAGGTGATACAGGAAAGCAAGAACCTGGAAATGGCAACCCAGGAGATCACCAACGGGATGAACGAGATGGCTACCGGAGCGGATCAGATCAACGTGGCGGTAACCCGGGTTAACACTATCAGCGGGGAAAACAAAGAGAACATTGAGATTCTGGTAAGGGAGGTGTCAAAGTTCAAGGTGGAATAGCCCTCCCGCCTGACTTTTTTTGTATTGGGAATCCGCGTAAGTGTAATATACCGTGGGTAAATTCTGCTGTAAAAATACCGATTAAAGAGTATGCCGATCTTTTTATTTTCCTTGCCGGTACTGGCTATAGCGGGAATCTTTTACTTTATCGTATCCGGAAAATCCGAGCCGGCTGTCCGTAGGGCTGCCATCATCGCCTTTGCTTTAGCACTTCTCTCCATTCTGGTTTGTTCCGTTTTTATACTGAGCCGCCCTGTGGCGGTGGTAGCCGGTCCCAACTATTCCCCGGACAGCGAAACTCCGGTAACGCCGGTTTCCCCGCTGAATCTTGCCCTTGTTATCGGGATGTCTTTGGTATTCCTCATCTTCGTGATCCTCATCATCGTCGCGGCCCGCCGTGAACAGCGGCGACGGAAAAACGGGTAGGGTCGATGCCGGCCCAAAACGAGGCCCCCCTTCTCCGGGGATCCGGCCCTGCTTCCGCAATCCTCAGCGTCAATATGCTGAAGCAGTACTTCTACCGGAAGGGCAGTGGAGACACCGTGGTTAAAGCCGTAGACGGGGTGAGTTTTTCCGTACAGCCGGGAGAGATCCTCGGCCTTGCCGGGGAGTCCGGTTGTGGTAAATCGACCCTGGCCCGGAGTATTCTGCGAATCTACGAACCAACAGGCGGACAAATTTTCTTTGAAGGGAATGACATTACCCATCTTTCCCGGCGCGAAATGCGGCCCTACCGTAAAAGAATGCAGATGATCTTCCAGGATCCCCTTTCCTCGCTTGATCCCCGGATGACCATTCGGGATATACTGATGGAACCGCTTACCGGCAACGGAATTGGCGGCAGTAACGGGGAACGGCTTCTCCGTGCCGAGGCGATTCTGGAACAGGTTGGGCTTCCCCGCGACGCGCTTGGCCGCTATCCCCGGGAATTTTCCGGGGGCCAGTGCCAGCGTATCGGCGTTGCCCGCGCGCTCGTTACAAATCCCGGTCTTGTTGTGTGTGACGAGCCTGTTTCCGCCCTGGATCTGTCGATACGATCCCAAATCATCAACTTACTGCTGGACTTTCAAAAGGAACTTGGCTGTGCCTATATTTTTATCACGCATGACCTTTCCGTGGTACGCCTTGTTTCTGACCGGGTAGCTGTGATGTACCTGGGCCGGATTGTGGAACTATGCCCTGGCGCGGAAATTTCCGGCGCCCTGCACCCCTACACACAAACCCTGCTCGAGGCGGTTCCCGCCCAAAACCCGCGCCTTGCCCGGCAGAAAAGCCGCCCGCCGGTCATCGGGGAGGTGCCTGACCCCGCGTCCCCGCCCGAGGGTTGCAGCTTCCACCCCCGCTGCCGCCGCGCCATGCCTGTATGCGAAAAAACGCCCCCCCAAGCCAAAGATCTGGGCGGCCGCCTGGTCTGCTGTCATCTGTATTAGTACCTTCATTGGACTGAATCGCAGGATAAGAGGGCTACGGACGGCGGAAGAACGGGCAAAAAATACCGGGAATGACGTACCGCCATGCGACGCAGGTGTACGGCACCCCCGGTAAGAATGGAGAGCCGGCCAATAATGTCCGAAATCCGATGAATATGGCCGATATTCAAAGGAATGTATGAATCTGCCGAGAGAGGTAGCGGCAAACCCAATTTCATGTTAGCTCAATATAACAAAAGAGTCAAGTGTTTTTTACAAAAAAATTTAAAAAATATAACTATTACCCTGATTATGCTAAAAGTATGGCTAAGAGGATAAGCGCAACGAACCTTTGGTTCATCGTGGTTAAATTTCTTCGGAGTTATCCCGCGTTTTAGTTTGAGCAAGGCGCCGGGCGTTTGACCCTGCACAATACCTCATCGCCGTGGGCGCCGGTTAACTGCTGTTGTACCGGGGAATATATAGACCAAAACCCTGTCAAGGCCGGTTTGGTACAGGCTGCGGGGGATATGGAAAGTTTCCGGTGCGTATTACATCCGGCACGGTCTTTCCGGGCTGGTTGACTATACCGGTTTAATCCGTGTCGTATGTCAGACTGTTACCGGCCCCGAAAAAAGGTGACTGACACCGCCTTGAAAAAAGGGGAAAAAAGATGTATTCATTATCAATTGCCTATTGCGCCGCAGGCGCTTGGCAGGGGGGTAGGCCGGGACCTTGGCCCGGCCGCAGGGGGGCCGAACGGCGGCCCATTACACGACAGCCGCCTTCCGGTAACAGGC
>JAITJW010000189.1 GCA_031278715.1 Treponema sp. | reverse complement strand
CCTCCAGCCCCCACCGCCGGGCCCCGCCGCGGCCCCCCCCGCGGCCCCCGCGCCCGGCATTCTAACGTTAGTACAACCTAACGCCGTTTGGCCTGTTGGGGAATTTATCAAAAAATTCGATGAATCAGACGTGGAGCTTTCAAGTGAAGGAGCTCTGCCGGTCATTCCCGCGCACATGGCACAATCCACCCCTTATCCCCGGAAGGCCTCGGCGGGCCAAAATGGAGATGATAGAGCCATTCCCAAAACTCGGTTAGTTTTGGGAATGGCTTTGGAAAAAGCGGCCAAAAGTCCGCTTTTTTCTCTAAATCTAAGCTTGCTTTCCCAAAAACTGAAGTTTTGGAAAAGCCTCGATATAGACTATACTAGGCTATGAGTAAAAAAGCAAGGCCCCTGAAAAGGTGTCAGACACCCTTGCGGGGACAGGCCCCGAAAAGGTGTCTGACACCCTTGGGGACTGTCCTACCAGGACTTGACATAAAGCCCTAGGCTCTTTACAGTAGCCTTGACAGTTGAGATTCCAGAAAAAACAGGGCGTTTCAAACAGCCCTTTTTTTATTGTTGGGAGGTACCAAAGTGGCAACAGATATGTCCGATGCGATCCGCCAGATCAGTCAGGATCGGGGAATATCAGAGGAACTTATCCTCAAAACCATAGAAAATACCCTCATGGCCGCCTATAAACGTCGTTTCGGCAGTGCCGACAACGCTATAGTCCGTTTTAGTGATGACAACCGGGAAGTATCAATTTACGCCCAAAAGCAGATAGTTGACGGTGTGTACGATCCGGCTTCGGAGATCGATATTGAAGAAGCACGGGAACTGAACCCGGATGCGGAGGTGGGGGATGAAATACTTATCGAGGTGGACCCCAAGGATTTTGACCGCGGGGCGGTGCAGAGCGCCAAGCAAACCGCCCATCAGTCCATCCGGGAGATACAAAAAGACACCCTCTATTCGGAATTCCGGGACAAGGTGGGGGAGATCATTATCGGGTATTATCAGCGGGAGCGGAATGGTAATATCTACGTAGATCTGGGCAAGATCGAGGGTATTCTGCCCAGGAAGTTTCAGTCTCCGCGGGAGACTTACCATGTTAACGACCGCATTAAGGCCCTGATCACCTAGGTGAACAAGACCGCGTCCGGTTTTCAGGTGGTTCTGTCCCGGACCGATACGGATTTTGTCCGGGCCATCTTTGAGCTGGAGGTACCGGAGGTCTACGACAAGACCGTGGAGATTCACAAGATCGTCCGGGAGGCGGGCTACCGGACCAAGCTGGCGGTCTACTCCAACCGGGAGGATGTAGACCCCGTGGGGGCCTGTGTGGGGCTCAAAGGGGTACGGATCCAGGCGGTTATCCGGGAACTGGAGGGGGAAAAGATCGACATTCTTAAATACGATCCGGACCCCCGGCGCTTTATCAAGAACGCCCTGTCCCCCGCGGAGGTACGGGATGTGATCATCCTGGACGAGGGAAAGCACCAGGCCCTGGCGGTAGTCAACGATACTCAGCTTTCCCTGGCTATCGGTAAACAGGGACTCAATGTCCGGCTTGCCAACCGGCTGGTGGACTGGAGCATCGACGTAAAAACCGATGCCCAATTTGCGGAGATGGATATTGCCGCGGAGTCCCGGCGGGCGGTTTCCGAGCTGTTTGGGGACGCGGAGGAGTACGAGGAAGAATTCTCCCGCATTGCCGAGCTTCCCGGCGTTAATCAGGCGGTAGTGGAGGCCCTTAAAAAGGGTAATGTGGAGTTTATCGAGGATTTCCTTGCCCTTACGCCGGTCCAGCTTGAGGAATTCGAGGGAGTCAGCGTGGAGCAGTTCGATGCGTTACGAAGACTCATCGAGGAGAACGTGGAAATTGTCGAGGAAGAGGATGTTCCTGAGCAGGAAGAGGGGGAAGTTCTTGAGGTTTCCGAAGAGGAAGAGGAAGATGAGACCGGATTGGAGGAGTATGAATGTCCTGAATGTGGGGCTAAGATAACCGTAGATATGACCGTCTGTCCGAATTGTGGTATTGGCTTGAGTTTTGAATACGAGGAAGATGAGGAATAAACCGGCCTGTCCAGATGCGGGCTGTAAGGGAACATGAGTAAAAGGTGGAATATGGCTGAGGAAATGGAGAATACCCGGAAACCAAAGGCGGAACTTATTAAACGTACTCAAAGCGAGGGAGACGGTTCGTCGCGGGCCGCTCCCGGCGGGGGGAATCAGCGGAATGCCGGGGGGGAGGCGCCTGCGCGCAAGATCATCGTAGTTAAGAAGAAACCCCCCCAGAGGCCCGGCACGGTTAAAAAACCTCAACCAAAGGTGGTGGTTCATCCGGCTGCCCCTGTTGCCAGGACAGTGTCCGAAGACGGCGCCGCTGATAAACAGAAACCGGCCACAAGTCCCGCCCTGTCCCCGGTTTCCGAATATCCTGTAACCGGACTTGCCGGCGCCGGCGGAGAAGATAGTAACCGTACCGCGAAATCCGCCACGGGCGGCGCCGATACTTCTGCTGCCGTCAAAACTGACGCCGTCAGAAATGGCGACGCCAGAAATGGCGACGCCAGGAATGGCGATGTCAAAGCTGAGGCCCCTACGCATGACCTTGCCGGGACTGAGGCTGTCGTCTCTGAGGCCGTCAAAATTGGCGACGCCAGGAGTGGCGATGCCAGGAGTGGCGATGCCAGGAGTGGCGATGCCAGGAGTGGCGATGCCAAAGCTGAGGCCCCTACGCATGACCTTGCCGGGACTGAGGCTGTCGTCTCTGGGGCCGCCAAAATTGGCGACACCAGAAATGGCGATGCCAGGAATGGCGACGCCAAAGCGGAGACCCCTACGCATGACCTTGCCGGGACTGAGGCTGTCGTCTCTGAGGCCGTCAAAACTGATACCGCCAGAAATGGCGACGCCAGAAATGGCGACGCCAGGAGTGGCGACGCCAGAAATGGCGACGCCAGGAACAAACACGATCCGGTCAGACATGACGCCGCCAAATCCGGCGCCGGGGAAGGCCGGCCCCAAAAGCCGGCCGGGGGCTTCACGATAACGGCGCGCCCTGCGGGGGCCGCCGGCAGGGTGGGGGGCCGTCCTGTGGGCCGCCGCGATGATGGAAACCGTCCCGGCTTTACCGGCCGTCCTGCGGGGGCCGCCGGCAGGGTAGGGGGCCGTCCCGTTGGCCATGATCGTCCCGGTTTTGGCGGACCGGGCCATGTAACCCCGCCGCCTTCCGGTCCTCGTCCTCCGGGCCGTTTCGGCCCCCCCGGCGCGGGCCAGCGCCCCGGTGGTTTCAACAGGCCCCCGTTTGCGGGTCAGCGCCCCGGCGGTTTCAACAAGCCCCCGTTTGCGGGTCAGCGTCCCGGCGCTCCCGGCCGCCCCGGTGGTTCCACCGCCCCCATCCCCGAAACAAAAACCGCGGCCAAGCGGACATTTAAGGCAAAAAAACCGGTTTACACGCGGAAAGAGAAAGAACTGGAAATGGAGGAGAAGCTCCTCCAGACCAAGAAAAAGATCACCCATATCGCCAACCCGGTGCCCAAGTCCATTGAGATCATGGAAGGCGTGTCGGTTTCCGAACTTGCCCGCAAGATGAACCTTAAAGCCTCGGATCTGATCCAGAAACTCATGGCTATGGGGATGATGGTTACCATCAACCAGCAGATAGACGCGGATGCGGCGACCATCCTGGCCGGTGAGTACGGTACAGATGTAAAGATCATCAGCCTGTACGATGAAACCCAGATAGAAACTATCTCCGACGCAGGGGCGGAACTGAAACCCCGGCCGCCGGTAGTTACGATAATGGGTCATGTTGATCACGGAAAGACTAAACTTCTGGATGTCATCCGCAGTACCGATGTGGTCTCCGGCGAATTCGGGGGGATCACCCAGCATATCGGCGCCTACATGGTCGCTACGGATCACGGCAACATCACGTTTCTGGATACCCCCGGCCATGAGGCATTCACCCGTATGCGGGCACGGGGCGCGCAGGTAACGGATATCGTAGTGCTGGTGGTGGCCGCCGATGACGGCGTCATGCCCCAGACCGTCGAGGCCATTAACCACGCGAAAGAGGCGGATGTCCCCATTATTGTGGCCGTAAACAAGATCGATAAACCGGAGGCGAATCCCGACCGGGTTAAAAGCCAGCTTTCGGATATCGGACTAATGCCCGAAGACTGGGGCGGGCAGACGATGTTTGTGGAGATTTCGGCCCTGCAGAACAAGGGCATCGACAAACTTATTGAGGCGATACTGCTGCAGGCGGAACTGCTGAACCTCAAGGCCAATTACGACCGCAGCGCCGAAGGGAAGGTGCTGGAGTCCCGAATCGATCACGGACGCGGTATTGTGGCTACCATTCTTGTGGAGAAGGGTACGCTAGCGGTGGGGGACTCCTTTGTGGCGGGGGTTTGGCCCGGCAAGGTACGGGCCATTTTCGACGACAAGGGAAACAAAATGGAGAAGGCCAGCCCCTCCATGCCCGTAGAGGTCCTGGGTTTTGAGGGTATCCCCAACGCCGGGGACCCCCTGCAGGTGGTGAACGACGAGAAAATCGCACGGGGCTTTTCCAGCAAACGGCAGGAACTAAAACGCTTTGAAGACGCCAAGAACGTTAAAAAGATAACCCTGGACAATTTGCAGGAAACCATTAACGAGGGGGCCATTCAGGAACTCAAGGTTATCATCAAGTCGGATGTTCAGGGTTCCGCCGAAGCCCTGCGGTCCAGCCTGGAAGAACTTTCCACTAAAGAGGTACGGCTTCATGTCATCCAGGCCCTGCCCGGCGCCATCAACGAAGGGGATGTCGATCTGGCCGCCGCCAGTAACGCCATCATCATCGGCTTTAACGTACGGCCTGTCGCCAAGGCACGGGCCCTGGCGGATCAGGAAAAGGTGGATATTCGCCGCTACAACGTGATCTACAGGGCCGTAGAAGAGATAAAGCAGGCTATGGAGGGGATGCTCAAGCCCTTTACCAGGGAGGATGTTATCGCCACGGTGGAGGTGCGGAACACCTTCAGCGTCCCGAAGGTGGGAACCATTGCCGGCTGTTATGTTCTTACCGGTACGGTTAAGCGTTCCGGCAGTGTCAACGTTATCCGTAATGACACGGTGATCCGTCACGGTAAGATCGCCAGCCTTAAACGTTTCAAGGATGACGCACGGGAAGTGGCCGCAGGCTACGAATGTGGTATCGGTATCGAAGACTTTAACGATATTAAAGTGGGCGATCAGTTTGAAATTCTGGAAATCGTCGAAGTGGCAAGAAAACTGTCGCCCACGGTAAAAGAGGGGGAATAGTTCCCCGGTATACGTATGGGAACCTACAGAATTGAACGCATAGGGTACATGCTGCAGGAAAAAATCGGCGCCCTTATTCTTGAGGATAAAATCAAGGACCCCCGTGTCCATTCCCTCCTGTCCGTCACGCGGGTCCGGGTGTCGCGGGATCTGGCCTTCGCGGATGTGTATATCTCTAACATTCGGGATCACGGCAACATCAACAGGGCCGTGGAAGGGCTTCAAAGCGCGGCCGGGTTTATCCAAACAGAGCTTGCCTCTTTTTTGCGGATACGCAAAATGCCCCGGCTCCGCTTCCATGCGGATACGGGTATCCGGGAGGGTTTCGATCTGGTCAAAAAGATTGAACAGCTCACCGGAGGCGGCGCGGAAGGTCCCGTCAAGGACGATGAACGGCAGTAAGCCCCCCGTTGCGCGGCAGGCGCCGGCTTCTCCCCCCGGCAGCCTGTTGTACGTGTAGGTTTTTATGCGCGAAGCGCAACAAACAGCCAGGGAAAGCTCAGGCTTCCTGCTTCTGGATAAAAGTTCCGGCAAAACCTCGTTTGAAGCCCTGGGCCTCGTAAAACGTGCCCTGGGAACGGGTAAGCTTGGTCATACGGGTACGCTGGATAAATTCGCCTCCGGCCTGCTCATCGTACTGGCGGGCAGGGCGGCAAAGCTAAGTCCCTGGGTGTCCCACCGCGATAAAACCTATCTGGGCGCCGTTTTTTTGGGGACGGAAACGGATACCCTGGACCCGGAGGGCAGCGTTGTTGCCCGTGGACCCCTCCCCTCCCGGCAGGGGCTGGAAGAGGCGCTGGGCCGGTTCCGGGGGGAGATCCTCCAGATCCCCCCGGCGTATTCGGCGATCCACGTAGAAGGCCGCCGTGCTTCGGAACTGGCCCGGTCCGGGAAAGTGCCGGAGATGAAGGCGCGGCCGGTTACCGTCCACGAGATCGCCCTTGTCTCATGGGAACCCCCGCTGGCCCGGATCCGGGTCCGCTGCTCAGCCGGTACCTATATCCGCTCCCTGGCGCGGGACATTGCCCTGGCCTCCGGTTCCCGCGGCCACCTTGCCGAATTAAGGCGGCTGGCCGTGGCGGGCTTTTCCGTAGAAGATGCCCTTCCCCCGGATTGTGAGCCCGGTCGTTACCGCAGGGCTTTGCGGTCCCCGGACCGGGCCCTGTTCAAGGCCCTGGGAATCCCCTGCCTTAACGCGGGGGAGGGTATCCTCCTTCCCATGATCCGGGGCCGCCCCCTGGGGCCCCTCTTGGCCGGTCTGGAGCCGGAGGGGCCGCAGCCGGAGGGTCCGGAAGGCGGGGACGCGGCGGCGGTCTTCGCGGGGGATCGTTTCGCCGGTATGGTGGAGCGGAAAAGCGCTGCGGAATGGAACTACGGTTTTGTTTACGCACAGCTTCCCGGTCCCGGAGAGGCCAATGCGGGTCCTTGACTGGGATACATTTGTCCGTGAGGGGAAGGAACCGGTCCGGCCAAAGGCTTGTCCTTTGGCCTTAAGTATCGGGGTCTTCGACGGCGTACACCGGGGCCATCAGAAACTCATTGAACAAGTACGGAACTACGCCGCGCACAACGGGGGCCTGGGGGGGCTTATCACGTTTATCCAGAATCCCCGCCGGATCCTTCATCCCGTCCGGTACCCCGGCGATATTTACAGCCTCCCCCAAAAACTCAAGACCCTGGAGGACCTGGGGGCCGATTTTACGGTACTCATTGACTTTTCCAGTAATATTAGTAAAATGATTGGAAGTGAATTTGTCGCCCTCATAGGACTAAGGCGGGTCGGCTATCTGGCGCTGGGCACCAATTTCCGTTGCGGGTACCGCCTGGATACAGATGGACGGGCCATTCGGGATCTGGCGGCGCCGTTTGGAACCCTTACCGAGCTGGTACCTCAGATTCGGGAAGGAAAGGCGCCGGTCAGTTCAAGCCGTATACGGCAGGCGCTTTTGGCCGGGGATATTGCCGGGGCTTCCGCCCTGTTGGGCCGCCCGTTCAGGCTTGATCTGGAGGGCTTGCGTCCGCAGGGGGAGGGCCGCTGTTATGATCTTGGGAACGAGGGGCGGGTTTTGCCCCCCGACGGGCGGTATTCCGGCAGGTT
Organism: Treponema sp.; assembly: GCA_031278715.1. Classification (GTDB taxonomy): domain Bacteria; phylum Spirochaetota; class Spirochaetia; order Treponematales; family Breznakiellaceae; genus JAISFT01. The sequence goes on along the minus strand of JAITJW010000189.1, from coordinate 11,285 downwards.
CTATACGGCAAATTCCAACGGGGAAACGCTTGTTACGCTGGATTCCGGACGCGTGTCCATGTTTCCGGTCCCGTTGAACCTCAACGTTGTATCCGTTGAGTTATGTGGTTCCCAATAGGAGAGTAACTATATATGGCTTTGAGTAAAGAAGAATCGGCGTCTCTTATTTCCAAATTCGGAAAATCCGAAAAGGATTCAGGCGCATCGGAGGTCCAGATTGCCCTGCTTACCGAGCGGATCAACCACCTTACGGACCATTGCAAACAGTTCAAGAACGATAAATCCAGTCAGCGCGGTTTACTTATCCTGGTTGGAAAACGCAGGAGGCTATTAAAGTACATCCAGCGGGCCAATCTTGAAAAATACCGTTCTCTTATCAAGGAACTGGGCCTGCGCAAGTAATGACACAACACATAACATTTCAAATCGGCGGAAAGGACCTTGTTCTGGAAACCGGCAGGATCGCAAAACAGGCAAACGGCGCTGTTTTTGCACAGTACGCGGGTTCGGCGGTTATTGCAACCGTTTGTTCTTCAGGGGAAGCTGTAGAGGGCCTTGACTACGTGCCCCTTACGGTCGATTACAACGAAAAATACTACGCCGCGGGGAAGATACCCGGCGGTTTTATCAAGCGGGAGGGTCGTCCCAAGGACAAGGAGATCCTCGTGTCCCGGCTCATCGACCGGCCCATGCGGCCCCTGTTTGACAAGAGCTTTGGCAGGGAGATTCAGGTGGTGCCCACCACGCTTTCCGCCGACCAGGTGAATCCGCCGGACATTCTTGCCATCATTGCCAGTTCCGCGGCGGTTCACATCTCGGACATCCCGTTTGGCGGGCCCATCGCCGCGGTGCGTATCTGCCAGGTGGACGGCATCCTCGTTGTAAACCCCACCTACCAGGAAATTGAAAAATCGACTCTGGAGATCGTGGTGGCCGGTACCAAAGACGGCATCACGATGGTAGAGGGGGGGGCCAAAGAGGTAAGTGAGGATCTGATGGTGGAGGCCCTGGAAAAAGCCCACCAGGTGATCATAGAGCTGTGCGCCCTTCAGGAAAAACTGCGGGAACTGGCGGGGAAACCCAAGCTGCCCCTTGCCGCCCAGACCTGCCGGCTTGAAAACGCAGAGGCCATCCGTTCCACTGCCTATCCGAAACTGGAAGAAGCCTGCTTCCTCAAGGGAAAACTGGAACGCCGCCAGGCTATCAACGGGGTAAAATCCGCCCTTGCCGCCGAATACGCCGCCCAGCTTGAGGACGAAGATCAGAAAAAGCTGTTTGGCGCCTTTTTTGAAGAGATGGAGTATTCGATCCTCCGTTCCTCCATTCTGGACAAGGGCCGGCGGGTGGACGGCAGGGGGACCGAAGACATCCGGGATATTAGCTGCGAGGTGGGGATCCTGCCCAGAACCCACGGATCGGCACTCTTTACGCGGGGCGAAACCCAGGCCCTTGTGGTAACTACGCTGGGGACCGTGTTTGACGAGCAGATCTACGACGACATTGACGGGGACAAGCGGGAAAATTTTATCCTCCACTACAACTTCCCCCCCTATTCCGTAGGCGAGGTAGGACGCCTGGGTACCGGACGCCGGGAAATCGGTCATGGTAATCTGGCCCGCAGATCCCTTGAAGCTATGGTTCCCGGTAAAGAGGAGTTTCCCTACACCGTCCGGGTGGTTTCCGAGGTCATGGAATCCAACGGTTCATCTTCTATGGCCACAGTCTGCGGGGGAACCCTTGCCATGCTCCACGCCGGCGTGCCTATGAAAAAACCCGTAGCGGGAATTGCTATGGGCCTTATTACCGAAACTAATGAGCCCGGCGGCCGCTACGCGGTGCTTTCCGACATCCTTGGGGAAGAAGATCACCTGGGGGACATGGACTTCAAGGTTGCCGGAACCGAAGAGGGTATTACCGGCTTCCAGATGGACATTAAAATTGCCGGGGTAAGCCCGGAGATCATGCGGAAGGCCCTGGAACAGGCCAGACGGGGCAGGCTCCACATCCTTTCGATCATGAACAAAACCATCAACAAACCTGCCGCCGCCATCAGCGAATTTGCCCCCAAGATCGTTACCATGAAGATCGAGATAGACAAGATCGGCGCGCTTATCGGCCCCGGCGGGAAAAACGTCAAGGCCCTCTGCGAGCAGTACAGCGTTACCATCAACACTGAAAACGACGGAACCGTAACCATCTACGGGAAAAACGCCAGTGATGCGGAAGAAGCAAGAATGGCGGTCCAGGGGATCGTGTCCGATCCGGAAACCGGCCGCGTGTACAACGGTGTTGTCAAACGGATCATGGATTTCGGCGCCTTTGTGGAGATACTTCCGGGCAAGGAAGGGCTGGTACATATCAGCAAGCTTTCCCGCCAGCGGATCGCCCAGGTAACCGATGTGGTAAAGGAAGGACAGGAAATCCCCGTCAAATTGCTGGAAATCGACAAAATGGGCCGCCTTAACCTGTCCTATATCGACGCTATCGATCCTGACGGCGCTCCCTCCGGGGAATCCGGCGCCGGTAACACAGGGGAACGCAGCGCCGGGCAGCGTAACGCCGGGCCCAGGCATGATGATCGGCCCAAAGGCGGACGCCGTTTTTAGCTATGGACGAAAGGCCGCGTGTAAAGATTCAACGCCAGGATCCGGCGCTTCCCCTTCCGCGTTATGAAAGTCCGGGGGCCGCGGGAATGGACCTGCGGGCCCGGCTGGCGGAACCCCTTACCATTCCCCCGCTGGGACGTGCCGTAATTCCTACGGGCCTGGCGCTGGAAATTCCGGCGGGTTACGAGGCCCAGGTACGGCCCCGTTCGGGGCTTGCCGCCTCGTCGGGGCTTACGGTACTCAATTCCCCCGGAACCATCGATTCCGATTACCGGGGGGAGCTCAAGGTTATCCTGGTTAACCTGGGTTCCGCCCCCTGTTCGGTAAACAACGGGGACCGGATTGCCCAACTTGTTTTTGCCCCGGCCCTTCGTGTGGCACTTGAAGCCGTGGATCATCTAAGCGAAACATTACGGGCCGGCGGCGGTTTTGGTTCCACCGGAACTTGACGCGGGACCTGGGGGCTGGTACGGTTTTCGCTAAACGCGGGCTGGAGCTGCGTATGGGTTATTCCCGTTCGATTTCCTGGACCCTGTTCCGCTACATCATTGCCGAGGCGCTGTTTTCATTTTTCGTTTCGTTCCTGTTCTTTTTTATCATCTTTTTTGTCAACCAGCTCCTCCTCCTGGCCCAGGAGATCCTGACCAAACGGGTACCCTTTGGCCAGGTCGCACTGCTGGTTTTTTACGCGCTGCCCTCGGTAGTCGCCCTTTCGGCCCCCTTCGCCTCGATGGTGGGCACGCTGATGACCGTGGGCCGAATGACCAGCGACAATGAAATTCTCGTCATGCTTTCATCGGGGCTCTCCTACCGGGCCATCTACATGCCCGCCATTGTGGTGGGGATACTTATTTCAATCTTTTCGTTCCTGACTAACGATATACTGCTCCCCGCGGGAACCATACAGTTCAACAAACTGTACCGCCTTATCACGATCTCCACCCCGGCCCTGGAACTGGAGGCCAATTCAGTCAAACGTTTCAAGGACACGATCATTGTAACGGGGGATGTGGAGGGGAACGTTATCGGAAACGTCCTGATCCTGGACCGGACGGGGGACGGGGAACGGCGGATCATCCTTGCGAAAAACGCGGAACTAAAGGATTGGGGCAATGAGGGCTTAAGTCTTGATTTGGAAGCCGCCTTTATTCAGTCTTCAAAAGAAATGGCCCGCTACGATTACGATTATGCGTCCAGTTCCTTCCTCCGGTACTGGGTTCCCCAGGAGGATATTATCCAGACCGTTTCCTCGATTACCCCCAAGGAAATGAGTTCCGCCGACGTGTTGACGGAGATACAAAAAAAACGCTACAACCTTGACCGGATTTTGGAGGAACGGCTTGGCCGGATCAGCCTCCGTACCCTGGAGGCTGAACAGACCCTGCGCCAGGGGCCGGACTACGAAAGCTGGAACCGCCGGAACTCCCAGTTAGCGGAACTACAGCGGGAGATCCTTGAGTACCAGTCCGTAAAGCGGGACCGTTCCCTGTTTTATTACCTTCTGGAGTTCTACAAAAAATTCTCTATCCCCCTGGGGGCCTTCTCGTTTGTGTTTCTTTCGGTCGCGCTGGGGCTTATGGCGAAGAAAAGCGGGCAAACCGTGGGTTTTATTCTGGGGCTTATCATTGCCGTCCTGTACTGGGCCCTGCTTTTGGGGGGGCAGACGATGGGTATACGCCTGGGCTTTTCCCCGTTCTGGTCCATGTGGACCCCCAATATCCTGGCCGTAACGGCGGGGATCATCCTTAGTGTCGTCAGGATCCGCAAATGATACTGGACAAATACCTGGTTAAACAGTTCTTTCCCATTTTTGTTATTGCTATTTCCATGTTCATGCTGCTGCTTGCCCTTATCGATCTGTTTGCCAATATCTTCCGTTACCTTAACTACCAGGTACCCGTTCTGGAAATACTCAAGATAAGCCTTTTCTACCTGCCCAAGTGTTTTTCCTATGCCCTGCCCATTTCCCTGCTCTTTGCCTCGGCCTATACCCTGGGGGATCTTTACGCCCGGAACGAGCTTACCGCCATACTGTCTTCCGGTATTCCGTTTTGGCGTTTCAGCCTGCCCCTGGTGCTTATCGGGGTTTTCGCCTCGCTTTTTGCCTTTGGCTTTGAGGACATTGTGGTCATACCTACCCTGGCGGTTAAGAATTCCCTTTCCCGCTACTATCTGCACCAGGACCGGCAGGAAAGTAACTCCGACGTGGTAATTAAGACCAGGGGCGGAAACCTTGTCTATGCCGTGGATTATTTCGATTACCAGTCGCTTGTACTTAACGGGATAAGCATTGTGGAGCAGGACGAAAAGGGAACCTTTATTTCCCAGGTCCGTTCCCCCCGTGCCTCCTGGACCGGTGAATACTGGGCCCTCTCCAATCCGGTGGTTTACGAGTGGGAGGGGAATCTGCTGCGGGTCCGGCCCCTGGGCGAGACCGGTATATACCGGGAGCATCCCGATACGTTCCGCCGTAACGCCGTGGATGTGGAAGACCTTCAGGTCCGTGACGCCCGGCTTCTGGTGGAAGACCTCAAAATCGCAGGGCTTCCCATTATCCGGGCCTTGTCGGATTATTACCACCGCTTTTCTTTTTCTGCCGCAAGCCTCGTGGTCATCGTACTTTCCATCTCGATGGGGGGACGCTTCAAGAAAAACATCCTCCTCATGAGTCTTTTGGCAAGCCTTTCTTCCGCGGTGGTTTTTTATGTCATGGAGATGATCTCCATGCTGATGGCCCGTTTGGGCTATATTCCCCCCATTGTGGGGGCCTGGTTTCCGGTGGGAATCTTTATCCTCATAGGACTTTTGCTGCTGGGCAGCGCAAAGACCTGAGGGACGGGTATTATTAATACATTGGAGGCTCGTATGGATCTTGTATGGGTACGGAGGGAACTGTGATGGAACAGCAAAATTATTATCTGGCTATCGACATGGGCGCCTCCGGGGGAAGGCTTATTCTGGGGCATGTGGAGGACGAGAAACTCATCCTTGAGGAAGTTCACCGCTTTACCAACGTTCCCCTGCGCAAGGGCGATGCCCTCCTGTGGGATGTCGACCGGCTTTTTGCCGAGATCGTGAAGGGAATCAAACGTTGCGGCGAATTGGGGAAGTTTCCCGCTTACATCGGCATTGATACCTGGGGGGTCGATTACGTCCTGGCTGATAAAAAGGGGAGGCCCCTGGAACCCGCCTATTCCTACCGGGATTCCCGTACCGTCCCCTACCTTGATACCGACCCTTCCTTTGAGGAGCTTTACCAGATTACCGGCATTGCCCGGCAGTCCTTTAATACGGTGTACCAGCTTTTGGCCGACAAGGCCGCGGGAAGGCTTGAAGACGCCGCGGCCATGTTTTTTCTGCCGGAGTACTTTTCGTACCGCCTGACCGGGAGTTTTAGCGGAAAAACGCACAGTGAATATACGGAAGCCTCCACATCGGGACTCCTTGACGCGCAGAAACGATCCTGGGCCTTTCCCCTTATTGAACGGCTGGCCCTTCCCGCTGGGCTCTTTGACCCCCCCCGTGCCCCCCCCTACGCAGTGGGGGTCCTGGACAAGAAGCTTGTACCGGGCTGTAACGCGGAGATCCTTATGATCGCAAGCCACGATACCGCCTCCGCGGTGTCCCTTGTCGATGAGCGGCAGCTCTACATCAGTTCCGGGACCTGGAGTCTTCTGGGTATCCAGTCCTCCCCCATCCTGACGGAGGCCGCCCGGAACGCAGGTTACACCAACGAGGGGGCCCTGAACGGCAAGATACGCTTCCTGAAAAACATCATGGGCCTGTGGATACTCCAGCAGACCCGGCACGAATTGGGCGACGCCTACAGTTTTGCGGAACTGGAATCCCTGGCACGGCAGGCGGCGGCCGGGAATGAAACCGTCCGTCCCATTGATGTCAACCTCCCCCGCTTCATGAGCCCCGCCTCCATGATACACGAAATTAAAGACGAGTACCGCGGCGGCTGGACGCCGGAGAGCCCCGGCGAACTGGCCTATTGTATATATGTAAGTCTTGCTTCAAGCTACAAAAAGGCCGTAGAGGACCTGGAGGGTATTACCGGGATAAAGTACCCGGCCATATCTATTATCGGCGGGGGCAGTAAGGACGACTACCTTAACGAGCTTACCGCCCGCTATACCGGTAAAGAGATCCACACAGGGCCTGCCGAGGCAACGGCTATCGGTAATATTTTGCTGCAAATGAAGCACGCAGGCTGGGAACGGCCCCGGCGGGGTTTCGCCGAGACCTTAATAAAACTATAGGAGACTACGATGTATAACCATGCAAAGACCGGGTACCAACACTGGGGCGTAGATACGGAAGACGCCATTGCCCGCTGCGCCGCCATTCCCCTTTCCCTCCACTGCTGGCAGGGGGACGATGTAACGGGGTTTGAGAATCCCGGCGGCGCCCTTTCGGGGGGCATACAGACCACGGGGAACTACCCCGGTAAGGCCCGCGGCAAGGACGACCTTTTTAAGGATTTGGATTTTGCCTATTCCCTTATCCCCGGCAAAAAACGGCTCAACCTCCACGCCATCTACGGCATCAGCGCCGGCGGCGCCGCGCCTGTCAAACGGGACGAGCTTGACATTGTCCATTTTGAACCCTGGCTTGCCTGGGCACGGGGACGGGGCATCGGGATAGATTTCAACCCCACCCTTTTTTCGCACCCCCTGGCGTCGGAGGGGCTTACCCTTTCCCACCCGGACAGAAAGGTGCGGGATTTCTGGATACGGCACGTAAAGGCCACCCGGAAAATCGCCGCGTACCTTGGCGAACAACAGGGCAGCCCCTGCCTTCACAACATCTGGATTCCCGATGGCCTTAAAGACGTACCTGCCGACCGGCTTGGTCCCCGTGAGCGGCTTCGGGACTCCCTGGACCAGATTTTTTCGGTAAGCTACGACAGATCCTTTATCATCGACGTGATGGAAAGCAAGGTTTTCGGCATCGGGCTTGAAAGTTACACCGTTGGTTCCGCGGAGTTTTACCTGAGCTACGCCGCCAAACGGGGTTTGTACCCGCTGTTGGACAACGGCCACTATCACCCCACGGAACTGGTGTCGGACAAGATCTCCTCCGTACTTTCCATGTTTGACAAAATGGCCCTGCACATTACCAGGCCCGTGCGCTGGGACTCCGACCATGTTCCCCTTTTCGAGGATGAGATACGGGAAATAACGAAGGAAATTATACGCTGCCGCGGGGAAGAGCGGGTTCTTATCGGTCTGGATTACTTTGACGCCGGTATTAACCGTATCGCCGCCTGGGTTACCGGCGCGCGGAACGTGCAGAAGGCCCTGCTCTACGCCCTGCTTCAGCCCCATGACGAGCTTAAAAAATTGCAGGACGCCCTCAATTTTTCCAAACTCCTCGTGTGGCAGGAAGAACTGAAGACCCTGCCCTTTGGCGCGGTCTGGGAAGAGTACCTGCGCCGCCAAAACTGTCCGGGAGACTGGTTTCCCGCCGTGGAACAGTACGAGACCGAAGTCTTACGGAAGAGGGTGTAATGATAAGAGGGACGCTTTGCCTTGAAACACATCTATGTGCTTATAAAGCCGGCTTCGTCCCTCTGCAATATGCGCTGCTCGTACTGTTTCTATTCCGATCTCAGTACCAGGCGGGCTTGCGCTTCTTTTGGGATCATGGACGGGGAAACCAGGCGGCGGATCATCGGGAATATTTTTGCCTGCCTGGAAGACGGGAATGAAATAACCTTTGCCTTCCAGGGTGGCGAACCTACCCTGGCGGGAACGGCGTGGTTTGATGATTTTGCAGAACTTGTCTCGTGCTGCCTGCGGGAACGGAACGTAGCGGTACACTACGCCTTTCAGACCAACGGACTCTTGCTTGATGACGCGTGGTGCCGGTTTTTCAAGGATCATAATGTTCTGGTGGGCCTTTCTCTTGACGGAAGCCCCGGTATCCATGACCGTAACCGTGTCGATACCGCGGGAGGGGGTACGTACCAAAGAGTTCTAAAAGGCAAGGAGCTTCTTGATACACACCATATTGAGTACAATATTCTTTGTGTACTGAGTAGTGATATTGCCCGTGATCCTGACCGTATGTGGCGCTTTATCATCCGGGAAATGATACAGTATATCCAATTTATACCCTGCCTGCCCCGCCTTGATGAAAACGGCGCGGCCGCGGCACATAACGCGCTCAGGCCCGCGATGTTTGCCTCTTTTTATTCCCTGTTGTTCCGTTCCTGGGCCAGGGAACTGGAGAGCGGCCATTATGTAAGCGTTAAATTCTTTGATGATGTGATCAATCTTTTCGTTAGGGGAATCACCAGCGCCTGCGGTATCAGCGGACAGTGCGGGGCTCAGTATGTCGTTGAAGCGGACGGCAGCGTATATCCCTGTGATTTTTACGCCATTGATGAATATTGCACGGGGAACCTTATGGAAAAAACCCCGCGGGAACTATTCGATTCAGAAAAAATGCAGCTGTTTCTCCGGGAAAAACCACCGGTATCTAAACTGTGCAATGCCTGTCCGTATTATCGCGCCTGCGGCGGCGGCTGTAAGCGCATGAGAAACGTGATGTATTCAGGCGTTTCTGAAATCTGCGGCTTAAAAATATTTCTTGACAAATGTCTCTTGCCCCTTGGGGACATAGCAAGCCGTTTCATGGCGGGAAAAATATAAAGGCTCCACTGGGAATTCCGTATTGTCTCATTCCTTAATCGCCCCTACCATGACGCCTTTGACGAAATGTTTCGCCACAAAGGGGTAGAGGCACATGACCGGCAGGGTGGCGACCACAATGACCGCGAACTTGAGCTGCATGGCGTAGGCCACCCGTTCCATAATATCGTCAAGGCCGGCCATAGCTTCCGGGCTGTTGAGGAGCAGCACGTTTCTAAGGTAGAGCTGGAGGGGCTGGAGGGCTTCGTTGGGAACGTAGATCATAGCTTTGAACCACATGTTCCAGTGGCCTGTGGCGTAGAACAATGTCATCACCGCCAGAATGGCGCCGGAGAGGGGCATTACGATTTTAAGGAAGATCCCGATGTCGTTGGCGCCGTCTATCCTGGCGCTTTCGATAAGCTCATCGGGAATGGTGGTCATAAAAAAATTGCGGGCAATGATGAGGTTCCACGCCGAAACTGCTCCGGGGAGCAGTATGGCCCAGCGGGTATTGTAGATTCCCAGCCGGGTAACAAGGAGAAAGCCCGGAATCATACCGCCTGAGAACACCATAGTCAACGTGATGAAGACCATAAGGCCCCTGCGCAGAAAAAAACGCTGCTGGGCAACACTGTAGGCGCAGCTCAAGGTCAGCGCTAAATTGATGAAGGTTCCGAAGACCGTATAAAAAATGGTGTTCATGTAAGAACGCCACACCTGGGGGTTTTCAAAAACCAGGGAATAACTTTTAAGGGAAAAACCCTTGGGCAGCAAAAGCACTTCCCGGTTAAGTACCGCGTCAACATCGGAAATAGACATGGAAACAATGTAAATTACCGGATACAGGGTGGCGAAGAGGAGGAGAATGAGGGTAAATACGATGACGCCGTGAAGAAACGAAGAGCCGTCGAATTTAACACCAGCAGTTTGTTGCGTTTTACGCATAAAACCCCCAGGCTGCTAGAAAAGGCCAACCCCGGTTTTGCGGCGGGAAATCCGGTTAACCAGGAGCAGGAGCGCCATGTTAATGACCGAATTAAAAAGGTCCACCGCGCCGGCATAGGAAAACTGCATGTCCACGATACCCCGGCGGTACACGTAGGTGGAGATCACATCGGCTACCGAATAGGTCGAGGGGTTGTACATGAGGATGATTTTTTCAAAGCCCACGCTCATCATTTTTCCGAGCTGCAGAATAAGGAGCGTAACGGTCGCCGGCATGATCCCCGGCAGGGTAATGTGGATCATCTGCCGGAAGCGGGAACAGCCGTCGATACGGGCCGCCTCGTAAAGCTGGGGGCTTATGCCCGCAATGGCGGCGATATAAACGATGGAGTTCCAGCCGAATTCCTGCCAGATTCCCGATGCCACATAGACCGCGCGGAAATAAGCCGGATCTTCCAGGAACCCGATGGCCGGAAGGCTCATAACCGCGCGCAGTTGATTTATTACGCCGTCGCTAATGGAAAGGAAATTTTGCAGTATGCCCACCACAACCACAATGGAGATGAAGTGGGGCATAAAGCTGATGGCCTGGACGGTCCGCCTGAAGAGGCCGTCTTTTACCTCGCATAGCATGAGGGCGAAAATAATGGGTACCGGAAAGGCGAAAATGAGCATATAGAAACTTAACAGGAAAGTGTTTTTTACCAGCCGAAAGAAAAAGAGCGAAGAAAAGAATTCTTTAAACCAGCGCAGGCCCACAAAGGGACTTCCGAAAAGGCCCGCGCCGGGCCTGAAATTCTGAAACGCAATGACCGTGCCGATCATGGGGAGGTAGTGGAACACCAGGAAGTACAGCGCTGCCGGCAGGGCAAGGAGCAGAAGCAGCTTGTCCCGCTTCAGGTTTTTAAGAAGGCTGTTTTTCCTGCCGGTCATTGCTTTCATGGTCTTAGTTCGTTATCCCCTGGTAGCGGTTGTACTGGGCCTGCTTGATCGCGATGGCCCTGTCGATACCCAGGGCCTTCACCTGGTTCAGGTAACTGTCAAACTGGGAGATGTTTTTCCTGCCGGTGATGAAGTCAAGGATGTATTC
>JAITJW010000102.1 GCA_031278715.1 Treponema sp. | reverse complement strand
TTGACGGTGGAACTCAGGTGCGCGGCGGACATACCATCGTATTCGGTCGAAGGGTATTACCTTGAATACAAGGACAGGGGCGCTGACGAAAAAACGATCCATACCGAACAAGTTCCACCACTTAAACCGGGAGATACGGCACGTTTTGAATATCCGGGCAAGGACATTGCCGCGGTCTCCATATACCGGCCAAATGGATTCCTGGTACTTGAAAAGGAGGTTCCCTCTCCATAGGATTCTACCCTATCTCCTCATTTTGGTCTATGATTAAAGCGCGGACAATTAAAGCGCGGACATTACTAACGGAGGTACAGCCGAGCTTAGCAGGGAAATCCTTCATGGTGCGCTACGCCGATGATGCGGTCATTGGGTGCGAGAAGAAAGAGGATGCCGACCAGATAAGGATGTCCCGCATGGTATGGTCCCTCTGACAGGACCCCCGAAGACCCTTAACCCCTGTTTTAGGCATGCAGGAGGTATCTGCGAGACTGTAACCACCGCCCCTGGTAACGCGCCCCCCTTGCCCTGTTTCCGCTGCTTCGCTAGTATTTTTATACAACAAGGCTTGAAAGAGCGGGGCTTACCCGGGGGAAAACGAGGGTTCATGAGAAATTCCAGTAAAAAACAGAGCTTTCCCAAAACTTCCGGGTTGCGGGATTGGCGTAATTTTGTCTTTTTTGTTGCTTTTTTAGGTGTAGTGGGGGGAGTATGGGCCCAGGAGATCGTTACAGCCGAACGTTACCTTGAATCGGTTTCACGGGTCTACGGCGAGATAAAAGATTACGAAGCAAAGGTTGTCATCCGCTCAGGTTCCACCGATATGCGGGGGAATTTAAGTTTTCTTTCCCCTTCTTTTCTCCGAATAGACTTTACCGATCCTGCCGAACAGGTAATTGTCTTTAACGGAGACCTGTTGACGGTGTACCTGCCGGGGCAGCGGGCGGTGTTAAGCCAGGCTGTTACCTCAACCCGGAGGACCGGGGCCGCCGGCGCTTCACTGGCAAGCGCGCAGGGCTTGACCCTGCTCCGGCGGAACTACATCCCCAGTTTTGTAAGTGGTCCTCTCCCCGTTCCCCTGGACGAAGGATTGGAAGAACAGGTGATAAAACTTCGCCTTACGCGGCGTTCCGTTTCCGAAGGTTTCCGGGAGATTATCCTGAGTGTAAACCCGGAAAGCCGTCTTATCCGCCGTATCGAAGGCAGGACCATTGCGGAGGGGACGGTGCGTTTTGACTTTATGGATGTCAAAACCAACCTGGGAATCCCCGAAGGACGCTTTATTTACGATTCGCCGGCTTCGGCGTTCATGTATAACGACTTTTTGTTTCGGGACAACGAATAATACCGCCTCATATCGCAGAACAAGGAGAAAGGCTAGTGGATTCTCTTGGTGAAAAATTACGGCAGGCACGGGCGGAAAAGGGCTGCTCCCTTGAACAGGTAAGCCGGGATACCAATATCGCCCCCCGGTATCTGGAAGCCCTGGAAGGAGAGGACTTTTCATGCTTCCCCGGCGAACCCTACATCCTGGGTTTTCTGCGGAACTACAGTGAATACCTGGGCCTGGATGTGCAGGAACAGCTTTCCCGCTACCGGGCCCTGAAAATACAGGAACAGCCAGTTCCGGTAGAACAACTGCTCCACTCCCCAGTCCCCGTGCGGAAAATTATCCTGGGTATCGTCATCTTCCTCTTGGTCCTGGGCGCCGGGGGGGGGATCTACTACTACATCACCCTCCGGCCAGCCTGGGAGCAGGCCCCACTTGCCGAGGTCCGGCAGCCGGCGGAGTATTCCATGTCAACCGAAGCCCTGGAACGGCGTCTTTACACCGGAGATTCCGTCCTTGTTTCCCTGGGGGACAACCCCTATAAACTGGTCCTGTCCGACCTGGGGGAAACGGTTTCAATCACAAGCCCACTAGGCCGGTTGATGGTCGATCTGGGCCAGGATGCCGAACTGGACTTAAACAACGACGGGGTCATGGAACTGCGGATCACCGCCGCGGATTTTGCCAAATATGAGCCCGCCGCCGGGGCCCTGCTGCGTTTTGAGTATATCAGCGCCGCCCCTGTCGTCGAAGTGATCAGCCCCGTGGAAGAAGTTCTTACCAGCGCCACGGTGATTCCCAGCTCCGTAAACGCCTACCCCTTTACAGTTCAGCTGAATTTCCAGGGCTACTGCATGTTCCGCTGGGAGATCCTGTTTGAGCGGGACCGGCCCGGCCGGAACGAACAGTACTTCCAACGGGGAGAAGAACTCAACATCCAGGCCCAAAACGGGATCCGCCTGTGGACCTCCAACGCCCAGGCGGTAAAAGTTCAGGTTACCGGCGGCGGCAGGACCGTGCCAGTAGAACTGGGAGTTGCCGGGGAAATCGTAGTAGCGGATATCCGCTGGGAGCGGGACGGGGACAGCTACCGCCTGGTCCTGGCCCGCCTGAATTAAGCCCTTGGCACATTATTTCCTTGATCCCTTCGGCTGTGCAAAAAACCAGGTAGACGCGGAAACCATCATGGCCCTACTGGGCAAAGCCGGCTGGTCCGCCACGGAAAACCCGGCAGAAGCGGACCTGATCATCGTCAACTCCTGCGCCTTCATCGAAAGCGCCAAACGGGAATCCCTCAACGCGGTCTTTGCCTGGCGAAAACAGTACCCCGGCACGAAAATCCTCCTGGCAGGCTGCCTGGCGCAGCGTTACGCAGCAGAACTCAGCCTTTCCCTGCCCGAAGCGGACGGGCTTTTTGGCAATACCAGCCTGGAAGGTATCGCAGCGGCAGCCGCCGCCCTTGTACCCGATTCAACCAGCGGGGGGGAGTCCCCCCCCTCGCTCCAGACCTGTACTTCGTTTGGTCTTCCGCTACCCCCCCCTCCTGGGGGCTCCGCCCCCAAACCCCCCCAAGCGCTCCCGGGGACCCGACCCCTACTCTCCCCGCCCGGTTCCGCGTACCTGAAGATCAGCGAAGGCTGTAACAACCGCTGCAGTTTCTGCGCCATTCCCCTTATCCGGGGCCCCCTGCGGAGCCGGGACATTACCGGCATAAGCGCCGAATGTCGGACTCTGCTGGATCGGGGCATCCGGGAACTCTGCGTTATCGGCCAGGATATCGCCTCGTTTGGAGACGACCGGCCCGACCAAGGGGATCTCCCCGCGCTGCTGGAGGCCATTGCCGCCATTCCGGGGCATTTCTGGGTCAGACTCCTCTACCTCCACCCCGACCGGCTTCCCCTTTCCATCCTGGACATCATGGCAGCGGACCGGCGTTTCCTCCCTTACTTCGACATCCCCCTGCAGCACGCCTCCCGGCCCCTGCTGCAGGCCATGAACCGCCGGGGAGACGGGGAACATTACCTGGACCTGATTCAAAAGATCCGGACGACCCTGCCCGACGCGGTGATCCGTTCCACCTTCCTTGTGGGGTTCCCCGGCGAATCGGAAGACGATTTTGCGCAGCTTCTGGACTTTCAGGAGCAGGCCGCCCTGGACTGGGCGGGCTGTTTTACCTACTCCCGCGAAGAAAACACCCCCGCCTACCCTATGAAAAACCAGGTACCCCGCTCCCTGGCCGCCAAACGGAAACGGATGCTGGAAGAACGGCAGCAGGGCATCAGCGAAGGGCGCATGGAACGTTTTGTAGGCCGGGAACTTGAGGTCCTCATTGAGGAACGCTTCACAAACCCGGAAGAGGGCGCCGGGGGCCTCTACCTTGGGCGGGCCTACTGCCAAGCCCCTGACGTGGACGGCGTATCCCTGGTCCACAGCGAAACGGAACTGATCCCCGGCGCCCTAATCAGGTGCCGGGTAAACGGCCGCGCCGGCTTCGATCTACGACTTCAGCCAACGGCCAAAGCCGACGGCTGAAACCAACGGCCAGGCCGGCGCATATAAAACGCTGACATTTTTAGAATAATGTGTATATAGAGGCTTTCCCAAAACTTCAGTTTTTGGGAAAGCAACCTTAGATTTAAAGGAATTGAGCTTGTTCCAAAACTAATTGACTGTGCGCTAAACGCGCACGGTTTTGGAACAAGCTCTTGGAAAAACCGGCAAAGGCCCGTTTTTTCCGCCAAAATCAAGGTGGCTGTTCCAAAAACTGAAGTTTTGGAACAGCCTCAATTACCATAAGAAAATCAATAAATTGCTTAATAGCTCCTATGCAATTATTGGGGAAATGTATTTATTCGCAGTGGGGTCTAATACCCCGCCCTTCAGAGCGGGAAGGTTCATTTATATAATTTTAATGGTATATATTTTGCCATTATCTCAAAATGTTTATCGTTTGTTATTAATTTTAATTCATTTTGTATACAATTTTGTGCTATTATTATATCGGATATTCCGATATTATTATTTCCATTTTTTAAATTTAATATTTGTATATTTCGTAT
>JAITJW010000023.1 GCA_031278715.1 Treponema sp. | reverse complement strand
CATCGCCAAGCGAACCAGAGGTTCGCAAAGCAGCCCAATAATATGGCGTATAAGGCCTTGAGGTTTAAGCGCGAAGCGCAACAAATTCCTTATAACGGCAAACTTGAGAATTGCTGCTCAGACTGTACAGGGTGTTGATTTTGCAACGGGCCATTGGTATAATTCCCAAAGGGGTGTCTTGTATGGGAGAAAATGCGGCGGACCGGCGGATTCGTAAAAGCAAGGACAGGATCAAACGGGCCCTGATTGCGCTGCTTTTGAAAAAAGACCTGAAGGATATTACCGTAAGTGAACTTACAGAGCTTGCCGATATTAACCGCGGGACGTTCTACCTGCACTACAGGGATGTAGTGGAACTTTTCCGGGAGATTGAGGAGGAGATGGTGGAGGAATTCTCACGGCATATCGTGAAGTATAAAAACTACTCCGCCTTTTTGCGCACACCTGTGCTGGGTGATATTTTTCAGTATGTCGCCATGAATGGGGATATTTGCCGGGCGCTGCTCCGTTCCCGGGAATCGACCTTTATAAGCCGGATATTTGAACTAAGCCGTCCCGGGTCTGCGGAGGAATTTCAGCGGTACTACAAATGCTGGAACCGGGACTACTGCGATTACTATTACGATTTTATCTGCTATGGAACCTTTGCGATGTTACGGCGCTGGCTGGAGACGGGGATGAAAGAGAATGTGGAGCAGGTAACGCTGATGGTAGAAAAAATGATAAGTAACTGTATCGAGAATATCACATGAGGCGGCGATGAACTGTGATGTGCTTATTGTCGGTTCCGGGCCGGCCGGGATTTTTACCGCGCTGGAGCTGATACGGCTTAAACGAAAAAAGAAAATTTTGATTATAGAAAAGGGGAGGCCCATCGAAAAACGGGTCTGTCCCAAGATCGCTACCAAAAAATGTATGAACTGCAAGCCCTTTTGCCATATTACCACGGGGTTTTCCGGGGCCGGGGCCTTTTCCGACGGTAAGCTTTCCCTGAGTTGCGAGGTGGGAGGGGATCTGCCGGACCTTATCGGTCGCCAGGCTGCCCAGGAACTTATTAACTACACCGATTCAGTCTACCTGGAGTTTGGGGCGGTCAGGACCGTTGAGGGGCTGGACAAGTTTGAGGAGACAAAGGATATACGCCGCCGGGCTATCAAGGCGGGGCTCCGCCTGGTGGACTGTCCTATCCGCCATCTGGGAACGGAAAAGGCGCAGGATCTTTACCGTACCATTCAGCGTTACCTGGCGGAGCAGGGGGTTGAATTTCTTTTTGAAACCGAGTGTGTCAACCTTATGCTGGATCAGAATATCTGTAAAGGTATCCGGGCCCACAAGGTGGGCGGGGATGATTATTTTGAAATTTTTTCCTCATCCACCATTGTCGCCGCAGGCCGCCGGGGGGCGGAGTGGCTGGAGGGGATCTGCCGGCAGTACGATGTACTCCACGAGGCGGGGGTGGTGGATATCGGCGTCCGGGTGGAGATACGAAATGAAATAATGGAAGAGGTGAACAGGACCCTCTACGAAAGCAAGCTTATCGGTTATCCCCGGCCATTTAAGGACAAGGTTCGTACTTTTTGTCAGAATCCCGGCGGCTTTGTCAGTCAGGAAAACTACGACAACGCCCTGGCGGTGGTGAACGGCCATTCCTACAAAGAGACTAAATCGGTCAATACCAACCTGGCGATTCTCTGCTCCCACAAATTCAGCGAGCCCTTTAACCAGCCTATTTCCTATGCCCAGAAAATTGGGGAGCTAACCAACATGCTGGGCAATGGGCATATTCTGGTTCAGCGGTACGGGGACATTCTGGACGGCAAACGGACCTGGCAGGATGAGCTGGAAAGGAGTAATGTGCAGCCTTCCCTTACCGACGCGGTAGCCGGGGATATTACTTCCGCCATGCCCTACCGCACGATGATCAACATTATTAATTTTATTGAGGCTTTGGATTTGGTGGTTCCCGGCTTTGCCAGCGCGGAAACCCTGCTTTACTCACCGGAACTGAAATTCTACTCCAACCGGATCAAGCTGAACGGGCGGCTGGAAACCAATATCGGCGGCCTTCACTGTCTGGGGGATTCTTCGGGCTGGACCCGCGGTCTTATGATGGCCAGCGCTATGGGCGCCCTTATGGGGCGGATTTTGTCCTGATTAACATGGTATCATTTCCGCAGCAGCGGGCCGTGGATGTTTAATGATCCGGAAACGGTTCAATCCTCTGCCAAGGGCCGGATGATGTTCGGGGAGTTTATAATGCTTACAACGGGAAATCTTTACCACGGCGGAATTATGGTGAACTACCGCTGTAACGCCGCCTGCCGGCACTGCCTTTACGCCTGTTCCCCTACCAGGACTTCAGGCTATATCAGCCGGGAAACTATGGCCGGAATCTGCGCCACCCTGCGCCGCGGGAGCATCGGTTCGGTACACATCGGAGGCGGGGAACCTTTTTTGGATTTTGAGGGCCTTGTTACGGCGATTGCGGAATTGAAACAGGCGGGTATAGACCTTGATTATGTGGAGACCAATGCCTTTTGGGTACAGGATGTTTGCCTGGCCCGTGAGTATGTCCGTACCCTCAAGGACCTGGGAGCCGGCGCCCTCTGCATTTCCCTGGATCCCTACCACACGGAATATGTCCCTTACGGGCTTCCCCTCAGACTAGCTCAGCTTTGTGATACCGCGGGCCTGGACTATTTTCTGTGGAAACAGCAGTTCCTTCGTCCCCTTCTTGGTCTGGAAAGTTCATCGGTTCATTCGCGGGAAGAACTGGAGAAGCATCTGCGTCCCGATTATATCAGCGCTACCGCCGGCGACTATGGCCTGCGGATTGGCGGACGGGCGGTTAATATCGAGGAAGAGTACGGTCCTTCCTGGCCCCTGGCGAAACTTCTGCATAAGGCGCCCCCCTGTCCGGATCTGTTAAGTACCGGCCATTTCCATGTAGACCTGGAGGGCTGCTTTATTCCTCCCGGCTGTACCGGCCTGCGGCTCCCCCTGGCGGAGGCGGTGGACGGTATTCCGCCTGGGAAGTACCCTCTTTTTGAGGCCCTCTACGAAGGCGGTGTTGCCGCCCTTCTCGATCTGGCCGCGGGGCGGGGCTTTGTTCCGGAAGAATCCTACCCGTCCCGCTGTAATCTGTGTTTTCATATCCGTGCTTTCCTGTCGGGTGAAGACCCGTCGGGTGAAAACCTGTCGGGTAAAGACCCGTCGGGTGAAAACCTGTCGGGTAAAGACCCGTCGGGTAAAAACCTTGAGGAAGGGAAGGGCTTTGCCGAACTTGATGAAAACCACTATGCGGAATCGCTAAAATACTATTCCCGGAGGGATTGTGAAAACCACCATTGTGATAGTTGACGGCATGGGCGGGGGCATCGGTGTGCAGCTCATTACCAGGCTTAAGGAAGTCTGGTCTAAAGACCGGGATGATACGGAAATAGTTGCCCTGGGGACCAATGCGGTGGCCACTGAACGGATGGTTAAGGCCGGGGCGGACCGGGGGGCCAGCGGTGAAAACGCCGTGCGGGTTTCGGTTGGTATGGGAGATTATATCCTGGGGCCTGTCGGCATTGTGATTGGCAACAGCATGATGGGGGAAATAACCCCTGCTATGGCCCAGGCTGTCCTGGATGCTCCGGGGGAACGGATACTTCTTCCCCTGCAGCAGGAACATTTTCACATTGCCGGTATTGAGTTTCTGTCCCTGGCGCGGATAATCGACAGGGCGGTTGAAATACTTAAAGAGCAGATTAAAAAACGGGGGTATCATGAAAACACTGCACTTTGATTGTTTTGCCGGTATATCCGGGGATATGGCCCTGGGGGCTCTGGTTGATCTGGGGCTTGATCCTCTTCTGCTCCGGGGAGAATTGGAAAAACTGGGTCTTGAGGGCTGGAAGCTGGATTTTATCCGGGATCAGCGGAACGGCATTACCGGTACCCGCGCGGTGGTAGAACTTGAAGGAACCGGGGATCACAACATCCATGACGACGATCCGCAGTATCATTACCACAGGGCCCACGAACATCCGCATGAACATTCACATGAACACGAACATCCACATGAACACGGGCATCCGCATGGACATCCGCATGAACATTCACATGGACATGTCCAGGGTCATGGACCGGGCGGTCATGCCCACAATTCATGGAACGATATCCGTGCGCTGATTGAAAACGCCTCCCTGCGGGAGGGGGCCAAAAGACGGGCTTTGGACATATTTACCCGTATCGCCCAAGCGGAGGCTCAGGTTCACGGGAAGCCGGTGGACGATGTGGCTTTTCACGAAGTAGGGGCGTTGGATTCGATTATTGATATTGTGGGTACGGCAATTTGTCTTGATATTCTTAATCCTGAGCATATTAGCTGCGGGGAAGTCGAACTGGGGAGCGGAACGGTACGATGCGCCCACGGCATTCTCCCTGTCCCCGCTCCGGCAACGGAACTGCTGGTCCGGGGTTTGCCGGTAAAAACCGGAACTTTTAACAAGGAAATGACCACCCCTACGGGGGCGGCGATCCTGGCTGCCAGTGTGCATGAATTTATTACGGGTCCCGCGTCCTTTCGGCAGTTCAAGACCGGTATAGGAATTGGAACACGGAAGATGGACAAACCCAATGTACTGCGGGTTTCCTGGCGGGATTACGATCCTGCGGGAACTTCGCCGGCTGCGGAAGGGACTGCGGATATGCAGCGGGGCGGGAGTGGTTACTGGAAAACGGAGCGTCTGACCTTGCTGGAAGCCAATATCGACGATATGACCGGAGAATCCCTGGGTTTTCTTATGGAGCGGCTTTTTGACGCGGGGGCCCTGGATGTAACGTTTAGTCCTGTTACGATGAAGAAGTCCCGGCCGGGAACAATGGTTTCCGTCCTGTGTCAGGCCGGAAAACTGGACGCCCTGCGGGAAAGTCTTTTCCGTAATTCCACTACCATCGGGTTTCGGGAAATTGCCGTAGAACGGCTGTCCCTGGACCGGAAGGAAACGGCCGGCGGCTTTGGCGGGGCCCGGAGTAAAACGGTGTACCTGGACGGAAAAGAGCTAAGAACCAAGATCGAGTTTGAAGATCGGGCGCGGCTGGCCCGGGACCGGGGAATTTCCCTGGAAGAAGCGGAGGTTCTGATCCGCCGGGCCGCCGAAAGCCGGTAATTCGAGTTTCTGACAGCGATCCTGTTAAGGGGAGAGTACGGAGGCGTTCCCAAAACTTCAGTTTTTGGGAACGCAAGCTTAGATTTAGCTCCACGGTGTTTCCTTTTCAGGACCTGTAGTACTCCCCCCTTCTTAGCTTACTGACAGCGGGCTGCCCCCTCCGTAACGTAAGAAGATTAACGGTTGAACTTGAGGGTGGTTTCCAAAGAAGAACCTCCGCGGTTAAAGGTGAACCACAGCTCCTGTGAGGTGTTATCCCGCAGGAGACGGTAGAAATCCTGAAGGTTTCGCACCTGTTCACCGTTGATTGCGGTGATCAGGTCCCCCCGTTTAAGGCCGATAACGTCCGCGGGGCTGTTCGCCAGTATTTGTGCGGCAATGAGACCCTGGGCGTTCTTGTCAAGGTTATAGGCGCTGCGAATCTCGTCGTTGACGGGGAGCGGAATAACCCCAGGCCAGAGATTCTTGTTGTTCGCCGCCACTTCGTCGGTCCGTTTTTCTATACGGACCTGGAGATCCTGGCTCTGGCCGTCGCGGATCACGGTAAAGACGGCCTGGTCCCCGGCCCGCAGGTCCCCTACCATCCGGGTCAGGGTGGTGGAATCCCGGGCTTCTTTGCCGTCCACATGGGTAATAAAATCGCCGGGTTTAATGCCGCCTTTGTCCGCCGGGGAGTTGATAAAGACCTGGGAGGCGAAGCCGCCGCGTTTACCCTCCACGGACAGTTCCTGGAGGAACTCCCGATCCATATCGCTCAGGGAAACTCCCAGCCAGCCGTAGCTGACGCTGCCGGAACTGATAAAATCGTCGATGGCCCGCTTGGCGTTGTTGATGGGGATGGCGAAGCCCAAGCCCACTGATCCGCCGGAGTTGTTGCTGGCGATCCAGGTGTTAATGCCGATTACCT
This sequence comes from Treponema sp., assembly GCA_031278715.1. Classification (GTDB taxonomy): domain Bacteria; phylum Spirochaetota; class Spirochaetia; order Treponematales; family Breznakiellaceae; genus JAISFT01. The sequence goes on along the minus strand of JAITJW010000023.1, from coordinate 18,017 downwards.
CTCCCCGGATATTCACCAGGGCGCCCCCGGAGTTCCCCTGGTTGATGGAGGAATCGGTCTGGATAAAGTCGTTGATGTTCCCCGCGGGGCCTCCGGTCCGGCCCACGGCGCTGACGATTCCCATCGTAACCGAGGACATGAAACCCAGGGGGTTCCCTACGGCGATGGCCCAGTCCCCTACCCGCACGGCATCCGAATCTCCCAGTACTGCCACCGGGAAGCTGTCGTTGGTTTTGATGGACACCATAGCCAGGTCTTTACGTTCATCCGTAGCCACCAGATCCGCCTTGTACTCCGTACCGTCCATAGCTACAAGGGAAATTTCCGAGGCGCCCTCTACTACATGGTTATTGGTAAGGACGTAATAGGTATCCCCGTCGTGGCGGACGATGATCCCCGAACCCATGCCCTGGGAACGGTACTCCCGTTCCTGGGAATTGGGGTTCCCCTCCTGGGGGCCAAAGAAAAATTCCCAGGGAATGCCGGGGTAGTTGGGGACTTGCTGCAGCTGGACCGATACGGTCTTAATTTCCACAACAGAGGGCAGTACTTTGTCTGCCAGGGAACGGAAGGCGGTCTGGAGTCCTTCGGCTATTTCCAGGGCGTCTTCCGGGATAGTTACCGGGGTTTCCTCTGCCAGAACGGTCCGTTGGGTCCGGGGGGTGGAACAGGAAAACGAAAGAAAGGCCAGGGAAAATCCGAATATAACCCCTACCAATACCAGATTAAACACAAACAGATTTTTGGATGACAATTTTTGTACAAAATTCATTACTATACTCTCCATGATTTAGATTCATCGTAACGCAGGGCCTGGTTCTCGTATATAATAATAATAAAATCCCGGAGAAAGTTACACAAGAATTGCCGCTGCCGGAACGTGTTATTCCAGGGGATCCGTCAAAATTTCCGTATGATCCCCAAAAATCGCCACGGTATGCTCCCAGTGGGCGGAAGGCTTATCATCGCCGGTAACTACGGTCCAGTCGTCATCAAGAATTTCCACTTCCCCTGTGCCCAGGTTGATCATGGGTTCTATGGCGATCACCATGCCCGCGGAAAGACGGGGGTTGGGGCCGTGGGGGCAGTTGGGAACCTGGGGGTCCTCGTGGAGTTCCATTCCTACCCCGTGGCCGCAAAACTGGTGTACCACCCCGTAGTTTCCCGTTTTGGCATGGCCGCTGACGGCCCGGGCAATCTGGAGCAGCCGGTCCCCGGCTTTGGCGGCGGCGATGCCTTTGTAAAGACATTCCCTGGTTACCGTGTTCAGCGCGTGAATCTCCGGCGCCACCTTCCCCGCCTCCAGCGTTACCGCCTGGTCGCTGATATAGCCCTCCAGTTCTATGCCGCAGTCCAGGGAAACCAGGTCCCCTTCCCGGATCTTCCGTCTGCCGGGGAGGCCGTGGATGACCTCGTTGTTGATGGAGATGCAAATGGCGGCCGGGAAGGGATTCTTCCGGGGTCCATAGCCCAAAAACACCGGCCGGCCCCCGGCCTTTCTGATCCAGTCCCGGACCCAGCGGTCCAGGTCTATGGTCTGGACGCCCGGTTTTACCAGGGGCATCAGTTCCCGGTACATGGCGGACAGGAGTTTACAGGATCTGCGGATGCCGTCGATCTGTTTTTCAGTCTTAATGCGAATCATGACGGACCATCATATTCTTAGTTTTTCCCGAAGCCGGCCGGCGTTGGGAAGTCCCGGATCCCGGTGCAGGGCCTCCCGGATAATGGACTGGGCGGCGGTTTCGTTCCCCATTTTGAGGAGAGTTTCCGCCATAGAACGCAGCCAGCGGGCCTCGTCCCGTGGGGAAAACCCAAGTTCCAGCAGGGTTTCCATGCAGTCGATCCACATCTCATCCCCCACCCGGGCCCGCAGGCGCAGGCGTACCAGCTCTTTAAGGAAACCCTCAATATCGTCCATGAAGTGCTTAAAATAGGGGCGCTGCCGTTCCTCGCGTATCAGGCTGATCAGGAGTTCAAATGCCTCATAACAACGGCCCCGCTTGTCCAGTTCTTCCGCCAACAGGTACATACAGTCCATCCAGTCTTCCCGGTCCAGGTAACGTTCCATAGGGAAGGATAAAGCCCCGGAACGATCCCAGACGGCAATGGCCGCATCTTCTTCCAGGTGGAGCAGTTCAAAAAACACCAGTTTGGCACGGCTGGCGGGGTCATCGGCACGTTCCCGCAGCCAGGAACGGTAATCAAAGTCAACTTTTTTGATAAAGCGGCTATAGACCTGGTCGTACTCGTAACGCCGGTCCCGGTTGGAAAGTACCTCATAGGCGGCAAGGAGTTTCCGCATCTCCGCTTCCGCCTTTTTGCCCGCAATGTCGGGGTGCAGCCGCTTGGCTTTGTCCCGAAAGGCCCTTTTGATCTCCTGGGTAGAGGCGTTTTCCCTAACGGCCAGGACGGCATAGTAGTTGGTCATGGAAAACGCCAAAATTCGGGGGCTAAGCCCCGATGTGCTTTCCCAAGGCTTCTGCATGGGGCGGATTTAGGAGAATATCACTCCAGTTAACCCGCATGCCTTCTTTTTCCATAGCCTTCATTACGTTGAAAAGGGTCCGTCCCGTAAAAAGGCCCGATTTTTTTACAAAAGCGGCGCTTCGTTTACCCCCTAAACCGCTGCCCGCGCCCAGAACCTTCGACAGGGCATCGGGAAGTTTACCGGAAAAGTAGCCGGTGGACTGGGCCACGACGACGATGTACTCGTAACCGGGAAGCCTCATGCCGTCCTCGATCCAGGCGTCCACCACATCGACCCGGTGTCCCATGGATTCCATGCCCTTTGCCAGGGCGCTGACATAGGGGGGAATTCCCCCCCGCTCGCGCGGTACACTTACAATCGCAATTCTCATAAACTCCTGCCCACCTTACGCCTGTTTATAGATTTGGTCGATCCCCGGCTCTTTAACCAGCAGTACCGAACATTTAGCGCTTACCATGATCTCCCGGTGGCTGTGGCTGATAATGTCCCGGGCGCTCCGGTCTTTTTCCCAGCCCCCCAGGACGATAAGATCCGCCTTTTTATCCTCCGCCACCGTAAGAATCTCCGTGTATACCGCCCCCCGGCGGATCTCCCGTTCTATCTTAACGCCCTTGGCACGGGCCAGTTCCTCCACAAAGGAAAGGTAGCGTTCCCCGTTAAGCTCCAGGCTCCGCTCGTAGTCCTGGCTCTCTTCCTGAATAAATATCTTGCTCAGTGTAAGCTGCCGGATTGTGGCGGTATCCACCACGTACACTGCGGTCATTTTGCAGCGGTAAGCTTTGGACATAACAATAGCGTACTTGGCCGCCAGAATCGACGCGTCCGAACCGGTAATAACGGCAACGATATGGGAAATAATAGGTTTTATCATTCGGCGCCGGCCTTCCTCTTCAACAGTTTACTGGTAAAAAACGAATCCCGGTCCCTTTCTTCCAGGGCCGCCTCGATATAGGCCTTGGTTTCCCTGGCGCCGGGAATAACCATCTTTTCCAGTGCATTTACCCGCCGCTGGGTTTTCCGCAGTTCCCGGGCAAGCCGCCAGGCAATGGTTCGTACCGCCGCGAGTTCGGTACAGATTTTAAGCAATTGAAAAAATTCTAGCACGGTTTCATCACATTCGGCAAACGAATTCGCCGGGGAATACTTCAATTCGGCGCCGGGCATACGGATATCCAGCCCCGGCAGTGTCATCCCCGCGGCGTTTACCCGCTTTTCTTCCAGTTCAAAGTGGTAATGAATATCCCGGGACAGCCGGTCCGCCCGTTCCCGTCCTACGGCGATAAGCATCTGCTTGAGGGCGGGATAGGCTGTAGCCACCCGTGTGTCCAGATCCCGTTCCAGCAGTTTCACCTGCTCCACCTGCTGCATCAGTTCCATCACCAAAAGCTCCCGCTTCTGTTCCAGAAGATCGTAGCCCTCCATCGCGGTGGTAAGCCGCTCTTTAACGCGGATAAGGTTACTCTTTGTCGGGGCTATCAGTTCCCGGGCCATACTCCTCCTTGCAGTTTGTTGCGCTTAAAGCCCCAAGACCAAATGCAAACTGCCAAGCAAACCAGAGCTTCGCAAAGCAGCCCGATAATGCAACGGGCTACCCGCCCTTATACTTTAATAAAAATCCATATTTTTTAACAGTACCTTTTCAGCACACGGTACGGTATACCCCGACCGCTTGCGGCGGGGTTGTTGATTTGGTTCAACATTTCTAATATTTCAAGCTCACATGATGCTGGCGGTCCCTAATGCTTCGCTTTAAGGGTTCACTCTAAGGCTTCGCTCTAATGCTTCGCTCAGTCCCTTCCCGTTTTGATCCGATACTCAAAAGTATGAAAGCCTTTGCCTTCCTTTATGGCGCCGATCTCCGTTCCCAGGCCTTCCAGAAGGTCTTCCCCGGGGGGAAAAGTGCTTTCGATTTGGCCCTGGAACGGGTTCGTCTCTTTCCGCACTGGCACAAGACTGTGCTTCTGGGGCGGGAAGGGGATTTTCCCGGTCCCCAGGCTGTTCTTCCTGCCGAATTGGTTCTTAAACCCCGGTGGACCCGGCGGGATCTGCTGGCAGCCGTTTCCCGCTTTTCCCAGGGCTGCGATCTCAGCTACTTTGCCTGGGCGGACTGTCCTTTTTTGGACCCGGAACTAAGCGCAGCCCTGGCCGCCCGCCATGTTCAATACGCGGCGGAGTATTCTTACGCCGACGGCTGGCCTTACGGCTTTGCCCCGGAACTTTTGGCCCCCGGTGTTGCGGGTATTCTGGCCAAAATTGAGGGGGACGAGGATAATCCGGTGGAACGGGACAGCATTTTTGCTGTTGTACAGAAGGATATTAACAGTTTTGATATAGAGACCGAGATTTCCCCGGTAGACCTCCGCTCCCACCGCCTGCATCTGGCTGCCGACTCAAAGCGGAATCTTCTGCTGTTAAGCCGTTTTTCAGCGGCCGCCGCGGGTATTGCGGCCACGGACGGTATTCCCCGCGCGGCCGGGGCCGCGGAGATCATCGAAACGAAGCCGGAGATTCTCAGGACCTTGCCGGTTTTTTACCCTGTCCAGGCGGCCCGGCCCTGTCCCCAGTCCTGCGCCCTGTGCCCCTACCCGGCCTTTAGCGGGCTTCGAACAGACGGGTCCCCGGAGGGGGATGGAACAGGGGAAGATTTTCTTGACCCCCGCAGCTTTGAGGAGATCCTTGACCGGATCCTTGCCTTTTCCGGCGACGGGATCATCGATCTTTCCCTGTGGGGGGAACTGGCCCTGCACCCCCGGCGTATGGAGTTTATCCGTCTGGTTCTGGAACGGCCCCAGCTTGCCCTGGTTATCGAGACCAGCGGGATTGGCTGGAGCGGGCAGGACCTTGAGCAGGCCGCCGCTCTGGTCCCGGCGCCCGGTCCCCGGCCCCAGGGCCTTTCGCCGCTTTCCTGGATTGTGTCCCTGGACACTGCCGATCCTCTCCGCTACCGGGAACTGCGGGGCCCGGGGTTTACGGAGGCGGTGGAATGTGCCAAAAAACTCCTCTCCCTGTTCCCCGGCGATTCCTACGTTCAGGCGCTCAGGACCGAAGGCGCGGAGGACGATATTGAGAAATTCTACCGCGGCTGGAAAGAACTTGCCCCCCGTGGCAACAGTAATATCATCATTCAAAAATACGACGATTTTTGCGGTTGTTTGCAGAAAAAGCAGGCATCCGATATATCCCCGGTAGAACGGCAGAGCTGCTGGCATATCATGCGGGATCTGCCGGTGCTGCTGGACGGGACTGTTCCCCTGTGCCGGGAAGAACTTTCGGCACTGAAAAGGGGGGGACGTATGCTAGGAAATATATACCGGGATTCACTTGAAACTATCTGGTCCCGGGGGGAAGGGTACTATGCTGAACATTGCCAGGCAGCGCGGCAGGATATGGGATCGGGAACAAAAAAAGCGGTATATCCAGGCCCCTGCGCAGAATGTGATGAATACTATACCTACAACTTTTGAAGAATTTTTTCCCGCCTACACCGCCGTGGGAGGGAAGCACCGTCTTGCCTCTACGGGGCTTTCCGCCATACTGTTGAACCGGGGTCTTAGCAGTTCCCGGCGCAATCTGTTTCAGGAATTTGAAAAAATCGGTTTTGACTACGTCATCTCCATGGAAAACGCCCCGGAACGTTACGATGTGGAAGAGCTTTCCGGCCGCTTTCCCTTTGTGCGTTTCATCTTTATCCCTAAGGGACTTAGCCCGGGTGAGCAGATCAACCTGGGGGCCCGCGAATTGTCCAGTCCTCTTTTTTTTGTACTCTGGGATGACCTTAAGATCATGACCGGCGGCGGGGCAGGGCGGATGTTTAGGCGGCTGTGCCTGTCCCAGGAAGAATTAAAAAGGATGGAGGACCCGGTCAGCCGATTCAAGCGGCTCTGTACCGTTCCCGGTCTTCTTAACAACCGTTTTGAATCCCATCCAACCCTTATAGCGCCGGTGGTGTACCGCCGGAATGTACGGACCCTGAGTTTTGCTCCCCGGCGGGAGGGGCTTCCCAGCCTTTACCCCTTTGACGGGGTGGGGATCTACGACCGGGAACGTTTTATCCGTTTGGGAGGTTTTGATCCCCGCATCCTCAATCCCCACTGGCAGCTTATGGACTTTGGTTTTCGTTCTTTCCTTTGGGGAGAGGAGATCCTTGTTACCCAGTACATCAAGCTGTTCTGCGAAGGGCGTATCCCCGTTATGGACAGTACCATTGACGAGGGTTACCGCCGCTTTTACCTGAAAAACATCGCCCCCCTGTTCCAGGCCGATCATGCCCGGCTTCCCTGGCGGCGTTTCCCGGCTTATCTTTCCAGTTCCGGCTGGGATATTTTTGGCGCCTGGGAGGAATTTAACGAGGCCTTCCACTGGGTCAGGACCAACCGTTTCCGCTGGAAACGCGATGTCCGTAAGCTGGATGAACTATGGGAGAACGTGGATATTGGCGCGGGGGAATCCCCGTGAGTGTCCGTTCCGAAAAGGCCGGCCTTGAAAAGGCCCGTTCCGAAAAAGCCGGTCCTGTTTCCGCAGGCCGTACCGGATGCCGGACCGCCGTGGTACTCCAGGCCCGGCTCGATTCCGCGCGGCTCCCCGCCAAAGCCCTGCTCCCCTTGGGGGGCCGGCCCCTGATCTGCCGGGTCATGGAGGCCCTGCGTTATGTGGAGGCCGATGTCTATGTACTTGCCTCCCCGGAGAACTGCGCCGGGCAGTTCGGCCCCCTGGCGGAGGAGACGGGCTTTTTGTTCTGTCCCGGCCCTGAAGAAGACGTACTGGGCCGGTACTGCCTGGCGATCCGCCGCCATTCCATTGACCGGGTGATCCGGGCCACCGCGGATAACCCCTTTGTCTTTGCCGATGCCGCCAGCGCCATCAATGCGGAGGCCCTGTCCCTGGGCGCCGATTACGCCGCTTACGGCGGCCTTCCCTACGGCGCCGGGGTAGAATCCGTTTCGGCAGAGGCCCTGCTCCGGGCCGAACGCGAGACATTCCCCGTGCCGGAGGGGTTTCCCCAATCCCCTGAACGGGAGCATGTCTGCCCTTACCTTTACGGGCACCCGGAACTTTTTCTGCTTCATCGTCCCCTGGTAAGGCAGGAGTGGCGGGGGCCCTCCATGCGGATTACCGTAGACACCGGAGAAGACTACGAACGTTGTCTCCTGCTCTGGGAGGCCCTTGCTTCCTCCCCCCTGTCCGGAACTGTGGGAACCGGAGAGGCGGTTATTGCCGCGTACCGGCGGCTTGCCGCGTCCGGGCATCCGGAATTTCAGGGGCGGGGGTATCTGGAATCTAACTGATGGCATGCAATGGAATACGAAGCCGGCCACGGTTCTCCCCTCCGCCACGGCGCCTTACCGTGTTACCGGGGCTTCTTGTTCTCTTGCTGGCCGGACCGGGAATCCCAATCCGGGGGGCGGAGAACCTGGGGAATTCCTCCGGCAGGGTCTTTACGCTGGACGATACCCTTGCGGCCCTTGGATTCGGCAGCATGTCCGGGGCTTCCCCTTCCCAGGCGGAAGATACGGAATTCCGTTGGGATCCTTTTTTCAGTTCCGGGACATTTGTCTCGGCCGGCCATTACCTCTCATTTCGGACCGGGGAACCGGGAGAGCAGGGCTTTTTCCTTCTGGACGGAACGGACATTTACAATGTTCCGGTCCCCTACCTGGCCCAGGGTCTTTTGTATTTTCCTGAAGAATTCGTTACCACGGCGGAACAGGTCCTGTTTCCACGTACCGGGGGGACCGTTGTGGAGAATCGTCCCCTCTTCAGAATCGCCGCCATCATCGTAGACCCCGGACACGGGGGCAAGGATCCCGGCGCCATCGGTACGTTCACGGAGAACGGCCGCAGCTGGTCTTCCATCGAAAAAGAAATAACCCTTACGGTGTCCAGGGAGGTTCACGCCCTCCTTAGCCGGAGTTACCCGGATAAACGGATCCTCCTTACCAGGGACCGGGATGTGTTTCCCAGCCTGCAGGAACGGGTCGATCTGGCCAATTCAGTTTCCCCCGCGGAAAACGAAGCGGTAATTTTTATCTCGATCCACGCGAATTCCTCGTTCAACAAACATGCACGGGGTTACGAAGTCTGGTATCTGGACCCCGACTACCGCCGGGAACTCATTGACCGGTCAAAGTACGGGGAGTCCGCCGCCATTGTGAACCGCATGATGGAGGAGGAATTTACCACGGAAAGTATCATGATGGGGCAGAATATTCTCAGGCGCATGGAAGAAACGCTGGGAAACATCACCCCAAACCGGGGACTCAAGGCGGAAAAGTGGTTTGTGGTCAAGAATGCCCAGATGCCCGCGGTCCTTGTGGAACTGCCCTTTGTTACCAACCGCGAGGATGCCGGGATCATGGCCGATGACGCGTACTTGAAGAAATTCGCCGATGCGATCTATAAGGGGATCGTCGATTTTGTAGATACCTTTGAACGCACCGGGGGGTTTACCGCTATTCAATGAGTGTTAAGGATTTTTTCCGTGGGGCCGGCCGTTTTTTCAGGGTAAAAAGCAGGCGCCGGCTGATAGTTCTTATTTTGGCCGGTCTTTTTGCCCTGGGGGATTTTCACGCGTTAGGCTTTATCCGGCGAACATTTGTCTTTTATTCTGTGGCAGATTGGTCGATAATTGTGGAAGATCGAATGCTCAGACGTACCGGAAGCCGGGAAGACGACATGATCCGTTACGTGGAGGAATTCCTGCTGGGGCCCGTATCCCCGGATCTGGTCCCCCTGTTTCCGCGGGAAACACGGCTGGAGTCGCTGTTGTACCGGGACGGTGTGGCCTATGTAGACCTGTCCGGTTCCGCCGTTTTCCCCACCGAGGAACAAAGCGTCTTGGGATCCGGGGCTTCCGCGGAAGTTTTCGGTAATTTTGAGACCCTGTACCGGGGGATTCGGCGGAATTTCCCCTATGTTCGGGAAGTCAGACTCTTTGTAGGCGGGAACATCGCCTTTTCAGGTGAATTGAAAGTCCCATCGGCCCTCCGGTCCGTTGAGATTCCCGACTAAAGGCGTTGACAAATCCGGCGGGCTTTGTATACTAGAGAGTAACTGTGTTGATACTATCGCGTCCGGCTGGACGCGGGTAGAAAGGAGTATATGAATGAAACGGATGTTCATTCTTGTCGCTGTTGCGCTGTTCATGACGGGTTCCCTTTTTGCGGATGAGGCGATTTTGATCGATTTCTCCGTTCTTGAAGCGGATATCATGGCTGATCAGGATGGCAATCCTACGCAGCATAGCCGCACACTTATGAATTTTGCCGATGTGGCAGGCGCCGGTTTCACGGAAGATCAGTTGGCGGTCATGAGATCCTCCCTTGCCCTTCCCAATTGGGAAGTCAAGCTGTCTTCCTCTTCCCGGACGGTTGAGAATATCGGTTACAGTTATGTGCGCAGTTCCCCTTCCCAGCAGTGGGGCACTGTCATGGGTGTCCGTGTCCACTACCCGCTGGGCCCTAACTATGCAAAAGCCTGGATTCTGCCGCCCTTCGAAATTCCCGCTTTTGAGCCCCAGGCCAATGTTACCGATGACGGGGAGATTGAGCAGGGAGAGGGGGAAAACGGTATTACCGGTCCCAGCCGCTTTGAGGCCCCCGCCGGTAATGACGGAAGGGTTGATCCTGCCCAGCCGGCCTACGGCGTTGTTAAGAATGTGGGGACCATTAAATCCATAGAGGTAAACGCCTATGGCCTTAACTTCCCCCACGGCCTTTCCATTATTCTTATTGACAGCCAGGGAAATGAAAAAACTTATTTCATGGGCTATCTGAATTACGAAGGCTGGAGACCCCTGCGCTGGAACAACCCCCAGTACATTAGTGAGGTACGTAACCGTGAACTGCGGATTTACCCGTTGTACCCGTTCTCTACCCCCTTTGTCAAGTTCGGCGGTTTCCTGCTTCAGCGGGATGCCGACCACGTAGGCGGGGATTTTGTTGCATATTTCAAAGACGTAAAGATCATCTATGACCGGGCGGTTGCCAATCCGGAACGGGACATTGACGATGAGGCTATCTGGCACATCATCTACGACCGGGAAACCCAGAAAAAAATATCCGAGATGGAGCAGTTCGGAAAGAACCAGGTTCTCCGGTATCTGGAAGAACAGAAACGGGCCAAAGAAGATGAGTTTACGCCCACCAGCAGTGATGGTACGAATTAGTTGATTGCATAGGTTGGGGTTACCCTGTGTTAGAAGGCTGTCGTAAGACAGCCTTTTTTTTACCGGCCCGTACGCTTGCGGGTTTTGCTCTGCTTTTGGCTTCCGGAGAAGGATGGTTTAATGGCATTAAGCCAGAAAGCCCTGCGGGAAGAATATAAAAAATACGAAACCACCCGGATCCTGGTAACACGGGACCTGGAATCTCAGCTTGAGAAAAAGTTTTCCCGCCTGGGTTCGCGGATACTCGTAAAGGGCCGCGTTAAGAATTTTGCCAGTTACTATAAAAAGTATATCAATATCCTAAAAGATAAGGCCGGTGGTATACCGGAAACAGCGCCGGTTATTACCGACTTAATCGGCCTGCGGGTAGTATGCCCCTTTTTAGAGGACATGAAGGAGGTGGAGAAGATCATTTCCGGCGCTTACCCGGTAGTGGAACTGGATCATAAGGGGGCCGGGTATTCTTTTAAGGAATTCGGCTACGAATCCACCCATTTCCTGGTAAGCATCCCCCCCCATATCCTGCAGGAGCGGGGCGATTGCGGCTGTGAAGTGGCGGAAATACAGATCCGCACGATCCTCCAGGACGCCTGGGCAGAGGTGGAGCATGAACTGGTTTACAAGGCGGAATTTTCGCCCTTTGACGAGCCCATGAAACGCAAACTTGCGGCGCTTAACGCAAGCCTCTCCTTGGCAGATACCATTTTCCAGGAGATACGCGGCTACCAGCGGCAGCTTAACCGGCAGTTGGGAAAGCGGCGTGATTCCTTTTACCGGAAGATCGCCGAATCTACCGATGCCCTTCTGTCGCCGGACCTGAGTATACCGGTGGAGAGTATGGAACTTAGCGCTCCCGACCACTCCGGCAGTACCGTGGACGATGTACTGCTCAACGCCCTGTATGCCCATAACAACAACCGTTTTACGGAGGCGATTGGTTTTTACAGCCGTATATTGGACATGAAGATCACCGATTCAATCCGTTCCCTTATCCACAAGCACCGGGGCATGGCCTATTTTGCCCAATCAATGTACCAGGACGCCATTGACGATTTTTCCAAATCCCTGGAATGGGACAGGACATCCTACAAAGCCGCCTATTACCGGGGTGTGGTATGGTCTGTTACACGGAGCTACCCGCAGGCAGTGGACGACTTTAGCCTGTCCCTGGACATTAACCCCTACCAGGCGTTTTGCCTGTTCAGAAGGGGGCAGGCCTATTACCACATCGGCGATTACCCTGCGGCCCTGGCCGATTGTGAAGCCTCTTTAGATCTGGAACCGGAAAACGAGGGGGCCCATAAACTGCGGGAACTGGTCCTGCGCAAACTGCGTATGTGAACGGCGGCTTCCCCAATTTTCAATTTGGAAAAGCCGCCGCATTACACAAAATCAACCTGATTGGACTTTGTTGCGCTTCGCGCTTAAAACTAACACCCGCAGGTAACAGGCTGCAAGCTTACCTTGCGCCTTTCACGTTGGTGAAGAAGAAGTACCCCAGAGGGGTGTAGTACATGCCGCTCAGGGCGGGGTTGATCATGTACATCTGAGTGTAGAAATAAATGGGACCCACCGCGTAATCGGCGCCCACCAGGAGGTCTTCCGCCTGGTGGAGGTAACGCATCCGGTCCGCCTGAACCGCCGTCCCCTTGGCCGCGGCGATAAGCCGGTCGTACTCCGGGTTCACGTACTGGGAGTTGTTGTTGCCCCCGCCGGTAAGGAACATATCCAGGAAGTTGATGGGATCGTTGTAGTCCCCAATCCAGCCGTCCCGGGCAATGCTGTAGTTGCCGGTTTTGCGGGTATCCAGGAACACCGCCCAGTCCTGGTTACTCAGGGTAACCGTTACCCCAAGACCCGTGCGCCACATATCCTGCAGGGCTTCGGCAATGGCCCGGTGGGCATCGTTGGTGTTGTAGATGTACTCCACCACCGGGAAACCCGCGCCGTTGGGATAACCCGCTTCGGCCAGGAGCCGTTTTGCCTCAGCCACGTTCTTCTGGTAATCCGCGGAGTTGATGCTGTAATAATCCCCGCCGGTTTGACGGAAATCGCTCCCCGGCGCAGCATCGGCCATGCCCGCGGGCACAAAGCCCGACGCCGGTTTTTGCCCGGTCCGGGTTATCTGGTTGATGATGTAGTCCCGGTCTATGGCCAGTGTAAAGGCCTTCCGCACACGGGGGTCCGTAAAGGGGGCCCGCTGGGTGTTGATGCTGACGAAATAGGTCCCCAGGTAGTCGGCGATCTTGAGTTCCCCCGACGCAAGGAGGCTGGGAATTTCGTCCACCGGGACGTTTTCGATAAAGTCCAGTTCCCCGCTCTTAAAGCCCGCCAGGATGGCGTTATCATCGTCCATCAGGGCAAAGCGCAGATTGTCCGGCCCGTCCGCCACAGGGGCGTAGTAGTTGGGATTCTTCTCGAACAGCAGGTAGCTGTTGTGGACCCACTCTTTTAGACGGTAGGGACCGTTGCTGATATAGGTGGAGGGACTGAAAGTCCACTGATCCCCGGCGCTTTCAATGATGTCCTTGCGGACCGGGAAGGTGGCGGGGAAACAGGCAATTTCGTCAAAGAAGGGGCAGTCGTAGGTCAGGGTGATCTCCAGGGTCTTGTCGTTGATAGCCCGGATACCCAGCTCACTTTTGTCTTTTTCGCCGGCCATGATCTCGTTGGCGTTTTTAACCATGTCGATCATGTAGCTGTAGTCCGCGGCGGTGGACGGGTCCACAAGACGCTGCCAGGTGTAGACGAAATCCGCGGCGCTCAGGGCTTTGCCGTCGGACCACTTGAGGTTGTCCCGCAGGGTGTACACGTACACCACGGTCCCGTCGGGGTTTACCGTTTTTTGCGGGACACCCGCCGCCTGGCCGGGAACCGCCTGGGCACGGCCCTGGCCGTTGTCCGCGTACTTGTAGAGTCCCTCAAAGGCGTGGCTTAAATAAATAGCCCCGTCCACCGCCGAGTTAAGCGCCGGATCGATGGTGTTCGGTTCCGAGCCGAATACGAGGGTAATGGTGGTCCCCGTTGGAGCACTCTGCTGCCTCGCTCTGGCGCCGGCCCCCACGGCGATAAGGGAAAGCCCCAGGAATAAAAGGGTCAATTTCCTTGTCATGTCTGTACCTCCTAATAAAGATAAAAATATAATATCTCACCTTTGGTGGAATATTATTCACTAAATAAGTGGCAGGCCACCCGGTGGCCCGGCGCGGCCTCCCGCAGTTCCGGCGCGGCCTGGGCGCATTGCTGTTTCGCCTGTGGACACAGAGTATTAAAGCGACAACCCGGGGGACTGTCCATAGGGCTGGGGATCTCCCCCGCCAGGATCTCCCGTTTCCGGGCACGGGTAAGATCCGGGTCCGGGATGGGAACCGCCTGCAACAGGGACCTGGTATAGGGGTGGAGGGGGTTTTTGTACAACTCGTAGCTTTCCGCCAGCTCCACCACGCAGCCCAGGTACATGACGGCGATCCGCCGGGAAATATGGCGTACCACCGATATATCGTGGGCGATAAACAGATAGGTCAGCCCAAGTTCCGCCTGCATATCCTCCAGCATATTCACAATTTGGGATTGGATCGATACGTCCAGGGCGGAGACCGGTTCGTCGCAGACGATAAATTCCGGTTCTACCGCCAGAGCCCGGGCAATGCCGATCCGCTGCTGCTGTCCCCCGGAAAATTCGTGGGGATAGCGGTTAGCCTGCTCGCTGTTAAGCCCCACCCGTTCCAGAAGGGCCTCGATCCGCTCCTTCCGTTCCCCACGGGAGGAAGCCAGCTTATGAATGTCCAGGGCTTCCCCTACAATTTCCCCTACGGTCATCCGGGGGTTCAAAGAAGACGAAGGGTCCTGGAAGATGATCTGCATCTTACGCCGGTAGGGGAGCATGTTTACCTGGGTAATATCCTCCCCCTTAAAGAAAATTTTCCCTGAACTGGGCTGGTAAAGCCGCAGGATGGTCCGGCCCAGTGTGGTTTTTCCGCAGCCGGATTCCCCCACCAGGCCCAGGGTTTCTCCCCATTCAATGTCCAGGGGGGCGGATTCAACGGCGTGGATATACCGTACCTTGCCCCAGCCTTCCTTGACCCGGAAGTATTTTTTAAGGTTTTCCAGATGCAGAAGGGGAGGCTTACTCATGGCCCGCCTCTTTCATCCGGGCTGCCGGGGGCAGCCAGCAGTACACCCGGTGTTTTTCCCCGACAAGGCTTTCCGGGGGGAACCGGCTAAGACAGATACGCATACAGCGATCACAACGGGGGGCAAAAGGACAGCCCGGATTAGGTTCTAGCATATTGATGGGGCTTCCCTCAATGGGGATGAGCCGTTCACCCTGTTTTTCATCGATCCGGGGCATGGAGCGGAGCAGACCCTGGGTGTAGGGGTGGACGGAACGGTAAAAAATATCCCCTACCGTCCCCTGCTCCACCATATACCCCCCGTACATCACCGAAACGGTGTCGCAAATTTCGGCAATAACCGCCAGATTGTGGGTGATAAAGATCACCGCCATACGGGTTTTTTCCTGGATGGCCTTCATCAGTTCAAGAATTTGGGCCTGGATCGTTACGTCCAGGGCCGTGGTTGGTTCATCGGCGATAAGCATCTGGGGTTCACAGATAAGCCCCATCGCGATCATCACCCGCTGGCGCATCCCCCCGGAAAGCTCGTGGGGGTACTGCCGTATCCGCCGCTCCGGGTTGGTGATCCCCACCAGGCGCAGCATTTCCAGGGCCCGCTCCCGCGCCTGCGCCGCGCTAACCGCGGGGTTATGCTGCCGGTACACTCCCATAAGCTGGTTCCCGATGGTGTACACCGGGTTAAGGCTTTCCATCGGGTTTTGGAAGATCATGCTTATCCGGTTGCCCCGGATCTTTTCCATGTCCCGTGGGCCCAGGGAAAAAAGGTTCTGTCCCTCAAAGGAAACCGAACCCCCCGTTACCCGGCCTGGGGATTCCAGAATCCCCATGATGGAGTAGGCCTCTACGCTTTTTCCGGACCCGGATTCCCCCACAATTCCCATCACTTCACCGTAATCGAGATCGTACGAGATACCCCCTACGGCTTTTACCTCTCCTACAGGGGTAAAAAACGAGACCCGCAGATCCCTGACTTCCAAAAGTTTCTGTTCCGCCATGCTACCCCTCTACTTTTTAAGCCGCGGGTCCAGGGCATCCCGCAGGCCGTCGCCAAAGAGATTAAACGACAGGATCATGACGCTTAAAATAGCCGCCGGAATGATCAGCCGGTAGGTATACGTGTACATACCTCCCAGAGCATCGGATGCCAGGGAGCCCAGGCTTGTCATGGGGGCGTTTACCCCTACCCCCAGGAACGAAAGGAAGGATTCCAGAAAGATGGCGATGGGGATCTGCAGGCAGGTGGCGGCCACCAGGGGGCCCACACAGTTGGGAAGCAGATGCTTGAGGATGATCCGCCGGTTGGAAGCCCCCAGGGCCCGTGCGGCGATAACGTACTCCTGCTGTTTAAGCTGGAGGATCTGGCCCCGGATGATCCGGGCCAGAGTGGTCCAGTAGAGCAGGGCAAAGGCTATGAAAATGGCGATAATACTGGGCCCCAGGACAATGACAAGCCTTCCCAGGGCATTGGTCTGGTTGATGTCGGCAAAGGACGAAAGAAGCGGCTTAAGGGTTACTGCCAGGAGAAGTACCACCAGAACATCCGGGACCGAGTAAATTATGTCCACGATCCGCATCATCACCATGTCTATCCGGCCCCCCAGGTAACCCGACACGGAACCGTAGAGAACCCCGATAACCAGGGTCAGCACCGCTGCCACAATACCGATGAGCATGGACACCCGCGTACCGTACATCAGACGTACCAGCGTATCCCTGCCGTGAGTATCGGTCCCGAAAATATGGGGAAAAACCCGTTCTCCCGCGGCGATCCGGGCCATCTCGGTTTCGGCGTACTGCAGAGGCGCCAGATTGGAACTGCCCCGGATCTGTTCATCGTAGTGGTAGGGGATGCACAGGGGCCCCGCATAGGCAAAGAGGATAAGGAAAATAATAACCCCCGCGGAAACCATAGCAACGTAGTTCTTTTTAAGCCGGCGCCACGCGTCCTTCCAATAGGAAACGCTCTTGTGCTGGGGAATGAAAGAAAGCTTCTCCTCTGCCGAGGCCGGTTCAAAGTCCTGGGGGTCCATCAGACCTCCTCGTTGGAAAGCTGTATACGGGGGTCAATGAGCTTATACAACACGTCTACGATAAAACTCATCATAATAACCAGGCCGGCAAAGAAAATGGTGGTCCCCATGATAAGGGGGTAGTCCCGGTTACTGATACTCTGGATAAAATACCGCCCCAGGCCGGGGATGTTGAACACGGTTTCCACCACAAAACCGCCGGTTAATATCCCGGCGGTAATGGGCCCCAGGTAGGTAACTACCGGAATCAGGGCGTTCCTGAGCGCGTGCTTGAAGATCAGTACCGGAATTGGAAGGCCGTAGGCCCGGACGGTTTTGATGTACTCTTTACCCAGGACTTCCAGCATGGAAGAGCGGGTGTAGCGGGCAATTGAACACATGGGGATAAGCCCCAGGGTAAAACAGGGGAGTACGTAACTAATGGCCCCCCGGCTTAGGCCCGCGGTGGGGAAGATCTTGAAAACCCCGCCGGCAAAACAGACCAACAGTACCGTAGCGGACACAAAACTTGGAAAGGCGATCCCCGCGGTGGTAATGATCTGCAGCAGGCTATCCTGCCATTTCCCCCTGGTATAGGCCGCCAGGCAGCCCAGGCCCACCCCGGCGATAAGCGCCCAAGCCAGGGCGATGATCCCGATCCGTGCGGAAACCGGGAACATCTCCCCAATAATGGTTGCCACAGGCCGGTTTTTCTGCATTTTCAGGGATACCCCCATGTCCCCCTTGAGGAGGGAGAGGATGTAGTTCCGCATCTGTACCGGCAGGGGTTTATCCAGGCCGTATTTAGCTTCCAATTCGGCCAGCACCCGCGGGGAAATAGCCTTTTCCCCCAGGAACGGCCCGCCGGGAACCGTATTCATCAGAATATAAGTCAGACAGATAACAAAAAAGATAGTTACCAGGGACAGGAATACTCGTTTAAGGATGTATGCAAACACCTACCCCTCCTTTCCATTCTTATTCAAAACCATCTGATATGTGATTATACAATGATTGCCCCCCGGAAGCCAATCCCTGGTGTTGCCAGTTTTGAGAATTCTCCGGCCGGCACAGCGTACTTGCATTTTTTTTGAATTGGAGGCTTTCCCAAAACTTCAGTTTTTGGGAAAGCAACCTTAGATTTAGAGGAAAAAGCGGACTTTTGGCCGCTTTTTCCAAAGCCATTCCCAAAACTAACCGAGTTTTGGGAATGACTC
>JAITJW010000183.1 GCA_031278715.1 Treponema sp. | reverse complement strand
AGATGCTCATCTACGTCCTTTTCCGTCAGAACTGACTTAACCTCTACCGGCATGGCGTAGTCCCCGTTCTCCAGCAGAATGTCCACCTGGGCCACTATCCGGTTATTTTCCCAGTATTTCTCAGGCCCCCCGTGCGTAAAGGTGAAACCAAGGGCCTTGAACTTCTCCCAAAGATTTGCGGAAATCATCTCCTCCGCCCACCTGCCGAGGGAACTGCTCAAGCCCCCGATATTTCTGGAAAGCTCTTTGATCTGCCGGTCGGTTTCTCTGGAAAGCTCCTTGATCTGCTTGCCGGTTTCTCTGGAAAGCTCTTTGATCTGCTTGCCGGTTTCCTCCTGCTGCCGGGCTACTTCCTCATGCCGCAGGACCAGCTCTTCCTGCCGCAGGTCGGCTTTCTTAGAAAACTCTTTAATCTGTCTGCCGGTTTCCTCCTGCTGCCGGGCCACTTCCTCCTGCCGCAGGACCAGTTCTTCCTGCCGCAAGTCAGCTTTCTTAGAAAACTCTTTAATCTGCTTGTCCGTCTCCTGGAACATGGCCCACACCTTTTCAAAATCCAGGCCCCGTGCCGCCTCAAGCGCTTCCCCTGCCGTCATTGACCTGCTCCTTCTCTTGGTAAATATTCTTCCTGGATTAATCGCACCGGGATACTATTTTGATCCTGCTGCTACTTTACCTGATCAAGTATCTCCCGGATAACCTGGTCTGCCTTATCGTTGTCCACCTGGCAGGTGCCTACCTGGTGGTGTCCGCCGCCGCCGTGGCGGTAGAGCAGGGCCCCCACATCCACGGTGGCGCTGCGGTTGATAATGCTGTAGCCCACGGTGATGGCGGTGTTGAGCTTCTCCCGGCCGTCTATGATCCACATGGAGATGTTCTGTTCCGGGTAAAGGGTGTATATGATAAAGCGGTTTCCGGCGTAGATAGGGTCCACGTTCCGCAGATCCACCACTACGGCGTTTCCTTCCACTCTGGTGTGGGCCTGTATCATTTCCCGGAACAGGGCGCCCTGGGCAAAGTACACTTCCAGGCGTTCCTTGACATCGGCCATATCCAGAATCTCTTCGATGGTCTTTTCCGCGCAGGCTTTGGCAAGGCTTTTCATCAGATCGTAGTTACTGATCGTGAAATTCCGGAAACGTCCAAGCCCGGTCCGGGGATCCATAATAAAACCCAGGAGTATCCAGCCTTTGGGATCAAGAATCTCATCCTTCGTGAGGTTGCCCGAATCCACCTTGTCCACATACTCGATCATCCGGCTAAAGCGGCGGAGTTTCTCATCTCCCCCATAGTACTCATAGACAACCCGGGCACAACTGGGGGCCTCCCGGGAAACCCCCTCGAAAAAGGTTTTGGGTCCCAGCCGGCCGGCTTCGCTGGAATGATGGTCAAACCACAGCTTACACCCCTTTACATAGGGGATATTCGCCAGGATATCGTCATCGGTTACGCTTACCAGGCCATCCTGAATGTCTTTAGGGTGGACAAATTTCCAGTCGTCAATAAGTCCCAGGTAGACAAGCAGGGCCCCGCAGGCTAACCCGTCAAAATCCGATCTGGTAAGTAATCTCATGTAAAACCTCTTCCAAGCATTATATAATAAATGCATGAACATCTTCAATTCTAAGCAGAAACTATCTGCGCTTCTGTTGGCTGTCTTCATTTTACCGGGGTTTTTTCTTTCCTGTGTTTCCACCACAAAACCGGAAGAACCTTCTATCGAGGCTTATGCCGGTCTGGGAGCACCGGATGACCTTATTCCCTTCATGAAAAACGTCCGTACCGGCGTTTTGCCGGGGGGACTTAGGTACTTTATCCTGGAAAATTCCCGTCCGGAGAATCGCGTGTTCCTTACCCTGGCGGTGAACGCCGGTTCGGTTCTTGAAAAGGACGATGAACAGGGGCTTGCCCACTTTGTGGAGCACATGGCCTTCAACGGTACGGCCCGGTTTCCCGAATCCGAGCTTATCAACTACCTGCGTTCCCTGGGTATGCGCTTTGGGCCGGAGGTAAACGCGTACACAAGTTACGACCGTACGGTTTACGGTATCGAAGTCCCGGTAGAACAGGTGGAGACCGGGGAGGGGAAGTCCCTGAAACGGGTCCCCGTAAAGGCCCTGGAGGTGCTGGACGACTGGACCAGGGCCATTACCTTTGATCCCAAGGATGTGGATGAGGAGCGGCTGGTTATCATGGAGGAGTACCGGTCCCATTTGGGCGCCATGAACCGGATTCAGCAGCAAATACTGCCCATGCTGTTCAAGGGTTCCCCCTACGAGCATCGCTCTCCCATCGGGCTGCCGGAGATCATCGAAAACGCCCCGGCCCAGCGTCTGGAAGCCTTTTACCGCCGCTGGTACCGGCCGGACAACATGGCCCTGATCGTGGTAGGGGACTTTGACGGCGCGGCGCTGGAGGCGGAACTGGGTTCCTATTTTACCGGCCAGACGCCCGGTGAACCCCTGGTACGGCCCCGTTACGACCTTCCCTCCCCCAAAAAAGGGAATCTTGAAACGGCGATCTTTACGGACCCGGAAATTTCTTTTAGCCAGATCAACCTGTACTTCAAGCGCAGCCCCCAACCAATCGGCCAGGACCTAAGGTCTTACCGGGAAGCCCTTATCGATGTCCTTATCGACCAGATGTTGTCCCTGCGCTTCGAAGAGGCTTCCCAGGACCCCGCTACCCCCTACATATACGCCGGGGCGGGGAACAGCCGCTATGGTGCGTCTTCCCGCTACTACGTGATGGCGGCGGAACCAAAATCCGGTAAAACCGAAGAAAGCCTGCGGGAACTGCTGCGGGTAAAGGAATCCGTACGGCGTTATGGCTTTACCGAAACGGAGATCCGCATAGCCAAGGCATCACTCCTTTCAAGTTTCGAACAGATGGTCTCCGAAAAAGACCGGCAGCAATCGGAGCGCTATATTTCAAACCTTACGGAATATTTTCTGGAGGGTGAACCCCTGCCGGACATTGATTGGGAGTACACGGCGGCGCTCAAACTGCTGCCGGGAATCGCTACGGCGGACATAATGCGGCAGATCGGGGACTACTTTGAACCGGGGGATATCTGGGCCTTTATCATTGCTCCGGAATCTGAAAAAGAAAAACTCCCCACAGACGCCCTGTTCCAGCGCATTATCCGGGAAAGCGTCCGGCTCAAGGTACCGCCACCCGAAGACCGGGCAGTGGTGGATGCCCTCATCTCCCGGCAGCCTGATGCCGGAAGTATCCGTTCAGAAACTGTTGACAGGGAAACCGGTGCCCGTATATGGGAACTGGAAAACGGGGCCACCCTGATCCTCAAGGAAACGGCAAACCGGAACAACGACATTACCCTCTACGCTATGGCCAAAGGCGGTACGGTAAGTGCGGGACCTGACGAGCTTGTTTCCGCACGCCTGGCCGCGGAAATGGCAGGAGCCTCCGGCCTTGGCCCCTGGTCAAGGTCCCAACTGATACAACTTATCGCGGACAAACAGGTAAGCCTTTCGTTCTGGACCGGAACTTACAACCGGGGTTTCCAGGGTTCCGCCAGCGCCAAAAACATTGAGGTCCTCCTTGAAATGCTCTACCTGTCCTTTACCGAACCCCGGCTGGACGAGAGCGCCATTCAAGCACTGCTGGACAGTTACCGTACCAGCCTGATCCTGCAAAACGAGGATCCGGGCACCGTCTTTTCCAACACGGTGATCGGTCTTAGTTCCGGGGATCACCCCTATTTCAAGCCCCTTGCCGTGGAAGACCTGGACAAGGTGAACATGGCCCAGGCGCTGTCCTTTCTCAAGCGGGGCCTTAACCCGGGGGACTACACGTTTATCTTCACCGGAAATCTCGATCCGGCAGTACTACGGCCCCTGGTAGAAACCTGGCTTGCGTCGATACCTTCCTCGGAATCCTGGAACACCTGGACGGACCCCGGCATACACAGGCCGGGGAAAACCGATAAAAAAGTCTACAAGGGGAAAGAGGAACAGAGCATTGTCTACATGGGCTGGTTCACGCCCCTGGCCTTTACGGAAGAGCAGAGCGTAACCAGCTCCGTCCTTAAAGAGTACCTGGACATCCGCCTGACCGAAGATATCCGGGAAAAACTGGGGGGAGTATACTCCATAAACGTGGACGTTTCCCTTTCCCCAATCCCCATGGAGGAACTGGTAGTGCAGATCTACTTTGTCTGCGATCCAAAACGGAGCGAAGAACTGTCCCAGGCCGTCCAGACCCTGCTGCGGCAGACCGCCGAAAACCCCATCAACGGGGATATTTTTACAAAATCCGTGGAAGCCCTGAAAAAGAACTGGGAAGCGTCGATCCAGAGCAACCTCTACATCGCCCAGAGCTACGCCAACTCATCGGTACTGTTGAACGCCCCCCTCTCCCGGCTGAATAAACGCCCGGAACTCTACGGGCAGGTACAACCCGAAGACATTCAGCGGCTCTGCCGCCAGTTTATTTCACAGGGGCCGGCCAGGGTGCTGCTGTACCCGGAGGGCTGGAAAGAATAACCGGCAGAAATACTGACCACTAGCACGGATCACCACTCCCTGGGCGTAAAGCCCGGAGGGGTGTCGATCCGCACCGTGTCCCCCGTCTGCTCTATGACGTAGAACCCGGCCCGCAGCGCGTAGTTCCGCACCGACCTGGACATGATTGCCCCCGCAATCGCCCCCTGTATCCTCCGGTTATCGCGGCGCTTGTCCTTGTGCTGCCGCAGCACTTCAATACGTTTGATATGCTGGTCAACGTGCCTCTCCAGGGGCTTGGCCTTGACTTCCACCGCGATGGAAAATTCCCCGTTCTCAAGCAGGATGTCGATTTCCGCGCACTGCCCCTCGGGGCCGTCGATCTCGCGGTTTTGGGATATATCGTCGAAGTGGTAACCGCGTTCGTTGAACTTTTCCCGGATGCTGGGGGCCACCAGGTGTTCAGCCAGCTCCCCGAAGCGGTTGCCCAATTCCCCAAGTTTCCGGTCCGTTTCTTTCATCCGGCGGTCTGTTTCCGCCATCCGGTGGTCCGTTTCCGCCATCTGCTGTCTCAGTTCCCGCATCCCGGCCATGAATGCCTCAAATTCGTCCCGCCAGTTTTCCCCGGTCTGTACCTGGTCCGCCATATCGTACTCCTTTTCTAAAGATATAAAGCAGCCATAGCATGAAGTATATACGCTTGTCCCGGTTTTATGACATTTGTCATATCAGTTTGTTAAGCTTCGTGCTTACAACCCCAAAAAATCGCCTTCATCGGGGTTCCATCTCGACCGTAAGGCGGAGCCCCGCGGAACGGCCCCGGGAATCCACCGCCGTGATGTCCCACAGGCCCGGCTCAGGCTGCCAGAGAAACCGTTCATAGGGTTGGGCCCTTCCCAGGAACAGGGTGTTGGCAAACCAGAAAATATCACCCGCATCCTGATCCGATTCGGCAAGAAGAACAATGCGGTTACGGCGTCCGTCCTGGGGACGCAGGATATAGGTGGTGTTCCCCAGGGGGGAGATGATTGAAGGGGGGAAACCGACGGCCTCCGCGGACCGCCCCCTTCCCCCGCCGTCCGATCCTCCCGCGGGGGCTGCGTCCTGCGGCGGATAGGGGGGAGGCAGAAAGCGGGGAAGACCGGCCTCGGCAAAGATCTCCAGCAGATCGGTGGGCCAGAATTCCCGGACCTCGCTGGTAATATGGGGACCTTCCGTCTCGTCGCTACGGTACCCGGTCCTGGTGTCGATGTACACCCGCCGGTGGATACGGCAGTGGTTTATGGGGCTTACGCCGGGGATAAACCAGGTATCCACAAGCTGGGGGCAGTCGTCGTTGGGGAGGGCGCCGGAAACGGCGCAGACGGAGACCAGGGCAAGCCCTTCCGGCATGGCGCGGGGCGGAAGGGAGGCGGGAACATCCGAAACAATAGCGTCAATGATGCGGAACTGCAGGGGGGCAGCGCTAAGACGGCCGACAAAAGCGGAATTCCCCTCCCCGGAAAAATTGCCCAGCCACACGGCCAGGACATAGCGGTCAAAGACGGCAATGGACCAGGCATCCTTAAAACCTATCGAAGTACCGGTTTTGTAGGCCACGGGCATAGAACGGCCCGTCCCGTAAGGGGTATCGTCGGGGGCCGGGTTTCGTTCCAGCATGTTAAGGGTTACGGCTGCCGCCTGGGGGCTGAGGAGCCGGACGATACCCGACTCCGGGGCGGCCGTATCAGGGAGGAAGTGGGGGGACTTCAGGATCCCGCCGTTGGGCAGGGCCGCGTAAAGGCCGGTCAGCTCCAGCATAGTCAGGTCAGCGGTACCCAAAACCACCGAAAGACCGTAATGGGCCTTTTCCTTAAGCCCCCTGACGCCGGCCTTTGCAAGAAAATCGTAAAGGTCCGGGTTGTGGATATCTGCGGCAAGCTGAACCGCGGGGATATTACGGCTGTCAACCAGGGCAAACCAGGCCTTGACCGGCCCCTTAAAGGCCCCCTGGTAGTTATCCGGGGTGTATTCACTAAAACCACGGGGACTGTCTTTCAACATGGTTTCCGGGTGGATAAGCCCCTGTTCCATGGCCATAGCGTAGACAAAGGGTTTAAGCGTAGAACCCGGAGACCGCTTACTGGCAAAACCGTTCACCTGGCCCTGGATCCCGTCATCGGCGTAGTTCGCGGAACCGACAGCCGCCAAAACTTCCATGCTGGTCCAGTCCAGAAGCAGCATACTGCCGTTGTCGATCCCCCAGCTCCGGTTCCGTACCAGGCAGGCTTCCAGTTCCCGCTCCAGGATGTTCTGAAGATTCCGGTCCAGTGTCGTTACCGTAAGGCCCCCCGCCCTGTTTCCGGGGCCCGTCCCGCCCCGTTCGGTATCCTCCCTGTAGTGCAGGTACTCGGCAAAGTGGGGGGCCTCGCGGGGAAACCGGTTTACCAGGTAGGGGGGCATTTCCATTTCCGCGCGGAAAGACAGATCCTCCGGGTGAACGGTAGTCCAGGACTCGTAGAGGGTAAAGCGGGCCTCCATAAGTTTCGGGGGTATCCCCCGCTCCTGTACCCTCAAGGGGGCCCTAAGAACGGGGTTTTGGGGTATCACCACCAGCATCAGCAGCTCCCCCAGGGTAAGTTCCCCAGGAGCTTTGTTGAAGTAATACCAGGAAGCCGTCCCAAACCCTTCAATGTTGCCCCCCAGGGGGGCCAGATTAAGGTAGGCCTCCAGAATCTCCTGCTTGGAAAGGCAAATCTCCAGAAAAAAGGCGCGGAACACTTGCCCGATCTTTCCCGGAATGTTACCGGTAGAAAGGCCGTAACGGAGCCGGGCAAGCTGCATCGTAATGGTAGAAGCCCCCATGCGGCGGCTTTTTTTTACATAGGTCTCCCAGCCGGCGCGGAGCATGGCTGCAGGGTTAATGCCCCAATGACCGTAAAAATAACGGTCCTCCTGAAGCAGTACCGCCTCTACCAGGGCAGGGGGAAAGTCCGCCAGCGGGGTCCACAAACGGTACTTCTGGTCGGCAGTAAGAAAAATATGGAAAAGCCGGCCTTCACGGTCGGCATAGGCGCGGGAAAACGGAACACCGGCAAGGACATCAAAAAAAACGGCGCTCCAAGCCAGAAAGACAGCCAGGGCCAACACCAGGACGGCCGCCGCCGCAAGGAGCCTGAAACGGAATACCTTTTTTCCTTTTTGCACCATACCCATACCTGCCCGGCGCTCATTGTACCATAAGGCGGTTTAGGGCGTATATTTGTCAAAAAAACGCCGGCCCTGTAAACGTTCAGATGGCCGGCGTTCAAAGCGGGGAAGCGGTACGGGTTTACTTTGTTTTCAGGAATTCATTAACCTGCCGCTGCGCTTCGGCAAGCACCTTGGTAAAGCCCACCGCTTCAAGGTCTTTCTTGATCTGCGGAATAACCACCGCAGGATCGGAAGTACCGCTCAGCAGTTCTTTGCTATAGCGGTCCCAAACCTGACGGCAATTGGTTAACTCGTTAAGAATTGAGGACCGGTCAAGGGAAAATCCAAGGATAGGCGAAGGCTTGGCGTTGGCGTCATTCTGCTTGACCTTCTGCCACTGGCCCGGATCCTGGTCATGGGCGGTA
The DNA here is from genome assembly GCA_031278715.1 of Treponema sp. Lineage (GTDB taxonomy): Bacteria > Spirochaetota > Spirochaetia > Treponematales > Breznakiellaceae > JAISFT01. Next base: position 18,415 of record JAITJW010000183.1, on the reverse strand, counting down.
GACATGCTGAAAAAGGTTGCCTGCTGATACGCCGAAAGGGGCCAATTGGTGTTGATCTTCCTGACAACCCCCGGTGTAGAACCGCTGGGTTTGGTAACATAATTGAAATGCCTTCCCTCAATCCCATAGGCAAGCATATCGCGGAAAACAGGATCCGTGTTGGCCAGTTCCAGCAGCTTCAGCGATTCGGCCTTGTACTTGGAATTGGTACTGATACAGTTGAGGGAACCCTGAATTGAGTCGGTGGAAAGGTTTGGCCCCACAAACTGATGAATATCGTACTGTTCAACACCCTGCTGGGCTTCCCATACCGCGTCGGCTCCGGGCCAGCCCTGGGCAGTCATGAAGATCTGGCCTTTGAAGTCTTCCACAGAAACGGCGGCGTCGGGGTTAATAATACCGGCCTGGTACCACCGGTGCATATAGTCAAAAATTTCCCGTACATCGGCCTGTTCCAGCGTAAACACAACCTTGTGGTTCGGATCGTTCAGGTTCATGCCCATAGGGGCAAGACCGGCGGACAGGGTGTCGTAGTTCCTGAAAGGCTGGTAAGAAGCGCCGTTGGCAATACGGTAGGGGTAGAAACGCTGGCCTTCCCCCGTCTTGATGGCGCGGAAGTACTTGTCCATGCTGGCAAGATCGGTTTTGGTAATATCGATGTTGTACTTTGTTACGTACTTGTGATCCCAAACAACCCACTGGGTAATGGCCGAATCTTTCCAGGTGGGGATGGCGTATATCTTGCCTTTGATCTTAACGCCGGTCCAGATGTTCTGGGGAATAAGGGTCCACAATTTGGGGCTGGCGGTTTTTACAATGTCGGTAAGATCCGCAAAGGCGCCCTGGGCAACCCGCTGGCTGTAGTCGGTCAGATCATCAAACATAATGTCAAAATATTCACCCGAATTGATGATCGTAGTAAAACGCTGCTGCTGATCCCCCCAGCCGGCGACTTTAATCTCAAGCCGCACACCGATCTGTTTTTCGGTATAGTCGCTCATTAAGCGAACACATTCCGCAAGTTCAGCGGAATCTCCGCCCACAAGCCACCAGGTAACCGTAGGAACCCCGGAGCTGCTCTGACTCGTACTATCAGCCGAACGGCCCGCTGCAGACAGTGTCAGGGTAAGGCATGTCAACAGGACAAGTCCCAGTAAAATTATTTTTTTCACAATGACTCCAACAAATAGATAAGTTTTATACCGGTCCGCAGATCCAACGGATCATCCTTTCACGGCACCGATAGTTAATCCTGAAATAAAATAACGCTGAAAAAACGGATACGCGCAGGCGATGGGCAGAACCACAACCACCACAATCGCCATCCGCGCCGCTTCCCGTGGCATCTTCATGATCATTTCCGCCTGGGAAGCCCCAAGAATGACAGCCTGCTGAGCCATAGCGTTAATATCCGTAAGCAGCCTGTTAAGAAATGCCTGAAGCGTATAAAGCTTCATGTCGTCAATGTACAGCATGGCCTGGAACCAGTCGTTCCAGTACGCAAAACTCAAAAAAAGCCCGATAGTGGCTATCACCGGAAGGGACAGGGGCAGTACAATGCGAAAGTAGATCGTAAACTGGCTGGCGCCGTCTATTTTTGCGGATTCCACCACCGAATCGGGGATAGTGGAACGAAAAAACGTCTTGCAGACTATCACGTTAAACGAAGAAACACACAGCGGAAAGATCAGCGCCCAGGGTGAATTGCGCAAGCCCAGAAACTGACTGGTAACAAAATAGGTTGAAACCAGACCGCCGTTAAAAACCATAGGAACAAACACAAGCCAGGTAAAGAATTTTTGCAGCCGGTATTCAAGACGGGAGACTATGTACCCCATAGACGTGGTAAGTATTATTCCCAGAATCGTGCCGGCGGCGGTAACAAACAGGGACATGCCCAGGGTACGGAGGATCATGCTCCGCTGCTCGTAGAGGAACTTGTAACCTTCAAAGGAAATTGCCCTGGGAATAAGCCGGTAACCGGATTCCTGTACCACCATTTGATCGGAAAAAGAAATGGCAACAACCAGAAGAAGGGGGACAAGGCAAATCGCCGCCAGAATTACAAGAAGAAGATTGAAAACCACATTGGCAAAAGGTCCAATACGGGTAAAGCGGGCTATGCCTATATCGGCAGGTTTCATTATGGGGCACTCCGTTCCTAAATCATCGCCGAATCGGCGTCTATCTTTTTGACTATCTGATTCACCAGAAGTATGGTGAAGCAGCTGATAACCGCCTGAAGAAGAGCCGCAGCAGAGGCCATCCCGACCGTGGAAGAACGAAGCTGTTTATACACAAATACGTCGATGGTATACACAACCCGGTACAGGGAATTGGAATCTCTGGGAACCTGGAAGAAAAGCCCAAAATCCGAATAGAATATCCTCCCCGCGGAAAGGATGAACATAAGCACAATAACGGTTTTTATCATGGGAAGGGTGATCTTCCTGATCTGCTGCCATTTGCCGGCGCCGTCAATAATGGCGGCCTCGTAAATTGTCTTGTCCACCGAGGTAATCGCGGCCAGATAGATAACGGTCCCGTAACCTACCCCCTTCCACTGACTCATAAATATGAGGAAACCCGGCCAAAAGGCCCTGTCGGTGTACCAGTTATGCTGCGAAAACCCCAGGTCAAGGGCCAGCATATTGATCATCCCCATGTCGTAACTGAGAAAAGCCCACACCACGGTAGACACGACAACCCAGGACAGGAAGTACGGGAAAAACAGAATGGTCTGATAGACCTTCGCAAGCCGCCCGTTGCGGAGTTCACTGATAATAATAGCCAGACTTACCGGAATTACGATTCCGCAGATTATCATAGCCACATTGTAAAGCAGAGTATTTCTGATAATCACCCAAATGTCAGGATTGCTGAACAGAAATTTGAAATTGTCAAAACCAACCCACCGGCTTCCAATAATGCTATTAATAAAACTGCCCGATATGCGGTAGTCCTTAAAAGCGATAATAACCCCGAACATCGGTACATAGCAAAAAAGAAAATACCATACTGTTGTCGGCAGGGCCAGCAGCGTGTATTCGGTATCGTCCCTTGACCAAATCCTTTTCTTTCTTTTCAATGCCATCACGATCCTAAAAAATGACAAATTCCGTCAAATTCCAATACGGGTTGAAACTTGTCATCTTTATAAAATATGATATACGGTTATCCGCTGCCAAGTTTTTTTAGGGTTTTTTTGCAGTTTCTTTTATAGTTTTATTGCTTTTTGCATCCCCGGCAGGAAAACCAGGGAATTGCTTAATCCCTGGTTGTCTGCGCCTGCTGATATAATGCCGCTCCTGAACTCCTCCCCTGAATCCTGGCGCTGGTATGGGAAGCGTGGTATATTTGTTCCGTTATGGAAAAGACCTTTGTCATGCTAAAACCGGGTGTTCTGCAGCGGCGCATCGCCGGGGAACTGCTGAACCGTTTTGAACGGAAAGGCCTCAAGATTGTGGCCCTTAAACTGCTGCGGCTGAGTCGTGAAATGGCAGAAGCCCACTACGCCGAACACCGGGGCCGGGATTTCTACGAAAAACTGGTAGAATACACCCTTTCCGGCCCGGTAATCGCCGTGGTTCTGGAGGGGGAAGATGCCATCGCCGTGGTCCGCCGCATCACAGGTCCCACGAACCTGCTGGAGGCCCCTGCCGGAACCATCCGGGGCGACTATGCCGCCCGGACCCGGCTCAACATCGTTCATGCGTCGGACTCTCCGGCCAGCGCGGAACGGGAGATCGCTCTGTTCTTCAGGCCCGAAGAGTTTTTCCCCTGGGAAGACGGCAACCGGGACTGGTTCTGACTGTTAACAGCCTGTCGCACTCCTCTTTTCCCGGTTCTCAACCGTCAACTTGTCAATCTATTTTCAGACGGTTATGATTGAAAGTATGCAATCGTTTTTTCCGGCCAAAGGATCTGGACAGACGGTTGGTACTGCCCAGGTAACAAGGCTGCTGGAACAAATTGGAAACCACTACCGGGCCAATGTTGCGAATTCCTATATCCGTCCGGCCCTGCTGCAGCTTCCCCTGGGAGCGCAGGATTGGGTGCAGATAGAGGCGCTTACTCATGGACAGGCACAGAATATGGGTTTCAGTCTGGACGACCTGTACCGGCAAATATCCGCCGCCGCCCGTTTTGTATCTATGGTCCGTCACGACCTGTTACCCGTGCTGAGGAACCGCTTGAAGGGCGGAGAATCGGGAACCCGGAAGGTACTCCAGGACATGGCGATAAACAACTTTGGTTCCAATCTTAAGGTATTCGCCGATCTTCTTAACGAACTCTACATGGCTCTGACGGAACTGGACAGGCAGAATTCCCGTGGACATATACCCCTCTACCTGCAAATACCCGAATTGCTTGAGCTGGGCCGTATGCTGGTGGGTTAAGCCGCCCGGCAGCCCTGCCCGGACAAACTTACCCGGACGCCAGTTCTGTGGCGGTATCGTAGATAAGGCGGTATACTTTTTCGATTTTGTCCTCGTCAATCCCCGCGAAGGCGATTCGTAAATAGCGATCCTCCAGGGAAATGGCGCCGATGCCTTGGCTATAGAGGAGTTTCTGCCGCAGTTTTTCTGCGCTTATACCTTCGCAGCGGAAACACATAAAGTAACCTGAATTGAAGGGCAGGGGTTTAAGGACAGGATGCGGAGGATTGCCGCGGATAAAAGACTGTACTTTTTTGTAGCGGCTCTTGAGGGTGTTGAGGAATACCTCTTTTTCCGGCGGGGTCCGTTTGTCCTCCATAGCCCGGAGCATGATGTACTGGGCCGGGGTGTTGGCGCAGGATACGGAAGAACGGATGGCCCCCATAAGTTTGCGGATAAGGGCGTCGTAGTGGGAAGGGCCCAGGGCGCGGCAGGCATAGGTAACAAAACCCATGCGGAAGCCCCAGATATAATCTTCTTTGATGGGACCATCTACCTTAACGGCCAGAATTTTGTCGTGGAGGGAAGAAAAACGGACAAACGGGGATTCCTTGCTTATATCGTCTTCGTAAAAAAGACCGAAATACGCGTCGTCGCAGATCACCAGCACATCGGCCCCGGTATCCGCCGCTTCCCGCAGTATTTCTACCAGGGCTTCCTCTTCCCCTATCGTGGGGGAATAGCCGGAGGGGTTGTTGGGAAAATTCAGCAATATCCGCACCGTGCCGGTTTTTGCCTCTTCCCGTACCGCCTTCCGGATGGAATCCAGGTTAAGTCCGCTTCCCCTGCCAAAGAAGGGGACCTCCCGAACCTCCGCCCCCCGGCGGGTACGGAAAATAAGGTCATAGTTGTCCCAGCAGGGGTCACTTACGAGGATGCGGTCCCCCTCGTTAAAAAACATATCCGCGGTGTAGGAAAGGCCGGCGGTAAGGCCCGGTACCACCGCGGGCAGCGAGATGTGTCCCGCGTTGATCGAGGGGTTTTTCTGGATGATCAGGTCTTTCCAGACCAGCCTGGCGCTTTCCACCCCCGCGGTAGGCGCGTAGACTACCGATTCTTCCGGGCTTAGGGTGGGCATGCAATCCGCAATGGCCGAAAGGATAAGGGGCCGGCCGTTTTTGAAAGCCATGCCGATAGTTCCGTTCGCAACATGGGCCGATTCTTTTGCCTCCGCGGATTGGGCAATGATACCCCGTGGAAAATAAAAGCGGCGCCCCAGGTTGGACAGAAGCCGGGACACAATGGTACCCTGCAATACACCGTTGAGTTCTTCCGCGGGACTTGTCATAAGGGTCTATCTTCATGAAAAGCCCTTACTTAGTCAACGGTATCTGGAGTAGAATAATTTTTATGGATTTTTGGCAAGGGAACAACGGACAGCCCAGGGCGGCGCAGAGGAGCGACAGCTGGCAAGTTTACGGTAATGGACAGACCATTCAGGAATTTGGCGCCGAAAAAACCGCCGGGCCTGCAGTGGAATTGGTGGAAAACTGCCGGAGGGAACTGGCAAAGCGGATCGTGGGCCAGCAGGACATGATCAACGGTCTCCTGGCCGCACTGGTTGCCGGGGGGCATATCCTTCTGGAGGGTGTGCCGGGACTTGCCAAAACTACGGCGGTGAAAAGCCTGGCGGAGATAACGGGGCTTTTGTTTAAGAGGATACAGTTTACCCCGGATCTTTTGCCCGCGGACCTGACAGGTACGCTGATCTGGGAGCAGGGAACCGGCGCCTTTTCGGTCCGCCGGGGGCCGGTCTTTGCCAATGTTATTTTAGCCGACGAGATCAACCGGGCCCCTGCCAAGGTACAGTCTGCCCTGTTGGAGGCCATGCAGGAAGGGCAGGTAACTATCGGCGATCAGAGCCACCGCCTGCCGGATCCTTTTTTTGTCCTTGCCACCCAGAATCCCATTGAACACGAAGGTACCTACGCCCTGCCCGAGGCGGAACTTGACCGTTTTTTGCTGAAAATACTCCTTAACTACCCCAGCCCGGAGGAGGAGATCCGCATTATGAAGCAGGCCGCCCCCCTGTCCGGTAGGGGAAACGGCAATTTTTCCGTGCTTAGCCCGGTTTTGGGCCGGGAATCCCTGGGTTTTTTAAGGTCCGCGGCGGAACTTGTCCGGGTGGATTCGGGGATTGAGCGTTACATGGTGGCTGTCGTAACCGCTACCCGGCCTCCGGCAAGCGCTTCCACGACGGGTAGCGGCGCTTTTTCACGGGATTACACGGCGGGGGCCCAGGGCGGGTCCCGTCACAGTTCGTCCCGTTACGCTTCCGGCCAGGAAGGCGTGTACCGCTACATTGCCTTTGGCGCTTCTCCCCGCGGGACCATTGCCCTGTACCGGATTGCCCGGATTCTCGCCCTTTTTGAGGGCCGGTCCTATGTCAGCCCCGAAGACGTTAAGGCCGCCGCCTATCCGGTTCTGCGTCACCGGATTGTTCTTTCCTACGAAGCGGAAGCCGATGGTCTGGACGCCGACACGGTGATTTCCCGGCTCTTGTCTTTTGTCCCCCTGCCTTAACCCGGACTCGTCATGGATCGATGGGAGTTACTGCGCAGAGTTACCGCCTTTCCCCTTAGTGCCGGAGGTCTTTCGGAGGAGCTTCTTTCCGGGAGTTTCCGGTCGGTTTTTAAGGGGCAGGGCATAGAATTTGATGAGGCCCGGCACTACCAAACCGGGGATGACGCCCGGTTCATTGATTGGAACGTAAGCGCCCGTCTGGGCGAACCTTACGTGAAAATGTACCGGGAGGAACGGGAATTCTCGGTTTTTGTGATTCTGGACAGCTCCCCCTCCATGTTTACGTCGCTGTGGCCCGCCGGTGCGGAGGAGATAAGCGCCTACGATCAGGGGGTTCTGGCCGCCGCGCTTATTGCCTTTTCCGCCGAAAAAGCGGGGCAGCGGGTGGGGGCCCTGTTTTTTGACCGGGATATTGTCCGGATTTTTCCTCCCCGGAAGGGGCGGCGGCATATCATGGGGGTCCTTGGCGCTGCGGTGGAACGCGGGGACCGTTCTGCCGGGAGCAGCCCGGCCGGTCCGCAGGCCCACGGCAGCAATCTGGGGGCCGCCCTGAGCGGCGCGGCGCGGATTTTGAAGCGGCGCAGTCTGGTGGTGGTGGTAACCGATTTTTTCGCCTCCGCCTGGGAGCAGGAATTTGAAGACCTGGCGATACGGCACGATCTTATCGCCATTGGTATTGGGAATCCGCTGGACCGGGATCTCCCCGATCTTGGGCTTATTCCGCTGGAAGACCCGGAAACGGGAGTACATTTCTACGGGGCCTCCGCCGTTCCGGCCTTCCGCAAAGATTGGTCCCGTTGGTACCGGGAACGGCGGGACTTTGTGGAAAGCCTGTGCCGCCGCTCCGGCGCGGCCTGCCTGTTTCTGGCCGCGGGAGAGGACAGCTCCGCGGCTTTGAACCGTTTTTTCAGCAACCGCAAACCGGTTCACCGGGTACGGCGCCGTTCTTCCCCCAGGGGCTTCCAATGAAGTCTCCTCCCGGTTTTTATGGACTGCTGTTGATCCTGTTTCTTGTTGCTGAATCTCCTGAGACCCAGGAGCTGCCCCAGCAGGAGGAAGGACCAGACCAGGTGCCCCGGCAGGTTTTTGTGGGGGACCGGGGCCGCCTGATCCTGAATCCGGGGCCGGGTTTTGAGGAAGTCCCCCCCTTTACCATCGACGATGCCCGGCAGCTCCCCCAGGGGCAGGATCTGAAGCTTCACCGGCTGGAACTCCGGCGTCTGCGGGGTGTCGAGTGGCTTCTTATCGACTTTACCGCCTTTGCGCCGGGCCGGATCAGCCTTCCCCCCCTTAACCTGCCCCAGATGCCGGGTCTTAACCTTGAATCTTTCGAAGTAAACGTGGCCTCAATTCTGGAAGGCGATCCGGGGGCCGGTCTTTCACGGCAGGGGGGGGCTGTTCTGGCCCTTTCCGGTCCCGCGTCCCCCCTGGCGGCGCCGGGTACGGCCTTTCTTATCTACGGAACCGCTTCCCTGATCGTCCTTATCCTGTTGCTCAGCCTGGGCATGGCTGTGTGGGGCAGGTCCTACCTGACGGCTTTTCTGGAAAACCACCGCCGCAGACGGCTGGTGCGGTTTATGGGCCGTGTCGGGAAGCGGCTGAGGGAGCGGATAAGTCCCGCTTCCTGCCAGGAGCTGCTGCGGGAAATTTCTACCGAGTTCCGGACCTTCCTGGGGTATTTCTTTAACCCGGAGGCGGGGGGCGCCGGGTCCTTCCGGCAACCGGAGGGCCGCCCGCTGTTCCCTGGAACCTTCTCCGGGGGCTGGAACTGCCGGGCCATGACCGCGACGGAATTCTTTTCCCTGCCCCCCCTGTTTCCGCTTCCCCCGGATGTCTGCGCGGCTTCGCTTCCCCCCTGGGTGGAACTTAGTTCAGCCCAGGCGCTGGGGAATTTTTTCCGTCTCCTTGACCGGCTTCGTTACAGCGGGGAACCGGCGGGCCCCGCGGAAGTGGCCGCCCTGATTGACCGGATGGACCTTATCCTTGGGGCTATGGATGCGGGATTCCGTGCCCGTATCGCCGGGCCCCCGGTTCAAACGGAGGGCCTGTGAGCATTGGTTTTGAGTACCCGCAGTTCATAGTGGCGGGTTTGGTCCTTATTCCCCTAGCCCTGTTCTTTTTCCGGCGGACCCGGAGCGCCTTTGTTCTGTTCCTGCCCCTGGGCGCGCCGGGGGGTATCCCCTTCAAACCGCCTTTCAAATGGGATCTGATCGTCAATCTGCTGACCCTTGTAGAGCTGGCGGGTGTGTGTTTGCTTTTCCTTGCCGCCGCAGGCCCGGAACGCAGGGTAAACCAGACCGTTTGGCTTGGCCGGGGGGCGGATATCCTGTTTGTTCTGGACCTTAGCCCCAGCATGGCGGGAATCGATATGGGCGGCCGCAGCCGTTTTGACGCGGCCAGGGACCTTGTCCGGGATTTTGCGGAGCGGCGACCCTCGGATGCCATCGGTCTGGCCGCGCTGGGCTATGACGCCGCCCTGCTGGTTCCCCCCACGCTGGACCGGCGGCCCCTGGTTGAGCGGCTGGAACGCCTCCGGGTGGCGGAGATGGGGGATGGGACTGCGCTGGGGCTGGGCCTGGCCGTAGCGGCCCGGCATCTGCAAAATTCTCAAGTCTCCCGCCGGGTGCTTATCCTGATCACCGACGGAGAAAACAACGCCGGGGCGCTCGACCCCCAAACCGCCGCGGCCCTGCTGGCGGATTCCGGCATTTCCCTTTGGGTCATCGGGGTGGGCAGCGGCGGGGAGATACCCATCGACTACGTTGATCCCGCTACGCGGATGCGGCGCACGGGGATCTTCGATTCCCGCTTTGACGAGGAGAGCCTCCGGTCGCTCAGCGAGGCCGGCAGGGGAGTTTACATCGCCGCCCCCTCCGCTGACACCCTGGCCGCTGCCTTTTCCCGAATATCCGGGGAGGAACTGACGGTAAGCCGTTTTAGTACCCTGGTCCACCGCCGTTCCCTCTTTTTGTTCCCGCTCACGGGGGGCTTGGGCCTTATTATCCTGGTCCGCCTTGTACGGCGTTTTTTTCTGGGGGCCCTGGTTTGACTCCCCCCTTGGATTCCATGCTGAACCTTGGCCTCTCCTCCGGCCTGCCGGGAACGGACGGCGCCTTTGGGCTGGATCGTCCCCAGGTTCTCCTCTGCCTGATCCCCCTGTTCTGTTTTGCCCTGGTACGGGTAATCCGGGACCGGAAATACTCACGCCTTATAAGGTCCTTTGCCCTCAGATACCGGGTTTCCCGTTTTCTGTTTTGGGTTTTTTGCGCTTCCCTGCTTGTTGCCCTTGCCGGCCCCCATTGGGGTCTGCGGCGGATCAGCGATTACCGCTGGGGCCTGGATGTGGTGCTTGCGCTGGACATGTCCCGCAGTATGGAGGTTCGGGACCTGGGCCCGAGCCGCTTGGAGCGGGCGGTGGCCATTGGCCGGGAACTTGCGGAGCTGCCGGGCTTCAGGCTGGGCTTTGCCCTTGGCCGGGGCCGCGGGAATTTGGCAATTCCCCTGACCGAGGACCGGCCCGTGGTCATGAGTCTGCTGGAAAGCCTTGACGAGGCGGTCTACACCGGCACGGGGACGAATCTGGAATCCCTTGTTGACGCCGCCTCTTCCGCTTTTCTGGACGATTTTCCGGGACGCCGGGTGATCATCCTGTTAAGCGACGGGGAGGCCCTTTCCGGTTCCCTTGCCGCCGCGGCGCGGCGGGCCCAAAATCTTAATATCGGCATTACCGCGGTAGGTCTTGGTACTGTGGCGGGGGGACCCGTACCGGCAGCGGACCGCGGTACCGGGGGTAGCGTTACCGCTGGTAGCGGTACCGCGGGCAGCGCTGCCGCGGGCAGTACGGCTGCTGATAGCATACTTGCTGATAACACGACCACAGACGGCGGGCAACTAAGCCGTCTGCGGCGGGATCTCCTGGAAGAGGCGGTGGAATTGACCGGGGGAATCTACGTCGATGGCGCTGATCCCCTGGCGGTCTCCCTGCTGGGGGCCTACCTTGAATCCCTGGCCTCCCAACAGGAGGGAAGTTCCTGGCGCTGGGAGAACCGTCCCCGGTGGCGGTTTTTTCTTTGTATTGCCCTGGCCGCCCTGGTCTGCTCAAAATTCTGCATGCGCCGCCTTGTTCCGCGGGTCTTTTCCCGGCAGATGATCCTGGTACTGCTGCTCCCCCTGCTGTACCAGTCCTGCGCCCCCGTGCCGGGGAAGCTTCTGGTGGTGGAGGGGAATTTTTACCATTCCCAGGGCCGTTACGATGAGGCGATAGAGGTCTATACCAGGGCCTTGGAATACCCGGAGGCCCTTCCCTATGCGGAATACGGCTTGGGGATTGTCTACGCCTCACTGGAAGAGATGTCCGCTGCCCTGGGCCGTTATAACGCCGCCCTGGAAGCTTACGAAGCCTTGCCTGCCGGGGAAGGGGAGGAACTCGGCTACCGTGTGAACTACAACCGGGGGCTGGTGCTGTTTTCCGGGGGGGACTTTGAAGGCGCTGCCGGGGCTTTTCGTAAGGCCCTGGAAATTGACGGTAACCGGATTGAGGCGAAGCGGAATTTGGAAATTTCCCTGCTCTCCCTTTCCAGGGAACAGGAACGGGACCTTGATCAGGCTGCGGAAGGGGAGGAAGAGATCGATCCCCGCCTGACCGTCCTGTTCCGGTATCTTAACTTGAAGGAACAAAACCAATGGAAAAGCAGGGAATGGACGGAGGAGCCGTCCTCCGCAGGCCCGGATTATTAGCGCTACCAGATCATACCTCCCCCGGAGGAAAGGCCCTGCCCCGGAACGCCCTGTTCCTGCCCCTGATTCTCCGGGCCCTCCTGTGGACTAGCCCTGTTTTTCCCCAGAGCGGCCCCGTAGTTACCGGGGAGGCGTCCCCCGCCTCTCTTGTAACCGGATCGTTCTGGACTGTAAGCCTGTTGGTGGATCACCCCTCCCCGGAAGAAGTGGAGGTCCGGCTCCCGGCCCTGCCAGGGGGACTCAGCCTGGACCGGGTCCGTACCGAACCGCGGCTGATTCAGTCCTCCTCACCGGACCAGGAAAGTCGCCGCTGGACTAGCCTGCAGTACCGTTTTCTGGTCAGGAATCCCGGCAGAATCGATCTGGCCCCCTTTGAAGTACTGGTAAACGGGGTATCCGTGCCAAGCCCCGCCTTTTCCGTAACCGTAAGGAACCCCTCCCCCCAGCCTCCCCGCGCGTTCTGGCGGAACCTTCCCCCGGCCCTTACCGCAGGGGAGGAGGCCATACTGGTCCTCTGTATTGAAGGGGAAAGCCGCCCCGGTCCCTCCGTACCGGGGCCCTCCCTCCCCCCGGTTCCTGCCATGATCATCATGGAAGTCCTGGCCCCGGAAGCGGAGGACGAACTGCTTTCCCTCCGGGTCATCCCGCTGGAAGGCCCCTTTTTTACCCTTCCCTCATTTCCATTCCCGCTGGAAAACCGGACCCTGCAGGTCCCCGCCCTCCGTATCCCGGTGCGTCCGGCGCCCCCGGCGGAACCGGCGCCTGTAACGATCCGGGAAGAAGCCCCGCCGCGCTCCGGGTATCCCCCCTTTCCGTCCGGCTTTACGCCGCGTTCCGGTATTTTTGCCGGATCAGGCCGTGAAATTCAGGCACGGAGCCGGATCCTTTGGGAGGAGGGGCAGGTAGTCGAGGCCCTGGCGGAGTTAAGGCGGAACGAGCGGGATCACCCGGCCGGTTTCAGCCTGGTAGAACTCCGCCGGGCGCTGGAGCAGGCCCTGGGGCTGGAGGCGGAACCGGACGAGGTATACTCACCCCGCCTTCTCCTTATCCCCGCCCTGCTGTTCTGCCTGATCCTGGCCGCCCTAAGCCTTACCCTTCCCGCCGGCCTGATGCGGACCCGGAGTTCCGCGGAAAAACGGCCACAACACCTGCCCGGTACCTTTATCTGGCTCTGCCGGATCTTCAGCCTTTTTTTCAGCATCGCCGCCCTTTTCTGTCTTTTCAGGCTGAGTTTTGCCAAACGCCTAAGCCTGAATTACGGGGACAGCCCCCCGCGGCAAGCCCTGGCACGGGAAACCGCACTGTACCGTGTGCCCGACGATAGGGGAACTGAAATCGCCCGGCTTACGGAAGGCCAGGGACTTCTGGTTTACGAAATCCGGAACGGCTGGGCCTATGCGGAAGCGGTGGCAAACAACCGCTCAGGCTGGATTAAGACCGGAACTTATCTTGTCTATTAGCAGACTGCTGCACTGGCAGTATCTATCCGTAGCGCCGGTTGTTTTGTGAGCAGACCTGCGTAACGGGGGCGGCGGTGGATTTTGGGGACATCCTTGACCAATGGGAAACAGGACAATGGGAGACCAGAAAAGGTCGGCGGGAAGACAAAAAAGGAGGGATGGAACCCAGGAAGGGATCGGCAAAGTCCCGGAGGGCCCCGGAAACCCCGCCTGCGAATTCCGCTGACCGCCTCCTGTCCCGCTGGCTTCAAACCCACGAAGTCTATGACAAAGATGCGGAAAATCCCGAACCACAGGAATCCCCTGCCCTGAACAGGCGGCGGCTTTTGACCCGCAGTCCCGACGCGATTATCGATCTCCACGGCCTTACCCGGGACCAGGCATGGGACGCCCTTGAACAGTTTTTTGAAACAGGCCGGCGGCAGGCTTACGAAAAACTTGCGATTATTCACGGCAAGGGGAATCACTCCCCCGGCGGGGCGGTACTCAAGGAAACCGTAAGGAAATTTATTGAACACTGCCCCTTTGCAGGGCAAAGCGGTCCCAGCGGGACCGGGATAACCTGGGTACTACTCAAGTCCCAAAAGGGCTACCGTTCCCGGTAGATGATACGGCCCCGGCTCAGATCGTAGGGTGAGAGGGCTATCCGCACTCTGTCGCCGGGAACAATACGGATGTAGTGCTTGCGCATTTTACCGGAAAGATGGGCAAGGATCAGGTGGCCGTTTTGATTATCCAGCTCTACCCGGAACATGGTATTGGGTAAAGCCTCCCGAACTACCCCCTCGACTTCTATCGCTTCTTCTTTCGCCACACAAACTCCTTCTGTTATTCGATAACCAGCAGCTCAACTACTATCTAAATGAGGAAGTTTTGTCAATCGGGCCCCATCGGGCCCCCATAAGTACCCAGGGCCGGCCCTGCATACACACTGCTTGCCTGTCAAGGCGCTTAACGATTACACTTTACATCCAAAGTGCGGAGGTAGAGCGAATGAAACAGGTCCTGGTTGTCGATGAATCACCCCTGCTTAGAGAATACCTCAACCTAAAACTCATCGAAAACGACTTGGATGTGGATTTGGCAAGGAATGTCCTGGAAGGATGCTCTAAAATACGGAACGGAACCCCGGATGTAATGATCCTTGATTATAATCTGGGCAAAAATGAATACCTGGAGATTCTCAAACAGAAAAAATTGAATCCCAATACGGTGAATATCCCCGTGATTCTCCTGGCCAGGCGGATTGACCCCAAAAAGATATTCGATCTTTTGGCCTACGATGTAAAAAAAGTGTATACCAAACCGATAAGCCCGGAATTGCTTTTTGGAACCCTTGCGGAAATCCTGCATATCAAACTGAAAAACATTGATACCAGCCCCGGAGTCGTGGAAGTTCATGTTAACGAGGACGTCATATTTGTTGAAATTTCCAAGGGCCTTAACCGGGACAAACTGGACCTCCTCCATTTCAAAATCCGCGAACTTGTGGAGCTATACGAAATTTATGTACCCAAGATCATCGTCATGGTCAGTAATACCAAGTTAACCTTCTCCGATACCCCGAATCTGCAAAAACTTCTGGAAACGATCATCCGGTCCTGCAAGTCCAGAACCCGCTTTATCCGGGTGCTTACGCGGGATCCGTTTGTGCGGCAGTTTATTGAAAGCCAGAACGACTACCACGAGATTCACGTAGTTTCCACCCTGCAGGAGGCGGTAGGGGGGCTGCTAAAGGAATTAAGCAGCGATGATGATCTGCGGATCGCCGAGGTTCTTGGGGATCGGATACTCATCGCCGATGCATCCAGCGGGGCGGAGTCCTTCCAGATGCGTTTCGATGCGGAAGTTCCGTCCAAAAAGCCCGGCCTTGAGACACTGCGGGAATCTTTTAAGGATCGCAGGATTGCTGTAGTAGATGATGATTTCGTCATTCAGGAACTGGTCAAAAATACCTTTGGAAAAATCGGCGTTTCGGTAAAAGCTTTTTCCCACGGCGGCGAGTACCTTGACTGCCTGGCGCATGAAAACTTCGATCTGCTGTTCCTCGATCTTATGATGCCCAAGGTTGACGGGTTTGAAGTGCTGAAAGCCCTGAGTACCCGTAACGATTCCCCGCCGGTGGTTATTCTTTCTTCGGTAACCCAGCGGGATACAGTGATCCGGGCCTTCCAGATGGGAATAAAAAGTTATTTAACCAAGCCGATTAAGCCCCAGGATATTTTCAGACGGGCCGTTGAGATACTTGACCCCAATTTTTAACGGAAACCGGCGTTCCGGCATAGTCCGTACCGGTGGAGGCAGGAGATACGCCGATGACAGATGCGAATTCCCCCGTGCCGCTAGACGCGGGAAAGAACCCGGCCCGGATTTTTTCCATCGAGCGACTGTTTGAAAATTTCATGGGAAATACCACGCTGGTTAAGTCCCTCCTGGTACGGTTCATGGAACGTACAGAACACCAACTGACAGACATCCCGCTCCTTGCGGAACAAGGGGACTGGGAGACCGCCACCCGTGAGGCCCATACCATCAAGGGCAGCGCCCGGAGCTTAAGCGCCCTGGACCTGGGGGACACGGCGGCCCGCTGGGAAGAAGCCTGCAAAACCGGGGATACCCTGGCGGTATGGGCCCTTGTCCCGGAGATGACGGAGGCTTTTGGCCGTTTTAAGGCAGCGGTAAACCGCTGCCTTGCGGACGAAGAGGACCAGGCGTGAGTCCGGGTAAACCAGAAGCGGTCCCCGCAGGACTTTCCTGCCTCCACACCCATACGCTTTTTTGCGACGGCAGGGACGATGTGGAGACCTACTGCCGCCGGGCCTGGGAAAAGGGCCTCGGTTCCCTGGGCTTCAGCGCCCACGGGCCTATCACAAAAAAAACCGGCATTGTTACGGACTGGCACCTCCCCGACAGCCGCCTGGAAGCCTACCTTGACGCCGTGCGGGAGGCCCGCCGCCGCTGGAAGGGGAAACTCCCCGTCTACCTTGGCCTGGAAGTCGATTATATCGGCGGCCTCATGGGGCCCGCGGACAAAGACTACCGGGAAATGGGGCTGGACTACCTTATCGGTTCGGTCCACTTCGTCATCCCCCCCCATTCGGCCCCCTTCGCCGTGGACGGCAGCCGGGAGGATCTGGAACAGGGCCTTGGGAAGGGATTCCGCGGCGATGGCGAAGCCCTGATGCACGCGTATTGGGACAGCGTAGCCGCCATGATCCGGGCCGGGGGCTTTGAAATTCTGGGACACGCGGACCTTATCAAGAAAAACAACCCGGTTTCCTCCCCCTTCTTTGATCCCTCAAGCCCCCGCTACCTTCGCCGGATTGAAGAAATCGCAGCCCTGGCCGGGGAAGCGGCCCCCCGCACCGGCATGGTGGTAGAGCTAAACACCGGCGCCATGAACCGGGGCAGGCTGAACGAAACCTACCCTTCCCCGGCCATGCTCCGCCTGTTCAGGGAACAGGGAGTTTCCGCCGTCATCAACGCCGACGCCCACCGTGCGGAAGACCTGGACGGCCATTACGGGGAAGCCCTCGATGTGATGCGAAAAGCGGGGTATACAGAAACAGTCCTTTTTGGAGGCCGGGAAGGGGACCTTCCCCGCTGGATCAGGCGGAGCCTTTAGGCCCTGTAAGCGCAAAAAATCCACAAGGCCATAGCTACGCCATCTGGTCAGTAGCAGGCTGCTAACGGTTACGGCGCTCCTCGGCTATCTTACATTCAATACACATAAGCGCATAGGGAATCGCCTCCAGCCGGTCCTGGGGAATCCGCTTGCCGCATTTGATGCACAGCCCGTATTTGCCCTGCTGGATCCGAGTCAGCGCGGAATCGATCAGCTTGAGCCGTTTTAGTTCCTGGGAACCAATGGCCTCAATCATCTTACGGTCAATATCGTCGGAGGCAATGTCCGCCAGATCTTTGGGGTCCATGCCCTCCACAATTTCTTTAAAATCCTCACTATTGGCCATCAGATTGCCGATAATCTCGACCTTGAGTTCCGTCAGGGATTTTTCCATCCTGTCGATAAAAGTCTGTTCCATATCCCTCTCCCTTCGCGGTTATACGGGATCAAAACAACCGGCCCGGCGTCAGAGTATCCAAAATTCGCGATCATTCGAAAAAAACCGGACCTTCGAATGTATATCCCCAATTTAATCTGGGTACATTGCCGCATGTTGGTTTTTTTGTCAAGCCGTAACCAGTGGCTATCGTAAAACAGCGACCGTAAAACAGCGGCCCTGTTACTCTACACCGTTTTACGCTACATTTTATGTGGAGAATTTTATGGCTAAAAAAGCGCTTGTTCTGTTGGCCCCGGGTTTTGAGGAAGTGGAGGCCGTAAGCCCCATCGATTACCTGCGCCGGGCGGGGATCGAAGTTACCGCCGCGGCCGTTGTCCCTGACAGCGCCGGCGGCAGGGATGTAGGCGGTTCCCACGGCATAATCCTCCGGGCGGACAGCACCCTGGCGGCACTGACGGCAGAGGCCGGTGGCCTTCCCGCCCTCTGCCGGACCCTGGACGCCCTGCTGCTCCCCGGCGGCATGCCCGGCGCCTCGAATCTGGCAGCCTCCGCCGATGTGACGGCCCTTATTCAGGCTATGGCCCGGGGCGGCAAGATCGTCGCCGCCATCTGCGCCTCCCCGGCGCTGGTCCTGGCCCCCCTGGGACTCCTTAAAGACAGGCGTTTCACCTGTTATCCGGGGATGGAACAGGACCTTAAAGGAACCGGCCCCTGGTCGGAGGAACAGGTCGTCATCGACGGCAGCCTCATCACCAGCCGGGGGGCGGGAACCGCCGCCGCCTTTGCCCTGGCAATTATCGGGGAACTTCTGGGGAAGGCGGCGGGGACCAGGGTAGCCCGGGCCCTGCTGTTGGAGTAACAGCTTACACGTTGCGTATAAACCGGAACAGTTGCATGGCCGAATAGGGCCCCCCGTAGATCCTCCACTGTCTGGCAGCCTGTTGCACTGGCCAAATGAGGCTGTTCCAAAACTTCAGTTTTTGGAACAGCTACCTTGATTTTGGTGGAAAAACCGGGCCTTTGCCGGTTTTTCCAGGAGCTTGTTCCAAAACCGTGCGCGTTTAGCGCACAGTCAATTAGTTTTGGAACAAGCTCAAATAATTGAAGATATTCAAACTTCTGATGAAGCGCTGGAAGGCGAGCCTGAGCGGATACGCTTTAAAACTCCTGAAGAGATCGATGCTTTATGATCTTCTATGCCTTTGATGCCAATATTGTTTCTTATTTTCTC
>JAITJW010000178.1 GCA_031278715.1 Treponema sp. | reverse complement strand
CTCCAGGCCGGATGGTCTATGTCCAAAACAACGGCCCCTTAAAAAATATAGCTGATCTTCTTCAGGTCGATGCTGTGGGCTTTTCCCGTATCGGCGGCGTAACCTGCCGCCACCGCCAGGCCGAATTCGTAGCCATCGGGGAAGCCCAGCCTGCTTTTCCAGTGTGCGGCGGTATCGGGATCGTTAAAAATTACGCCGGGAAGGCCCAGGATGACGCTTCCCAGTCCCAGGCTGGCGGCGGCAATGGCGATATTTTCCGCTGCAATGCCCACATCCGCGGCGGACTTGTTTTTGACCGCCAGGAAAAAAGATACCGGGGCGTCGTAGAAGACCTTGTTGTTCCGGGACTTGATACGGTCCAGTACGGCGGTTTCACCTTGTTTCTCAAAATAGGCGATTACCGCCTGTTCCGCTTCCCGGATAAGGGCGCTGTTCCTAACCACAATCACGTTTACGGGCTGGGAGTTGGAACCTGAAGGCGCGGCCAGGGCCGTTCTGGCCAACAGATCCACGGTTTCGTCATCCGGGCGCCGGTCTGTGTAGGCCCGGACGGAACGCCGCGCAAAAATGACGTCAATAGTTGTATTCGGCATAATGGTCTCCTTTGCAACAGGCTGCTTGAAGCCGGTGAACCCTGACCCGGTAAACCCTGCAAGCCCGCGGCGCAATACCTTTTCGCTGCGGGACAAGCGGCTTACCGTGGCGTAATCGACGCAAAATCGGTTACGTAGAGGGGATAATTCAGGATACCGGTGTAGCGTCCTTTTGGGAAGACCCGGAAATGGTAGATATCCTGGATATATACGCTGGCGGCGTTGGCGGAAATGATCTTTTGCGCCTCCTGGTACAGGGCGATACGTTTGGCCTCGTCAATTTCGGAAAGGCCGGCCTGGTAGACCTGGTCAAAATCGGCATTTCTAAAGTTGATAAAGTTACTGCTCCCGGTGGAAAGGTAACGGGACAGGAACATCCTTGGGGAACTGTTGGCTGCATCCAGGGAAATGATCGTAGCCTGGTAATTCCGGCCCCGGTACACGGCGGAAAGCCAGGTAGCCCAGTCCACAAGCCGAATTTCCGCCTTAATCCCCACCTGTGCCAGCTGGTTCACGATCACCTGGGCGGTATCCACATGCATGGTATAGTTGGATGGTACGGTGATCTCCAGGGAAAATCCCTCCGCAAGGCCCGCTTCCCTTAGCAGGGTCCGTGCCCGTTCCGGATTGGAGGGGTAGGGGTTTACCAGTTCCCGGTTGTAGTACTTGGCAAGACCGGGGATAAGGGGACTTCCGGAAGCTTCCCCCCGGCCGGAAAAAGCGGTGTTGATTATCTCCGGAATGTCTACCGCGTAGTTGAGGGCCTGCCGTACCCGGATATCGTCCAGAGGTTTAACATCGTTGTTCAGGGCCAGCAGTTGGACTGCATTGGAGTAACCGGGAAAAATATCGAAATCCGCGTCGTTAAGCTGGTCAACCTGGGAACCGGTGATATCCGCCGCGTCGATGTTCCCCCCCCGCAGGGACAGGAGCAGGGCCTCCGAATTGGCCAGGAAAACGATAGTTACCTTGTCCAGTTTGGGAAAACCGGACCGCCAGTACGCGGGGTTTTTTTTCAGTACAAGGCTTTGCTGGGTACTGTACGATTCAATGCGGTAGGGTCCGGTACCGATGGGGTTGTGTTCGCGATCCGTGTTGTTCGCCGGCACGATCCCGATGGTCAGGTAGGGGAGGAATTCCACGTCCGGGGTTTTCAGGGTAATGACGATGGTGGAATCGTCGGGGGTTTCCACCTTTTCGATCTGCGTAAAGCCCTGGTAGGCGGCGGCGATGGCTGTATCCAGCGTGAATTTTACGTCGCCCACACGTACCGCCTCTCCGTTGTGGAACCTAAGGCCCTGCCGCAGCGTAAACCGGTAAACCAGGCCCCCCTGTTCTATTGCGTAGGAGGATGCTACCGCGGGTTTTATGTCCCCGTCTGGTTCGGGGCGCACCAGACCCTCATAAACGTTAAAAAGAATACTCCGGCCGTCCGCGGTATTGGAGGGGTCCAGGGGATCCAGCGTGGCCGGTTCAGAACTAAACCCGTAGCGGAGTTCAAGGGTCCGGGGGGCTTCGCTGCTTCCCCTGCCAAACAGGGAAAGGACCGGCGTCAGGGCCAGGGTGATGATCAGGAACAATGCCTTTTTTGTTTTCATGGCTAACTCCCTTTTGTTATATGCGGCGCCGCTTCCGGGGTCCGGTTTATCCGGAAACGGCGCCGATGACAGATTATACCGATCTGTCGCCCTTATAACAATGCGCCTGCGTGTCTTTAACATATAGCGGTACTTGAGCTATAATAAAATGAATGGAGGCGGTGTGTATGATGCGAACGGGAGTAGTGTTAGGTTACGGCGATAATGTGGAGCAGAATTTTGCGTGGTGTGTGGAAAACGGCATTGGTACATGCCAGCTTTCTGTACCCCCTGCGTACTACCATGCAGATGAGATAGAGAAGATCCGGTCCCTCTGTTCAAAAACCGGCATGGAAATTACCGCGTTGATAGGGCATGGCAGCGGCCCTGCGGTATACGATTTTTACGACGGGCCCCTTACCATCGGGATCGTGCCGGCGCCCTGGCAGGCGGTCCATACACAGGAATTGGCGTCTTCTGCGGAGTTTGCCGCCGCCCTGGGGGTGCCGCGGGTCTGCGGCCACATGGGGTTTATCCCGGAAAACCCCAGAGATCCGGCCTATACGGCCTGTATTGCCGCGGCCCGCTGGCTTGCGGGGGTGTACGTCAAAAACGGCGTGGGCCTTGATTTTGAGACCGGCCAGGAGACCCCCATTACCATGCTCCGGGCCATTCGGGATATCAATTCCCCCTGTATCGGCGTTAACTTCGATCCTGCAAACCTGTTGATGTACGGCAAGGCAAACCCCGTGGACGCCCTGGACATCCTGGGGCCCTACGTCCGGGGGGTCCACGCCAAAGACGGTGAATACCCGGTGGGACCCGACAGGCTGGGGCTTGAAAAACCCCTGGGCCAGGGCCGGGTAAACTTTCCCGCGTTCATCAAAAAACTCGCGGCCTGTGGGTATGACGGGCCGCTGACCATTGAGCGGGAAATCGAGGGCGCGGAACAACGAACCGACATACTCAAGGCAAACCGTATTCTTCAAGACCTGATTAAGGGAAATTAACTCAATTTTAAGGAAGGGCTATACACATGGCAAAAACCAGGATTGGCATTATCGGCGTGGGGGGAATCTCCGCGTTCCACATTGAATCGTACCGGAAAAACCCCGACGTGGAACTCGTCGCCTTTTGCGATATAAACAAGGAACGGCTGGACCTGATGGGGACAAAGTACGATGTGAAAAAACGCTTTACCAGGGCCCAGGATATGCTGGCCCAGGTACCGGAACTTGACGCGGTAAGCGTTTGTACCTGGAATTCCGAACACGCTCCCATGACCATCGCCGCGCTGAACGCCGGCAAGCATGTACTGTGCGAAAAGCCGATGGCTACCGGCGAGGCCGCCGCGCAGGAGATGCTGGAGGCGGCGGAAAAAAACGGCAAGATCCTGATGATCGGATTTGTCCGCCGCTTCGGCAACGATTGCAGGATCCTCAAGGATTTTATCAACACCGGCACACTTGGGGAACTATACTACGCCAAGGCCACCTACCTGCGCCGCCACGGGAACCCCGGCGGCTGGTTTGGGGATAAATCCCGTTCCGGCGGCGGCCCCCTCATCGATCTGGGAGTCCACGTGATCGACCTTTCCCGCTACCTCATGGGCAACCCCAGGCCGGTGTCCGTGTACGGCGCCGCGTTTCAAAAACTCTTCAACCGCCCCAATATCAAAGGGGCCAAGGGCTATGTGGCGTCCTCCGCCACCGGGAAGGACCCCTGCGATGTGGAGGACCTGGCCACGGCAATGATCCGTTTCGATAACGGCGCGGTACTGCAGATCGAGGCTTCATTCTCGCTGAATATCAAAAATGATCAGGGGGAACTGGAGTTTTTCGGTACCAGGGGGGGCGCGCGGCTGAGCCCCGAACTTGAACTGTACACCGAACTAAACGACTACCTGGCCGACGTGAACCTTGCCAATCCCACCGCCCTCAGTTTCGACGGCCTTTTCGAGGAGGAGATTAACCACTTTGTTGACTGCGTCCGCAACGGAACCCCCTGCCGCGCTCCCGCCGGGGACGGGGTAGTTATTATGCGTATTCTGGACGCGATCTACGAATCGGCCCGCACGGGCCATGAGGTGGCGTTAGGGTGAGCGCCTACGCCTACCCCCGACTTGTTGTGTAACGATGTATTGTAATATAAGAGGCTTTCCCAAAACTTCAGTTTTTGGGAAAGCAACCTTAGATTTAGAGCAGAATAAAACTTGACTTTGTAATCTTTTATTATTATGCTCAAACGAAATTCGGGAAAGCCCAGGGTTTTTGTTTTTTACGGAGAGGAAGATTTAGATGGAAATTCTTTTTTTGGGAACCGCCGCTGCCGAGGGTATCCCTTCTATTTTTTGCCGCTGCGAAACCTGCCGCCGGGCCGCCGAAGCGGGGGGAAGGGAAATACGCACCCGCTGCGCTTTCCTTGTAAATAAACATCTTATGCTGGATTTGGGTCCGGACATCATGTTTCACAAACTCCACTACAATCTGGATCTGGCCGCGGTGGATAGCCTGTGCATCACACACTCCCACACGGATCATTTGAATGTTACGGATTTAGCTTTCCGCGCCTGTCCTGTGTTTGCTCATATTCCTAACGAAAGCCCCCTCAAGGTTTACGCCAACAAAAAATCCTGCGATCGTATTCGGGACGGTATCCTGCTTGAATTTTCCGCCCCGGAACACCCTTCCCTTTCGGTAATTGAAATCGGCCCGGGGAGCGTCATTGAAAGCGGGGAACTCAACGTCACGGCCTTCAGGGCAGTTCATGATCAAAGGGAAGACTGCCTTTTCTTCCTTGTGGAAAAAGGGGAGAAAAACTTCCTTCAAATAAACGACAGCGCCCAGCCCTGCGGGGAATTTGAGCGGGACCTGGCCCGGGTTTTGAATGGCCGCAAACTGAAGGCCATCAGCATGGACTGTACCCACGGCAGGGAAAAAGGGAGCAGGGGGCACATGGGTGTGGAAGAGAACATCGCCTTAAAAAAACGCCTCCTTGACGCTGCATTGGCTGATAAAAACACCCTTTTTTTCGCCACCCATTTTTCCCACAACGGCCATTCCCTCCACAGCGAACTCAACGAAGCCCTGGCCCCCCAGGGCATCACCCCCGCTTGGGACGGGATGACGCTCACAATTTAAGCTCAATTTAAGCTGTTTCAAAACTAACCGAGTTTTGGGAATAGCTCATAATTAAAGTCTGTCCATAATGTGGACACAGGGGAATTGTATGCCACGAATCAGGATTGGCGTTATCGGGCTTGGCGGAATTGCGGGGGCAGTTCACCTGCCCGGCATAGAAAAATGTCCGGATTTCGAGCTTGCCGCGATCTGCGACATTGACCGGGAAAAGCTGGACCGGGTGGGGGAACGTTACCGGATTGACCCAGCCATGCGTTTTACCGCTTACCGCGACCTTATCGCACGGGGCGGCGTTGACGCGGTGGATATCTGCACCCCAAATGATTGCCACGTTGAGATAGCGATGGAGGCGGCAAACGCCGGTAAACACTACTCGGTGGAAAAGCCGCTGGCGATGAACGCCGGAGAGGCGCGGGCCCTGGCCGCCCGTACCCAGGAAAAAGGCGTAAAGAGCATGGTCTGTTTTTCCTACCGCTTTAAGAGCGCCGCCCGCTATGCCCGGTACCTGGTTCAAAGCGGCGTGCTGGGGGAACTGTACCACGTGTATACGCAGTACTTTCAGTCCTGGGGGAATCCTGACCTGAATGTTCCTCTGGTATGGCGTTTTGTAAAGGCCAAGACCGGTTCCGGCGCGCTGGGGGATTTGGGCAGTCACGCCCTGGATCTGGTCCGTTTTGTTAGCGGCAGGGACTACACGCGCATCGTAGGCGATGCGGATACCCTGCTCAAGGAGCGGCCCCTTCCCGATGACGGGGGAACGGGAGTTTCCGATGTGGACGATTACTGTCATTACCTGGCCCGCATGGAAGGGGGCCTGTCCGCGGCCTTTGAGATTACCCGTTTTGGCTTTGGCCGGGGTAATTACCAGCGCCTGGAGATCTACGGCCGCAAGGGAGGTCTGGTGTACAAGCTGGACGAGCATCCGGGGATGGATGAGCTTGAAATTTGTACCGGCCAGCCCTGGGGACAGCTGAATACCTTTGTCAAGGTTCCTGTCCCCACATCTTACGCGGCAAATCAGACGCAGTGCTTTGCGGACATTATCAGGGGAAAGGCAGACGGCCTGGCGGCTACCGTCGAAGACGGCCTTGCCAACCAGAACGCCGTAGACGCGGTGATCGATTCGTTTGAGCATCAACGCTGGGTATCGTTATAGGCCAATCCCAAAGATTGAAGTTTTGGGAATGATCCTGTATTAAAGTTATAAGAGAGGAGGCATTACATGGACAGGAAAATCAATGTAACTATCTACAACGAATTTCTTCACGAAACTACAGTAGAGACGGTTCGTGCCATTTATCCCCAGGGAATACACGGTACGATTAAAAGTTTTCTGGAGAAGGACGGCGCAATCGGAACTATCCGCTGCGCTACCCTTCAGGATCACCGGGAAACCCTGAGCCAGGCGGTTCTGGACGACACGGACGTGATGGTCTGGTGGGGCCACATGAGACACCACGAAGTTGACGACAAGGTGGCCGCCGCGGTGGTAAACCGCGTGATCAACGGCATGGGCATCGTTGTCCTCCATTCCGGCCACGCGTCCAAACCCTTCCAGATGCTCCTGGGGACCGATACCTACAACCTCCGCTGGCGGGAGGCAGGTGAAAAAGTCCGCCTGTGGACCATCATCAAGAACCACCCCATAGCCCAGGGTCTGGGTGAGAGTTTTACAGTCCCCCACGACGAAACCTACGGCGAGCCCTTCGGCATACCCCAGCCCGACGAGCAGATCTTTATCAGTTGGTTCCAGGGGGGAGAGGTGTTCCGTTCCGGTTGTACCTGGCGGCGGGGGGAGGGAAAGATCTTCTACCTGCAAAACGGTCACGAAACCTTTCCTATCTACCACCAAAAGGAGATACAGCTTATCATTACCAACGCGGTTAAATGGGCCTGCCCCGTCCAGCGGAACTGTGTAAGGGACCGGGGAGGCGGCAACGCGCCGGCGCTGGAACCGTATACGCCGGAAGAAGGGGACTTTACCCCCGTTACCAGGGGCTGATTTCCCAGGAGCCTGTTGCATTAGTGGCTTGCTTTGTGAAGCTCTGGTTCGCTAACTCCATTTAATTGAACGAGTTTTGGAGTTTGTAGGGCAAAAATCGCCTTTCCAGGCGCTTTTTGCCCGGTATGCCCGGCAGGGGGCCGTCCCCGGCTGGGCAACAGGCTGCCAGTACGCAGTCAGTGTTGTGTATGTGAATAAGATCTGATACCCTAGGGGTCATAGTACGCAGGAGGGGAGAAGCTATGACCAAGAAATATATTGTTACCTTGAGTGGCGAAGAACGGGAAACACTTACCGGTATTCTGAACAAAGGCAAACACAGTGCCCAAAAGTGTAAGCGGGCGCAGGCCCTCCTGCTGGCAGACAACCATCAATTGTCCGATGAAGTGATAGCGGAACGGGTGGGTATGCATCGGCGGGGCATAGAAAATGTCAGGCAGCGGTTTGTGGAAGAAGGATTTGAAGCAACCCTGGAAGGGAAACCACGGGGACACCGGCCCCGGGCGCTTAAAGGGGAAGACGAGGCACGGTTAATTGCGTTAGCCTGTTCACCGAAACCGGCCGGACACGGGCATTGGACCTTGCGCCTGCTTAGGGACACCTGGCTAACGCTTGAGGGGACCCATACAAAAACGGTATCCCATGAAACCATCCGACAGACATTAAAAAAAAGCGGTCACTATTCAGTCGTACCCAAAACCGGGTGATTTTCCGAAAATTTAAAGATCAGCAGAACCGGGTTTCCGTGTACGATGAAACCCGGACCGTGCCGGTTACGACCCCGTTTGGGGAAACGTGCAGGACTACCGTTCTTCCCGCAGCAGGGGGCTCTCAAAACCGGCGCTTCCAATCTTCTGTAAAACGCTGTTTACCTCTTCCGAGGGAATTTCCGACACTACCACCCGGAAAAACTCCCCGTTCCGCTCGTAAGCCGGGTTAAGGCCGGCGTTTTTAAGCCGCTCGGCGGCGGCCAGGGCGTTCCGGACCTCCCGGAACGAGCCTACCTGTATTCGGTAGATCGTGTTGGGTTTGACCGTTACTGCCGGAAGCGGGACCGCCGGGACGGGCGGGCTGACGCTTAGGGCGGGTGTGGCAGCCGTAGCTGCTACTGTCGGAGAAGGTTCGGCAGAGGCCGCCTCCGTCCTGGGAACCGGAATGACGATGGATTCGGAACTTACCACCGGCCGTACTTCAATGGGAATATTGATCTGGACCGGCTGCGTGGTTTGGGCCGGGGCCGGGCTTTGAACCTGGGGACTTACCGGGGTTTGGGTACTTTGTACTGCCGGCTGTGAAGGCTGCTGGGGCGTTATCGGCTGTACAATGGGCTGTACCGGTTGGATGACCTGTTGTACCGGTAGTACCTGTTGAGTGGGCTGGACCTGCTGCAGGGGGGTCTGGGTTTGGGCCTGGGCCTGGGGCTGCTGGAAGTACTGGGTTATCTGCTGTTGGGGCGGCTGAACCTGGACCACCACCGGTTCCCCGCTTTGGGCGGGGGGATTCTGGTACACGGGGGTTTGATATGAAGGGTAGGGGGTGTAAATCTGGGAAGTGGCACTGGTATATCCCCCCTGTGATACCGCATTACTCGTGGTATCCGCCTGGTAGGTTCCGCCGGTACCCTGACTGTAGGTAGAGGCGCTTTTCATACTCTCCACCACTACCGGGGCCGTTCCGGTACTTACCATGTCCAGTATCTGAGCCGCAGCCTGGGAAAGATCGATGATACGGGAAGAAACAAAGGGTCCCCGATCATTTACCCGTACATTGACACTTCTACCGTTGTTCATGTTGGTAACCGTCAGAAGTGTACCAAAGGGCAGGGTAGGGTGGGCGGCGGTATACAGGGAGGAGTTGAATATCTCCCCCGAAGCTGTCGGACGTCCGTCAAATTCCGTCCCATACCAGGAGGCAATTCCCTCCTGGCGGAAATTCGAAAGATCGGTGGAATTCTGGGCCCCACAGAGGGCGACAGCAAAGAATCCCGCCGTAAGGGCAGCAACGATCCGTTTCATGAACTTATTATCGGCGAAAATCGCAAGAAAAAGAGCAAAGTACTTGACATTCCTATCGGGCCGCAGTATGTTCTTATGTAAAGAAACGCTTCTATGTGTAGAAACGTATAGAAGACAAAGCATTTCCCGCGCGGCGGGAAGAGGAGTCAAAACAATGGACAATAGTGGTGTAGCTGCAAATAGTGGTGTAGCTACAAATAGTGGTGTAGCTACAAAACGAACGGACGGATTACCCGGTAGTGAAAACGGCGGGATGGCCGGTCCGGGGGAAAAGCGGGAACTTGGGGAGACGGTAAAAAAAGGTCTCCAGATTCAGGACATACTTCTTATCGGTATCCTCCTTGCCGCCGGGGTGGTGCTGCGGACCGCGGTGGGGACGGTGATCAACTTTGGGATGAAGCCAAACTTCATCATCGCCATGTACTGTCTGACCATCCTGTTGATACGGCCCGGCATCGTGGAAGCGGCAATTATCGGCCTGCTCTCCGGGGCCCTCTGCCAGTTTTTTCCCGGTCAACCCTATATCAACTTTGTAAGTGAACTCCTGGGGGCCCTGGCTATGTGCCTGTTTATCCGAATCCCCATCGTAACGGGTAACGCGGGAGTACTGCGGAGGGCGCTGGAGGCGGCGCAGATCATCGGCTGTACGTTCCTGAGTACCCTGGTCAGCGGTTTCAGCTTTATCGGCGTCATGTACCTGATGTACTATGCGGGGGCCGGCATAACGCCTACACCCCTGGCTATTTTTTTGGCTATCATCTTCGGGACTGCCCTTATCAATTCCATCATTGTGCAGATTCTCTATATACCCCTGAAGCTGGCCTTGAAGCGGAACAATGATTAGCCTTACGAATTTGAGTTTCCGTTACCGGGGAGGCCGGCGGGATGCCCTGGCGGGGATTAACCTGGAGATCCCCGACGGGGATTTTCTTGGGATCATCGGCCCCTCCGGCGCCGGGAAATCCACGTTGACCTATGTGCTGAACGGGGTGGTCCCCCACCACTACGGAGGCGATTTTTATGGCCGGGCCCTGGTAAACGGCCTTGATACGGTGGACGCCGGGACGGAGAAAATCGCCGGGGAATTGGGAAGCGTCTTCCAGGATATTGACGGGCAGATGGTTGCCTCCGTAGTAGAGGACGAGATCCTCTTTGGAATGGAGAATTTCCGTGTTCCCCCCGGGGAAATCGAAGGACGTTTGAAGGCCGCCCTGAACATGGCGGGAATAGAAGATCTGCGCTACCGGGCCCTGAGTACCCTGTCCGGCGGACAGAAACAAAAAGTGGCTATCGCGGCAATCACCGCGCTGCGGCCCCGGATTATCGTCCTTGACGAGGCTACCGGCGAACTGGATCCGGCTTCCAGCCGCCAGGTTTTTGAGTTCCTGCGGGATCTTAACCGGCAATTCGGTATTACGATCATCGTAGTGGAACAGAAGATCATGCTTCTCTGCGAATTCGCCACACACCTGGCGCTTATGGACAGGGGTTCCCTGATTCTCCACGGTACGGTAACGGAAGTACTGCAAGGGCCGGAAGTGCTTGAGGAGGGCGGAATCAATATTCCCCGTGTAACAAGCCTGGGCAAAGCCCTGCGGGAGCGGGGTTTCTATACGGGAATTCTGCCTTACGATCTTGACCAGGCCAGGACCATGATGGAAAACCTGGAAAAACCTGTTTCCGGAGTGTAGTAATGCTGCGATTTGAAGATGTTGGCTTTGGCTACGGGGAACAGGCGGTTATCGACAATGTTTCTTGTGCCGTAGAACGGGGGGACTTCACCGCCCTGCTGGGGGAAAACGGGGCCGGAAAGTCCACACTGTGCCGGCTTTCTAACGGCCTTATAAAACCGCACCGGGGCAGGGTCCTCCTGGGAGGCCAGGACACACGGCAGGTTAAGGCCAGTACGCTTGCCCGCCGGGTAGCTTATCTGTTCCAGAACCCGGACCGCCAGCTCTGTAAAAATACTGTGGAAGAGGAGATCCTCTTTGGCCTGGATTTTGTTCTGGACGCCGTTTCCCCCGGTGGATGTTCCCCCGCGCAAAAAGAGGAGGAAAAAAAACGCCGCCTGGAGGAAATGCTGGAACTTTTCCGTCTGGACGGCAGCCGGGATCCCTTTGGCCTTTCCCGGGGGGAACGCCAACAAGTCGCCCTTGCCGGTGTTCTGGCCCGGAAACCGGAATTTCTTATCCTGGACGAGCCCACCACGGGGCTGGACTACCGGGAATGTACGGCGATCATGGGTATTATCTCCGGCTTGAACGCGGGGGGTACTACGATCCTTATGGTAAGTCACGATATGGAAGTGGTGGCCGATTACGCCCGCCGGGCCCTGGTTCTGAGCAGGGGCCGCCTGATCGCCGACGATTCGGTACGGCAGATCATGGGTAACCGGGACCTGTTGGGACGGGCCTCCCTGCTTCCCGCCCAGATCCCGGGCCTGGCCCAGCTCCTGGGCCCCCCCTTTGCGGGGGCCTTTACCGTAGAGGACATGCTCAAGCTCTGCGCAGAAAAGGTGTGTTTATGATAACCGGTTTATTGGATTACACGGCGGGGGATTCGTTTCTGCATCGGCTTAACCCCATTACCAAGCTTGTCCTTTCCTTCGGCCTCTGCGTCTCCTGTTTTTTAAGCGGGAATCTTTTGTTGATTCTGGGGATCATCCTTCTCAACCTGCTGGCCTCCGCCCTGGCGGGAATAACCGGCAGATCCTTACGCATTTTGAGATCGCTGGTAAA
This sequence comes from Treponema sp., assembly GCA_031278715.1. Lineage (GTDB taxonomy): Bacteria > Spirochaetota > Spirochaetia > Treponematales > Breznakiellaceae > JAISFT01. Next base: position 3,074 of record JAITJW010000178.1, on the reverse strand, counting down.
ATTGTCGGTGGTACTTTTTGTGCTTCAGGTGTTTTTTGTCCGGGAAGGGCAGGTTCTTCTGCGGTTTCCCGCGAATATCTACATCACCGATACAGGACTTCTCTTTTCCCTCCTCTTTGTGTCCCGCCTCATCGCCGCCACCATGCCCCTGACCCTGATGCTTTCGGTAACCCGGATGAGCGACATTTCCAATGTCCTTAACCGGTATTTCCACATCCCCTACAAGTACACGTTTGTGCTTACCACGGCGATCCGTTTTATTCCCCTCTTTGCCGGAGAGATGGCCGCCATTATCGATGCCCAGGTGGCGCGGGGCGTGGATTTTGATACCCGCGGATTTCTAAAAAAACTGCGCCTGCTGCTGCCCCTTTGTGTACCCCTGCTCATTTCATCGGTCAGACGGATAGAGGGAGGCGCCATTTCCGCGGAACTGCGGGGCTTTAACATGCGCCGCCCCGATTCCGGCAGTAAACGGTATCCCTTCCGTACAGCCGATGCCGCCGTACTTATTGTCCTGGCCGTACTTATTGCAGGGGCGCTGATCTGACGGATACTGTCATTTGTCAAAATAGCGTACCCTGTTAAGTGGACCGCGGCGACGGGGAAGATGGAAACCTGCCCCAAGACAGTTCAGCGTAAGCAGGACAGCCTTCTTAAACGCCCTCGACCAAAAGCCGGAAAAACGCTATACTGGTTTTATTCTATATGAAGCGAGGAAGCTATGATTCGAGGCGGTGATATTGTGAAGGGGAGTTGTTTACTCCAGAAAGGGCAACCCTACCTGGTAGTGGAGCGGGAGTTCCACAATCCCGGTAAAGGTACCGCCATTGCCCGTATCAAAATGAAAAGCATCAAGGACGGCTCAGTTCTCGCCTTGACCATCCCCACCCAGCAGGAAATCGAAGACGCCCAGGTAGATGTCCATTCCTGCCAGTACCAGTACGCCGACCAGGACAGCTATCACTTCATGGACAGCGAAAACTACGAACAGTACGAAGTTCCCATTACCGAAATGCCGGACAAGAAACTCTACCTCCAGGACGGTCAATCCTACGAGCTTACCATCTGGGAAGGCCGCGTCATCGACATCAAGATACCCTATAAAGTGATTTTTACCGTCGCCGAAAGCGAAAACTACATCAAAGGGGACACCGCCTCCGGGGCCACCAAGCCGGTCGTTACCGAAACGGGCCTTACCGTCCGGGTACCCCTCTTTATCAAACAGGGCGAAAAGATCCTTATCAACACCGAAACCAACGAATACGTGGAACGCGTCAACGCCTAAGATCAATAAAGGGGGGAGAAGCAGCTTCGCTGCTTCTCCCCCCTCGCCTCAAACCTCCGGTTTTCGGCTACCCCCCTCAGCGGGGGCAGGCGCCGGCCCCGTTGCGGCCCCCGCAACGCCCCCGGATCTTTCTGAAAGCGGTTTCAGCGCCTATTTGGAAGCTTACGGCAACAAAGAAGTTACGTTTCAGTTCCGGGACATCGAATTCCGCTTTGTCCTGTCCCAGGGCCTCTTCAGTTCCGCGGACATAGACCGGGGAACCAGGCTTCTCCTCAAGGTCTTCTCCCAGGTTCTTGACGAAGACCTGGCACGGGGCCGTCCTTTGCCCCGCCGGATATTGGACTCTGGCTGCGGCATCGGGGTAATCGGCATCTGCGCTGCCCGCGCCGTACTGGCGGCAGCCGGAAAAAACAGCGCCGGGAAGGATGACCGCCCGGAGGAAGCCGGACCAGGTCCCCTCCGGGTTCGCTGCCAGGACCGGGATGAACTGGCCCGGATTTTTAGCCGGGGCAACGCCCTCCGTAACGGCCTGGGGCTTCTTGAGGCCCGTACAGAACCCCTCCTGGCAGGAGATGAAACCTGGGACCTCATCCTCTCCAACCTCCCCGCCAAAGCGGGAGAACCCGTACTGGATGACTTTGTCAACCGCTCGGTAAGACTCCTTGCGCCGGGGGGCCGGGCCCTTGTCGTGGTCGTGAACAGCCTGGCCGGGTTTGTCCGTGCCCGCCTTAACAAGCGCCTTGGGGAGCGCGGCCTCTGCCGTGTCCGTGAGGGAACGGAACACCAGGTTTTTGTCTACGAAGGGTCCGCAGATCCGGCAGATCCGGCAGATCCGGCAGAACCGACAGAACCGACAGAACCGACAGAACCGACAGAACCGGACCCGATCGCCGAAGCGCCGGAGCCCCTCCTGTGTCGGCCCCATCCCTTCTACCTGCGGAACAGGGCCCCTTACGACATGGAGGGCATCAAGTACGAGATCGGCGCGGTTTACGGGGCCGCCGAATTTGACCGGCCCGGCGGGGCGGTGGAAATCGCCGCCGCACTGCTAGACCGTTTGGGCGGCCGCGTGTTCAAAGACCTCCCGGGCCCAGTTCTTGTCCACGAGGGGGGGCAGGGCCACTTCCCCCTCTGGTTCCTCCTTTTTTTGGAGCGGAACCAGGCGGCGCTCCCGGAACTCCTCCTGCTCCACGGCCGGAACCTCCTTGCGCTGGAGGCTGCCCGGTCCAACATCGCCGCTTCCCCCCTGTCCGCTCAGCCCGCCGTCCTTAAGGTACCGGGAGTTGACCTGGGACTGGACGCTGCGCCGCTGCTCAGCCTGGCCCCGCCCCGCGGATTCGGTTTTATCGCCGCCTTCCCCCGGATTGTGCCCCAAACGGATCCTTACGCCGGTATCTGGGAGGCCCTGGGCATCCTGCTCGTCCCCGGCGGCACAGCCCTGATCAGCCTCCCCGCGGCCCAGGCGGACCGCCTGGCGAACAGCCTTGACAGGCGGAAGTTCCCCGGTCTCACCCGCCTGGGCGATATGAAACGCCGGGGCTTCCGTGCCCTGGTTTACCGCCGTAACGGGCCATTAACCCCTGTGTTAGGCATGTGTTACGGTATCACGTTGGTTTAGATGCGCCGGCCTTGCCCTGCGGCCCGTAGATCAGCCTCCCGGCTTAAGCAGGGCCTTGAGTTCCTTAACCCGCTGGTAAAAAATATCCGGCAAGGTACCGTCCGACCGGGGGCCGACGTTAATGAGCATATTGCCGCCCCAGTTCTTGCACACCTGGAAGGAATCGTAGAC
>JAITJW010000156.1 GCA_031278715.1 Treponema sp. | reverse complement strand
TTCCTACCTCCATAAATATCTCCACATTCCTGCGTAGAATCACATCCAGATACGCCTTTATCTCCATCTCTCCCAGCTTCTCACTGCTCCCCTTCAGTATAGCCGCCATCGCAGCTGCTTCCAAGTCTTTCCCCAGACCCTTAAGCCACAGGTTCTCCTCCACTGCCAGTTCCCGCCGGTCGATGATCTGTATCGGTACTATGTCTCCTTCTACCTGGCATATCCCGGGACTTTCCACCCGTATCCGGTACTTCCTGGCTTCCTGCAGGTGTTTTAACAGTTTCACCGGTTTGCGGCTTACCACAAAACTCATCGTAATCTCCCTTATCGCCAGCTTCTTCATCGAGGCGTACAGGCAGGCACAGCCGTACATCTTGTAGAAGTCCTCAACCGACAGATGGTCATCGGGGCTCTTGTATTCCACCAGGTTATCCGAGCGGAATATGGCGGCGATATTTTTCTCGATGGGAACGTCTTTGAGTTTCCTGATAACGGCCAAGTCTATTCTCAGGGGTTCACTGGTAAGCTGGAACTCAGGAATGAACTCAAGGACAGTACGGTACTGTTCGAGTTCTAGCTGGAAGGCCTGGACAAAGGCTGGGTGCCAGGCGGTGGGGGATATGGTTAGATGCAGGGGAGGGGTATTAGTCATAATGCAGCTCGATATGAGGATAACCCAGAGGGTTATCGAGGAAGTGGCGGGAGCGGAAGAAGGTGAGCTGGATAGCGTAGCGGAAGGCGGCGTACCAGTCTTTGGCCTGGTTGCGGGTACTCATAGTTTGGTCCTCCATGTTTTATAGGATTGCCATAGGATTGCGCAGGTCATTAGGGCTGCGCAGGTATCTATAGATATATAGGGGCGGCCGTGCATGGCACTTCGATTTTCTGCAAAAATTTGTTGAAATTCGTGCGGAAAACTCCCAGGCGGTGCCCGTGCGGCTAAGGGGCGCAAAGCTTCGGTGAAGTGGTCGCCGCGTCCTCCTCTCCCCCTCCTAATACCTGGGGTCAACATCGACTGCCCGCTAAGTCGATATGACGCCGGCCCTGTTACTCAAAGAACAGTGGGAGAGCCCCTGCTGGTAGGGTTCGGATCAAACTTCCGTTCCGACATCGCCGTCAGCTCTCTATCAGCAATAAATTCCCGGATAAGCCCTTAATCGTTGTTAAGGCCTTCGATCCGTTCCATTTGCCCCCGATAAAAGGCTGAAGACCCATGACATCGGTCAATTTCATTTTGCATGATCTGCCGTACCGCTTCGGCAAATTCCTTCACCGATTCTCCGGTTATTTCCCCCCTGGTATCCCGTTTTACATACTGGGCCGGGTAAACCGCATCAAGGATCACCAAGGTTTCTTTGGGAATAGAACGGCCCCAAAAAGACCAGGGCTTGAAAAGGCCCTCGGAAAAAACCGTTACCATGGGAATTACCGGAATATCAAGTTCTGCGGCAATACGGAAGGCGCCGGGTTTGAATTCCCGAATCTGCTGGTTGTAAAGAAAACATTCCCCCTCAGGATAAAAATGGAGGTAACGCCGGTGCTTGAAGGCAGCGGCGCAGGATTCAAGGATTTTCCGGTAACCTGTTTTGCCCCGGGGAATGGGGACCCCGCCAAGAAGCCGGGTAAAAGTACCCAGCCAAGGGAATTCTACCGTTGCCTCCAGCATGGTCTGGTAGATAAGTCGGGGATAGGGCGCACCGGCTATTTTTACAGGATCAAGAATAGTCGTATGGTTGGAGACTGTAATCGCCCGGCGGCAGCAGAAAAGTTTCCAACGGTTTTTGTACTTGGTGGAATGTTGCATAAGGTTGATGAGATGGGCAATGGGAAAAATCACATTAAAAGTCCAGGCTGTGGCGATTCTAAAAGGGAGGGAACTGTCAATAACCGGCCTGCCGTGTTTGTAGGGCATTAGGACACCACCCGGTCCTTCCAGAGAAAACCCCGTCCGGAGATGGTTCTGAACCATGACCATGCGGCTATATACAGCAAGTTGAGGAATATCAGCGGCCAGAGAAAACCGTACCACCAGTTGAGCCGCTGGCCCAGAAACATGAATACCCACGTCAGGGTGTAAAGGACGTTTACCACAAAAATATATATTGTCCAGGGGCTGCTTTTGGCAATACAAAAGAACAGCAGAGGAAAGGGAAAAAGCAAAAAGAAAAATACCGCTATGGCGGCAACCAAAAGAAGCAGGGAATTCTTTCCCAGGAAGTCAAAAATATTTTTCCCGATACCCTCAAGGGCAGCACGGTAACCATTGTACATCCGGCACTTCACATATTCACAAATATTGAGAAACCGGGTCTGGTAGCCCTGCTGCTTCACAAATCGGGCCATATAAATGTCTTCACTGGTTTTTTTCTTGAAATTTTCACAGCCCCCGATAGCATCAAACACTTCCCGGCGAATAGCGATGTACTGGCCGATGGCAGAAGAAAACAAACTGAGTTTGGTAAAACGGTTGAGAAAGAGGGGGATGACAAAGCCTGTAAGAAAAAAGATAACCGGTACGGTTATAATCTCCCCAAATTTCAAAAAAATCTGTCCCACATAGCCGGAAACCATATCGACGTTAAGGCCCGTAATATTGGTAACTGCCCAAGAAACACTGGTAGGACTGTGAATTGTATCCGCATCGGTAAACAGGAGGATATCCCCCTTTGCCTCTTTGGATAACTGGTGCAGGGCATAGGGCTTGCCGAACCAGTCATCCGGCAGGGGCTTGCCCTTGAAAACATGGACCCGTTTATCCGATTCGGCAATGCGCTTGAGTATGTTCGGCGTGTCGTCAACAGAATTATCATCAAGTACCAGAATCTCGTAATTTTGGTAAATTTGATTTCGCAGGGAACTGATACATTGTTCAATATTCTTTTCCTCGTTCCGGGCGGGAACCAGAACCGAAACCAGGGGACCTGCGAAAATTTCGGGGGACAGGGTAAAACGCCACATTTCGTAGTGATTGGCCAGTGAAAAAAGAAAGAAATAGGTTGTTATGATCACCAGTAGGGGGTAATAAATTGGGCTTAAAAAATCTGCAATAGCACTTAACATAGCTTGCTTTGGTTTAAGTTTTTTCCAGAAGAGTCCGGATGTATTTATTGGTGGGATACACTTCCAGGGATTTCAAAAACCAGGGCCTTGCTTCCGTGAATTTTTTTTGCTGGTAGTAGGCGTATCCAATGGCAGAATAAACATTAAAACTGTCGTCCTGCTGCATGCCCCCATTGGTAATAATATCCTCCATCATCTGGATTCCCTTTTTGTAATTATGAAAAGGTGACGGGGCATATATCCAGCGGGCCGCTATCATATATAAAGCCGCTGCATTTCTGGCGTCCAATTCAAGAGCCTTTTTTGCGTACTGTTCCACCTTAAGGCCGTTGGTCATTGCATAGGCAATGGACCGGACCACACAGGACTGGGCAATATTTTCCGCCAGCATCCGCCAGCCTTCGGCCTCCGCTCCCAATTCAAGAGCCTTTTCCGCCCATGCAATTCCTTCGGTGTAGTGGCCGGATGCATCGTTCTTCCGCTCTTCGTATTGATACGCCCTTCCCATCATGTATTCGCAGCGGGACAGCATTGTGTAGAGTTCCCGGCCTGTAAGGGTTTCCTGGGCCCTTCGCACGGCCTCCTGGTACAGGGGAACAATTTCCTCGGCGCTTAATTCCTGGGCGTAAATCGCATCCCTTAATGATAAAAAGTAATCGGGAAGGGCAAAAAGTTCCGAAACGGGCAGCAAAATCAACAGAAATAACGGGAGTACGCTTTTCATATAACAACTATAAGAGGCTTACGGGGTCTATGTCTACCTCTACGTAGACCCGGCTGTCTTTGCCTTTGTTGTAGCGGAGTAGGGCGGTCTGCGCTGCGGTGTGGAGGCTTCCTATGCCGGGGCCCCGGAGGATCAGGTGGCGGCGGTGGTTTCCGGCGATGATTCCGATAGGACATTCGGCGGGGCCCAGAATATCGGCGCCGGGGGGGAGCAGGGGGCGGCTCAGATCGGCAAACCTTGCGGCGGCCTTGCCCACGCGGACCGGATCCCTGGAACGGAAGCTAAGGCGGATAAGTCGGGAGAAGGGGGGGAAGTTCAGGGCCCTGCGCTGGGCGATCTCCGCCCGGAAAAACCCGTCAACATCCAGGGCCGTCGATTTTTCAATCACCGGGTCTCCCATTCGGAAGGTCTGGATGATCACCTTGCCGTCGGGAAAGTAACGTCCCGCCCGGCCGGCCACCTGGACCAGGAGGGAGAATGTCCGCTCCGCGGCCCGGAAATCCGGCAGGTGGAGCCCTGTGTCTGCCAGAATAACCCCCACCAGGCGTACCCTGGGGAAGTTAAGGCCCTTGGCTACCATCTGGGTGCCCAGAAGGATGTCTATCATGCCGGCCCGGAACATCTCCAGGTTTTCCTCAAGGCCCCTGCCCCTGGCCACCGAATCGGCGTCTACCCGGCGGATCCTTAGTTCCGGAAATGTCCGGTGCAGTTCCTCCTCGATCATTTCAGTCCCAAAGCCCCTGAAACCGGCTTCAAGGGAACCGCAGTTGGGGCAGGCCCCTGGAGGAAGTTCGGAATACCCGCAGTAATGACAGATCGCCCGGCCCCGGTCCTTGTGCCAGGTAAGCGATACGGAACAGTGTTTGCAGGTTAACTCGAAGCCGCAGGAGGGACAATGATAAAAATACGCGAAGCCCCGGCGGTTGAGGAAGAGGATGGTCTGGCGGCCCATGCGCGCGGTTTTAAGGATCTCATCCTTGAGCAGCGGGGTAAGGCAGCCCTCCGTACCTTCAAGGCTTACCGCGGAAATTTCCGGCGGTTTTCCCCCTGCCAGACGGCGGGAAAGCTGGAGCCGCTTTATCTGCCCATCCTCCATAAGCTTCCATGCCTCCGCCGAAGGGGTGGCTGAACCCATGAGGAGCAGGGCCCCGGAAACCGCACGGCGGCGCATGGCAACCTGCCGGGCATGGTAGCGGGGCGTATTCCCCGACTTATAGGAACCGTCGTGTTCTTCGTCAAGGATGATAAGCCCCAGGTCTTTCAGCGGGGCAAAAACGGCGCTCCGGGGTCCAACCACAATACGGACTTCCCCCCGGCGTGCCCGCATCCACTCGGAAAGCCGGGCGCCGGGGCTCATACCGGAATGAAAGGTCGTTGCCAGGGGACCGAAACGGGCCTTGATGGCCTCCGAGGTCTGGTGGGTCAGGGCTATTTCCGGTACCAGGTAGATAGCAGATTTCCCCTTTTTCAGGACATCTTCCGCGGCCCGGAGGAACACCTCGGTCTTGCCGGAACCTGTGATGCCGTAGAGGTAAAACATGGGGGCCCCGGCTGCATGGGGGGCGCTAATGGTTTCCAGGGCTTGCCGCTGCTCCTGTGAAAGTTCCAGGGGGGACGGGGCAATTTCATCTTCCGCGCCGTACAGGGTGGGGTAGGCGCCGGGCCTTCTGCCCGAAGGGATCATCGCCGCCAGGGCCTCCCCCAGGCCGCAGAGGTAATAGGCGGCGATCCACTCCGCCAGGGCGATATCTTCCTCCCCAAAGGTACATTCAGTATCCACCACCCGGCGGATCTCCCGGATACTCGGCGGGTCTATACCTGCCGGGGCCTGTTCCCGCTCGGCAATGACGTAGCCCAGGAGGTCCCGTTTGCCAAAAGGGGCCATAACCCGTTTACCGATTACCGCCTTGTTGGGGGCGTTGCGGGAGGCCGGCGTATCCGGGTTCCGGTAGGTAAAACGCTGGTTTGCGGGAATATCGAAGACCAGGTCCAGGTAGGGGGCCATCAGGGACCCTTTATTTCCTCAAGCTTTGAACGGAGGAGTTTCAGATCTTCCCAGGCCGGCCGTTTAAGGTCCTCGTTCCGCAGCAGGGCGCTGGGGTGGTAGGTGGCAAGGACCGGAATGGACCCGGATATACGATCTTCCGTCCCCGCCGCGGCCGGCGGGGGTTTTTCGGCGGGGTATTCAAAAAAACGGCCCCGCAGACTCCCGATGGCAGTCTGCCCGTCGTTCTCCAGGAGCAGATTGGCGGCGACTTTTCCCACACAGAAGATGATCCGGGGCCGCAGACAGGCTATCTGACGGCGCAGGAACGGTTTACAGCACAGGGCTTCCGTAGCTTGGGGGTCCCGGTTCTCCGGCGGGCGGCATTTGACGACATTGGCAATGAAACAGTTCTCCTCCCGGCGCAAGCCGATAGCGGCAAGCATCTTGTCAAGAAGCTGTCCCGCCCTGCCCACAAAAGGCCGGCCCGTGCGGTCTTCTTCCTGACCGGGCCCTTCACCGATGACCAGCACCAGCGGATTTTCCGCCCCCTCGCCGGGGACCGCGTTGGTTCTGACAGCCCCCAGGGAACAGGAACGGCAGGAACGGATATCCGCGGCGATTCCTTCAAGCGTATCGCCGGGAGGCGGCAGCGTATTACCGGAAGACGGATCGGCACACCGGGATTCCGGGGCCTCGCCGCCGTCATCGGTAAAGCCATATTCCTCTCCGGGCCGCCGGTACCCGTCTTCAAGGTAAGCGCCGGCGATATCCAGAAACCTGGCAAGGACCGTCTTTTGCTCGGCTGTCATGTTCCCATTGTCCAGGAAGACCGGAGCCTGGGCAAGGGGGCAGGCGGCAGCCTGACACGATTAAACTTGTGGATTAAGGTACATCACCGGATCCACCGGGGACCGGACTTTCCACAAATAATACAAAAACCGGTTTTTCGTACGGAAATTTTTCATTTTTTTGTAAAATTGAGCTTGTTCCAAAACTAATTGACTGTGCGCTAAACGCGCACGGTTTTGGAACAAGCTCTTGGAAAAACCGGCAAAGGCCAGGTTTTTCCACCAAAATCAAGGTAGCTGTTCCAAAA
>JAITJW010000135.1 GCA_031278715.1 Treponema sp. | reverse complement strand
ACGCCGTGGACGCCGGAAGCGGATGCTTGAATACGCATAAAGAGAGGTAGACTAATGAAAACCATAAAGACAGATAACCGGGACATCGAATCCATACAGCGGATATTCCTGGAGAACCGGGAAGACACGGCTTTTGTTTTTGAATCCGGCGTATTTCTGAAGGAAGCAGAGTGTACGCAAGCGCCTCTGATTCTTTCAAATACGGACTATACGCCGTTCAAAAATATCGCCCTGCATCTTGACGGCATGAAAAAAATCACGCTTGATTTTAAGGGCCAAACCCTGGAATGTTCCGGAAGGCTTCAGCCTCTTACGCTGACAGCTTGTTCGGATATTGCCGTAAAAAACCTGGTAATCGACTGGACCATGCCGCTTTCCGCAGAAGGCGAAGTAATAAGCGCCAGTCCGGATCACATTGATCTTTTGATTGACAAGGACAAGTTTCCTTTTACAGTTGAGAACGACTGGCTCTATTTTTTTGACGGATACAGAAAGGCGCCATTGTGGAAAGGGTCGCATATCGCGTTCTACAAAAACACCAGAACCGTGGTACGCAACTCGGGTGACATAATATGGCTGCATTCAGCGGCGTATACGGCCGAGGGGGCGGTGCGGTTCCTGGGAAATTTCAAGCAGGTTTACGATCCCGGGACGATCATTGTTTTACGCCATAGCGAAAGGGAACACGCCGGGATATTTGCCGAAAACTGCAAAAATCTTTCTTTTGAAAACATAACAATACATGCAACCGGCGGGCTTGGTATATTGTGTCAGTTTAACGAGAACCTCCGTTTCAGTAATGTCTCATTTACGGCAAATCGGAAAGGGGGCAGAAAAGTTGTCTGCGGCCATGACGATGGCCTTCACCTGGCCAATAACAAGGGGGAAATAATCGTTGAGGATTGCCTCTTTGACGGCCTAATGGACGATCCTATAAATGTTCACGGGCTATGCGCCAGAATTGAAGAAGTGCTGGACAGTAAAACTGTAAAAGGCAGATTCGTGCATCATCAGGCGCAGGGTTTTGCCCTATTTGCCAGACCCGGCGAAACCATGTCATTTATAGAACATTTACGGATGAACAGCATCGCCTGTGGGGAAGTTGAGGAATTCTCTCTGGAACCGGGCAGCCGGGAGTTTTTTATCCTGAAATTCAGTACCGAAATCCCCGATTCCCTTAAAGCCGGGGACGCGCTGGAAAACATCACCAACACGCCGAGCGTTGTTTTCCGAAACAATTTTTTCGGAAGCTGCCGGGCGCGGGGTATTTTACTATCCACCCCAAAACCCGTTCTTGTCGAAAACAACATCTTCGAATCTTCGGGCAGCGCGATTCTGATTGCTGGAGACGCCAACGGCTGGTATGAATCCGGGGCATGCCGCGATGTACGTATACGGAACAATATCTTTTTGGGTGAATGTAACACATCGGAATACCAGTTCTGTGAAGGGATCATCAGTATTTATCCTGAAATTCCAGAACCCGATAAGGAGTACCCTTTTCACAGCAATATCACCATAACGAACAATAAATTTTTCCCCGCAGCCTATCCTGTGTTGTTTGCCCTCAGCGCCGAAAATCTGACCTTTATGAACAATACGATATATCTGACCAATAAATTTGACCAGGAATCCCTAAAGGACAATGCTATGGTTGTGTTGAAATATTGTAAAAACGTTGCTATACAAACGGGAGAAGAGGCTTAATCATGAACATACCTGACTTTGAACAGAACATATTGATTTTTTCTCCCAAAAGGAGCACGATATTTTTATGAGCGAGACACCTGTTCTTACCATTCCCCCTTACCAAGCCATGTCCGCGGGGGCGAAAAAAATGCGGGACTTTTACACCCGGAAGCCGGACGCCCCGGTTTACCAGCGGGAGTTCGGTTTTTATTCGTTGGACCGCTGGAAGGCCGAAGGCCATATCAAAGACAGCGACAACCTGGACGAGCTGTTCGGCTACGACCCGCCGGGAAAGTACCACATTGGGAACCTGGGCTGGTGCGAGGCGGGCTTCTGTCCGGTTTTTGAAGAAAAGGTCCTGGAAGACCAGGGGGACTACGAAGTGGTCCAGGATTTTGCGGGCCGGGGGGTCAAGTGCTTTAAGGGCCGCCGCTCGGGGTTTATGCCCGAATACGTGGACCATCCGGTGAAGGACATAAAAACCTGGGAAGAAAAGTGCCGGTGGCGCATGGACCCGGCAAGTCCGGAACGGCAGGAAGGGATCCTGCGGGCCGTAAGCGAAGCGAAAGCCGCGGCCGCGGAGGGGCAGGTCATCTGCGCGAACCTGGTAGGGGGCTACATGTACCTCCGCAGCCTCATGGGGCCTGTGGAGGTGATGTACATCTTCTACGACAATCCCGATCTCATCCGACGCTGCATGGAGACCTGGTTCAACCTGGCCGACGTGGTGTATGCCCAAATGCAACAAGAAGTGGTCTTCGACGAACTCTTTATCGGCGAGGACATCTGTTACAACCACGGCCCCCTTATCTCCATAGACATGATGAAGGAATTCCTCTTCCCTTACTATCAACAGCTCATAACCAACCTAAAGTCCCGGCAGTTGGATAAGGGCCGGACCCTTCACTTTCAGGTGGACACCGACGGTTTTTCCGATCCCATCATCCCCCATTACCGGGAACTGGGCATGGATTATTTAAGCCCCTTCGAGGTGGCTTCCAACTGCGATGTAGTCCGTACCGGAAAGGAATACCCGGATTTGCTTATCCACGGGGGCTTTGACAAGCGGA
>JAITJW010000132.1 GCA_031278715.1 Treponema sp. | reverse complement strand
GCAAAGCGCCAGGTTTCCGGCTTGTTCACCGCAAGCCCGCCAATAACCACCGAAGCCTTCTCGCCAAAAACGGAAAGGGTTTCATTGAGATTCGTTGGATAAATATCGGCGCTCCCTTCTATAATGCCTACAGCGCCGTTTTTAAATTCGACAATGGCAACACCAAAGTCCTCGGCCTCGATGGGTCGCAAATAGCGCCGGGCTTGGGCCTGTACTCGTACTGCATCTTCCCCCAGCATCCACTGGAGCAGATCAACACCGTGGGTACACTGGTTCATCAGGGTGCCACCGTCCTGCTCCCAGGTTCCCCGCCAAGGCGCTTCGGCATAGTAGGACTCGTTCCGGTTCCAGCGGATCTGCACCATGCCATGCAGTATCCGGCCAAAACGTCCTGCCTCAAGAGCGGTCCGCAGTTTTTGTACCGGCGCGTTAAACCGGTTCTGGAAGCAGACCGCCAGTTTCCTCCCCGCCCTTTTTGCCGCTTCGTTCATGGCGTCCGCATCGCGTGTTGAAAGGGCCATGGGTTTTTCGCAGATAACGTGGCAGCCGGCATTTAAGCAGTCTATCGCAATATCTTTGTGTTTCCCCGATTCCGTTGCGATGGAAACAATATCGGGCCGGGATTCGGCAAGCATTTTTTTATAATCGACGTATGCTTTTACCTCGGTTCCCGCGAGGCACACCTGATACTCTTTTATTTTTTCTTCCACCCGGCTTAGAACGGGATCGCAAACTGCGGCTAAAACCATTTTATCCGTATTCTTAACAAGAGCTTCTATATGCTTAAAGCTTATCCGCCCACAGCCGATAAGCGCAGTCCTATATCTCATTTGTTTGATTTGATATTCTTGTCGATAATTTTGCTCAGAGTCAGAAATATAACACAAATAGATGCCTCTACATTCTGACTATTAATTTATTTAACTCTGAGCAATACAGAGATGGAATTTTTACAATTCCTCGCGTTGTGGGTAAGCATACTTGAATACCACGTTCATCAAAAGCTGCTCAGAATAAATGCGGATCTTTTGGTCTTTCAGGCTAAGCTGTGTTTTGAATTTATACACATATTCATTGGCGTCCGCCTGTATCTTGAGTTCCATTTGGGTCATTACCTGTCCATAATCACCGGAGAACCATCGGGGGACATCTTCCAATGTGAACAATTCGCTGACATGATTTGTGCTGTCACTGTTAACAATAAAGTTCTTTAATTTCTGAATAAGATCAATCAGGGCAGTTTTTCCCGTCCCGTTTTTACTCCTTATGAGCAGGCATTCCGAAAAAACTATCCGCTGATTAGTAAACCGGCGGAAATTGTCAATGTATATTTCTTTAAGCATTAAGATTTACCCTGCGATTCCTCTTGTTCGGTTTTACCTATTGGGGGGTAGCGAAGAAGCGTTTTTGCCGTAACTGTTGAAGGCAAAAACCTTCGGAGCGCAGGGGGGCCGGAGGGCGGCCCCTTACACGGAGTCCGCAGCCTGGTAACAGGCCCCCCTCCCGTTCAAGCCGCTGTCTTCCACTCCCCGATATTCCGCTTCCCGTAATCAAAACTTACGCCGATCTTGACAAGCTGCTTGCCGCTCCCCTCCCACGGAAGCAGGTACTCCTTCGTATCTATCTGCGCCAGGGCTTCCTCTGCCGTACCGTCCAGCTTGAACTCGAAACAGTACACGTACTTCCCCGCCTCCACCAGCGTGTCTATCCTGCCCGCCGCTATCCGCACTTCGGAACGGCAGTACAGGCCCAACATCCTGAATATCAGGTGTAGCACCGTTTGGTAGTACTTCTCGTCCTTTATTTGGATGTCGTAAGGGAGGCCTGAGAAAAAGGGCGGGAGGCTGTTCATCGCCGCGTTGATGTCCCCCTTGATCAGGGCTCTGGGCAGGGTTATTGCCAGGGCGTTCAGGTCCATAGCGGATACATGGATATACTGTTCCAGCAGGGCGTTGGCAAAGGCCGAACGGACTTCCTCGTTGGGGTAGTCAAGGGTGTACTCGTTAAATTCCCCATCATAATCAACGATGGTTAAGTACCCCGTCTGGTACAGCACCGCCAGGGCGTCCATGTTGTCAACGTTAAACCGGTGCATGGCTGCAAGGGTGAAGGCGCTCCTTTCCAAACGCAGGATATCGACCTTTTGCTGCTCGATCAGCTTGATAAGAAACGTGGGCGTACCGGTGGAAAACCAGTACGTTTCAAACTTACCGTGGTTGAAAAAATGGTTCAACAGCCCAAAGGGGTTATAAACTGTATCCGTATATTCTGAGAACCGGTACCCATTGTAAAATTGTTTTAGCTTTGCAAGGTACCCGTCCCGGTCAATGCCTCTGGTCTTTGCAACTTCGTCTATCTCCGGTTGAAATGCTGTCTCAAGTTCGTTCTGGGTGATGCCGCAGATATCGTAAAATACGGGGTTCAGGGATATATCGGTCAGGTTATTCAAGTCGGAAAACACGCTGACCTGCGAAAACTTGGTAACCCCGGTCAAAAGGACAAACTTGAGGTAATGGTCATAAGATTTAAGCACGGCATAAAAGCCTTTAAGGGCGCTGCGGATCTTCGTATGGGTTTCCGGCGCATCAATGGTAGCCAGGAGGGGTTTGTCGTACTCGTCTACGATAACAACGACTCTTTCCCCGGTCTTCTCCGTAACGTTGGTTATAAACTGCCGGAAACGTCCGGCAGGATCATCTTTTACACCATGGGGAAGCCCATAACTTTTTTCAAACAACTCAAACGTAATATTAAGCTGGCCGTTGAGCGTAGATACGCCCTGAGTATAGTCGCCCGGATTAAGATCGAGGTGGATAACCGGATGCTTTTTCCATTCCCAGTCAAGGCCGTCAATAGCGAGGCCGGAGAAAAGGTCCCGCCGGCCCTCGAACAGGGCCCTGACAGTTGAACAGAGCAGGGACTTTCCAAAACGACGGGGCCGGGACAGGAAAAAAACTCCCCCCGATCCGGTTACCAGTTTGTGAATTTGGGCGGTCTTATCCACATAAGAATAGCCCCCCTCGCGAATCTTCGCAAAGTCCTGTATGCCTATGGGCAGTCTTCGGTTCATGTTAACAACAATATCGCTCAAGGCAAGCTGGCCGCAAAGATGGTCAATCGCAATTCGGTATCGTCAATAAGGAGGTATTCGGGCCTTATCCCGGAAAGTTTTTCACTCTCAATGAGAATGATGGGGACGCCCTCGCCGCGTTTATCCATGATATATACCCGCCTGCTTCCCTCGGCGTCAACGTTCATTCTGCAGCGGGCCAGAAGGGAGGTCAAAAGTTCATTGCGCGAAGACTGGCGCAGGGGCAGGCTTTCGATTGTCATAGTGTTGGGGATTGTTCCCGGTGAATACAGCTCCAGGCGGTCAGAAAAAATATGCAAACGTATTTTTGAACCGTATATCGAATAATCCCGGTGGGCTACGGCGTTTACCAGGGCCTCAAAAACCGCGTTCATGGAATACTGGGGGGTTTCGATTCTGCCGGGGTCTTTTATTGCAAAGGTTTTCATATTACTCCGGACAAATTTACAGGCGTTTTTTATTTGCAGATCCAGGGGGCCGGTAATATCCTGGGCATCCAACTGTTCCGCATTTTGGTGTTCGCCGTTGTAACACACCGCCTGTATATATGCGTTCGGAATAAAATCATCGGGTTTTTCACAGGCCATGAGCAAGCCGCTGACAGTCGGGCGCACAGCCCCCTCATCGTCATAAGAAACAAGCTTAAGCTTGATCAAAAACTCAAGGTCGTCTATGGGAGAAAGGGGTGTTCTAAAACGTTCCCACAGATTTTTATTCAGGGCGCTTAAATCCGCGTCTCCCGCTGTCTGCTCATCAAAACGGATGATCCGGCTTTGCGAACGCTGCTGAAACAACCTTGCCAGAATCTCACTCTGTATTTCACGTTTGGAGCTTCCTATTCTCTGGAAGTATCCCCCCGGACTCTTGTGGACAAAAATACTTCTGGGAACAGCTGTTTTTATGATGGGTTTTTCATTTCCATTGGCGGTTTGAACAAACAGCTTTTGAATAGTGCATGTTAAGGGCGGATCAATCAGATCATTACTGATGTTGCGCAGCCATGTTTCAATAATATCCAGTTTATCCAGGGGTAAACCGCTTATTTCATGGGTTTTATCATGTACGCCCAATACAACAACTCCACCGCTTGTATTTGCCATTGCCGCCAGCTCATCGGCCATCGAATTCCTGTGGGGAGAGGATACAACATTTCCGCTGATGTTCAGCTCTTTGGCTTCAAAGGTTGAGTCCTCGCCAAGCAGAATTTGCTTTTTTAATTGATCGATTAAAGCTGAATCATACATGAACTGTTTGTATAACGGCGCCGGGGGTATTTTCCCCTACGATACCTCTTTTTGGAGATTATCGTAAAAGGTGGAAAAATCGACATGTTTGATAATGATTTCATAAAGTCCCGCGACAAAAACTTCTTCGCTGATTTGGTGCGACTTTAAATTCCGTAAAAGAAAATTATAAAGACGTTTACCATCAGAATCGTCCCGGTATTTATCATCCAGGGCTTTCTTGTTTTTATCTTCGTTCTTCCGGTATTCATCAACAAGGTTTTCCAGGGACTCTATTTGAAAAAATTTATCGTTTATCTCTTTCTTTAGGGCCAGATCCGGCCTTTGCAACAAAACATTTGCCAGGTATTTTTCCACGCTGTTTATGGGGAGGAATAGTTTTTTTACTGTCCTAAACTGATTTGGTATGCTTCCCTGAATATCTCCATCCAATATGCTGAATACCTTTTTCCCTACTCCCAAAACGTTATTTGATAACAGTTCCATCTGAAAATTCAGAACGTTTTGCCAGCCGCCAACGGGTATTACACTGACAAGACGGCTTGAATCGAGATTCAGCCTGTCTATGGCTTTTTTTACAATGATCTTTGCCAGCAGGTCCTCTACCAGCAACAAAAAATCGGGGCCGTCATTAACGTATACATCGCGTATCGCGTAACTTGGATAACAAGGATTTACAATATTAAAATTGTTATCATAACCCGTAACACGTTCAAGCTTATACATATTGACGGGGTCTATTCTTCTAATAACTTCTGGTGAATGTGATGTCAGTACAACGGTTAAATTTTCGTATTCTGCCGTCAGGTTTCGTAGCATTGTAAAAAGATTGGTTATGGCGATTGGGTGAAGGGCCAGCTCTATTTCGTCAATTAACAGAAGTATTGGCTCGTTTCTTGGCAACGATTTTCTTACAATGGCGTTATATATAAAATGCAGCAAAGAAATGAGCAGACATTCCCCGGAACTCATTCGGTACTGGCTGATTAGCGAATAGGATGTTTTTTGAAAATATGGCGTGTTTTTAAGGTGTAAGTTTTCCGCGATGTTTTTATTCCGTATTTTTTTTATGTCGGTGTAATAGTCGCCTTTGTTATGCAGGATATTACCCATGTGTTCAACAATAAAAGAATCGGCGTCCGCAATATCGGAAGCCTGTATCGATCCATCGGCCAATAACTGATCCACCTTTCTTGAGTCGTTAAACCGTGAGCCATAAAACAAGCTGCCCTCATAAAACCCATTAAAGTGAATTGACCGGGACAGATGTGATGCTGGCGCTTGGGTTAAATAATTGACCGGTGCAGTTTCGCTTGATAAATGCCAGTGACCGGAAGATTGGGTCCAGCGGTTTTTTTTACCATCGTAAAAAAACTCTACATACGAATCTTTGCTATAATCCTTTTCTTTTAACATCCAGCCAAGATTAGCATCGGATATCAACTGTGACAGACAGGCCATGATGGTGCTTTTGCCGGTTCCGTTATTTCCGATAATGGCATAAACCCCATTCTCGACAGGAAGTTCGATGATTCCGTGTGTAATTCCCTTTATTTCATGGATGGTCATAATAAGGTTCACAAGCCGGCGCCACCCGCTGCCGCCAACTGCCTGATGACTGCGGCGGCTGTATTTATATGGCCGCTTTGTACCTTATCCGCCGGTTTACTGTCAAATTTGGGCATTAAATTTATTATGCGCATGGTATCGTTTAAAAAGCGGTCTATGCCATTGTTTACGGAACTCTGCTTTTTGCGCCAGTTCTTCAATATCTTGTAGGCCAATGGGTAGTCTTCGGTTCATGGCAGGGCCAACGGCTTGGAGTCTTTGAAAAATGACATAGTAGGCAATATTTTATTCATGGGTAAGCGCAAAACACACCGGCAAAGGCAGGGCCTTACCGGACGGGTGCGCTGAGGGGGCTGGCTATACAACCTGGCTGCCGCCGAAACTGGCTTGCCGGGCCGCGTTCCGGAGGGGGCCCCGGACCGCTGTCTAAAGCGCTACACAGCGCTTTAGGGCAAAGAGTAGCATATTTATACCACCAATGCAATAAAACTGGGAAAAGTTGTTCAAAATTTGAACAACTTTTTTTGGTGGTAGGTGGCGCTGTGACTGATCCCAATGGCTTGGGGGGTAGCGCAGGCCACCGGACCCGGCTGGCCGGGGAGGAGGCCGGAGCGGAGGGGGGGCCAGGCCGGAGGCGGGGCTACGGAGAAAATGGACGGTACGTGGCCCCCCCTCGCTCTAATCCCGGCTTTGCTGCCCTATTTTGAAGGTAAGGCGGACTTCGCCGGTTTGCCGGTCAACTTCAAGTTTCTGATTGTGGAGATCAAGATCGGCGCCGGTGGTCATTTTGAACAGGCCGGAGAGGAAGGACATGCCGCTGGTAAGGACCTGTTCAAGCTGCTCTGCCTGGGCGTCTTGGGCGGTCTGGGTTTTGGCGGCGGGTGGTTCCGGGGCAAGTGCGGCCTTCCGGTCTGCATCTTCCTGGCTTTGGATAAGGGCCTCAAGCTGGCGGATGAACTGGGAGCGTCCTTTGGTGGAAAAATCCACGTAGTTGATGTCGCTATTCTCCGAAAGGACCCCTTCAAAAAGGCTCTGTTTGACCAGGAGTCCGGCGGCGATTTGCTGTTCAATCGAATTCCGGGAAATGAGGTTGTAGATTAGCAGTTTGGGGCTTTTTTGTCCCAGGCGGTCAATGCGGCCAATGCGCTGGTTTTTCTTCGCCGGGTTCCAGGGCAGTTCAAAGTTGATAAGGGTATCGGCCATCTGGAGGTTCAGGCCGGCGCCCCCTGCTTCTGTAGAAAGAAACACCTTGCAGTCCTGGTTTTGCTCAAAGTACTTGATCAGGGCGCCCCGCTGTTTTACCGGGACGGTGCCATTGAGTTCGGTAAAACCAACGTCCCGTTTCCGCAGCATGTTCCCTATAAGCCGGTGCATCTTGATCCACTCGGAAAAAACGATAACCTTACGGTTCTTGTTTTTTATGTCTAGTTTTTCCAGCAGAATATCTTCCAGCTCCAGGAGTTTTGGCGAGTCGTTGGTAGACTCATCGATGAGGTACGTTGAATCACAGACCATCCGGGCGCTGCCGAGGAGCTGGGTGAGTTTCCGCAGATCGTAGGGGGTAAGGTATTTTTTACGGATGATCTGCCCGATGCCCTTCATATAGCTGGCGTGGTATTCCTGCTGACGGGGAGAAAGGTCCAATGGCACGTCCTTTTGCTGGACATCGGGAAGCTGGCTTAAGACTGTCTGTCTTTCACGGCGTATCAGGATGCCGGCAAGCCGGATATTAAGATCCTGCAAATCGTAATACCCGTTAATTTTATTCGGCTTTTGGAGGTCGAATAGGCAGTGCTGATAAGAAAATTCCCACAGGGGGCCCAGGTAATGGGGATCGATGGCGTTGATAATTGAGTAAATGTCGATGAGGCGGTTCTCGATGGGGGTACCGGTAATGACCAGGGCATGCTTTGCCCTGAGGCGCTTCACCGCGGAGGCGGTCTTGGTCTCGTAGTTCTTGATTTTCTGGGCTTCGTCCAGAATAAGAACGTCAAAATCGGCCTGGTTGATGGCCTGGCTATCCCTAAGTACCGTTTCGTAATTGACGATGAAGAAAAAATAGTCCGGTAACAGATACTGCTGTTCTCTTTCTGCCGGGGGGCCTGAGAGTATAAGGGCCTTTTCGTTACTGAATTTTTCTATTTCTTTTTTCCATTGGCTTTTCAGGGTTGCGGGGCACACTACCAGGGTCTTTGTGAATCCAAACACCTGTTTTTTTAAGACCGCGGTTCCGATGGCCTGGATGGTTTTACCCAGTCCCATTTCATCGGCGATGATGGCAGCCCGGCGGAACAGGGCAAAGGTAATCCCCTCGGCCTGATACGGAAAAAGTTCCGCCTTAATAAGGGAAAAATTCGGCGCCGCTTTTTCCCGCAGGTCCTCCAGCATGAGGTCTTCGTAGTACCGCTCCACTTTCTCCCGTACTTCGGGGCGTATACGGATGGTATCAAAAGATTCGGCCTGTTCGATAAATTTTAACACCGGTTTTAGTTTGCTGTTTTCGATAAAAGTTTTAGTCTTGAAAAATTTGGCGATAAGCTCCTGTTCGGCGGGGGGCAGACCCGCGGGGTAATACCAGCTTATGTTATAATTGTTCAGGGGATCGCAGTACACCTCGATAAAGGGGAAGGTCTTATCCAGTTTGTCGTAGAGGCCCTTGTCCTTTTTAAGTGCAGCAAAGGCGTACATGATATGTTTGGTGGTTCCCAGCTTGTTATTGGCCGCATCCGCGCTGTTGCTGTAACCGGTTTCATGCTCAAAATCCCTCAGAAATACGGTGTATTTCAGCCCTTTTTCGTTGGTCAGAATATGATCGCCGTAGATATTGTCCGCCCATTTGATACGGTAACTGGCTTTTTCCGCCTTTTCCCGCCGTTCCTCCAGAACCCGCCGCATCATGCCTTTTCGTGTGTACTTTTTGTCGGTCCCGTTTTTAGGCGCCGGCCCCTTGAGGTCTTCTTCGTAGCGCATAAGGCAGGCATAGGTATAACGGTCCCAGGTCCCCGCTTTACCGTTTATCCGTGGTTTTATTGTTTTCCCGTTTTCCTCGATGATCAACGAACACTCAACATCGTCTTCTTCCGCCGGCGCGCCAGGGGAACTTACGGTGAATATCACTTCCTGCGGCGACTGGGACAGGAGGGTACAACAGTTTTCGTTGTAGATACGTTCCGCCTGTTTCCGTTCCGCCGCAGTAAGATTTTTGCGGGCATCTTCGATAATGCGTGTAAATTCACAATTCATGTTTATAGCTCCATTACCAGGAAATCTTTAAGGGTTTGAAACAAGCTAAACCCCGTAAAATGGCCGGTACCAGGCGACAAGGGCCCGAATCCCCTCCCGAATACCGGTACACGGCTTATAGCCGGTGGCGGCTTCCAGGGCCCCGCAGTCCGCCCAGGTGGCCGGAACGTCCCCGGCCTGGGGGGGCAGCATGTTCATCCGGGTGTTACGGCCCAGTTCATCTTCCAGCGTGTGAATAAAATCGAGAAGAAGAACCGGGGCGCCATTACCGATGTTGTAAATCCGGGCAGGGACCAAAGAATCGGCCTGGCTGGGAAGCTTCTCCATGACCCGGACAATGCCCTCCACAATGTCATCGATATAGGTAAAGTCCCGCCATGTCTGCCCGTGGTTAAAAACATCAATGGGTCGGCCCTCCAGGATTGCCCTGGTAAAGATAAAGGGGGCCATATCCGGCCTGCCCCAGGGTCCGTAGACCGTAAAAAAACGCAGCCCGGTAGAAGGAATGTTATACAGGTGGGCATAACTGTGGGCCATAAGCTCATTGGCCCGCTTGGTGGCGGCGTAGAGGCTGGCAGGGCGGTCCGCGGCGCTGGTCATGGAATGCCCACCCCAAAATAGGTCAATCCGGCCATTTCAACCTCTTCCTGCTTGTAAATATCCCGCAGATCAAAGAAGCAGGGCCCCAACAGGGTTTCCTTTATCCGGCCCAGATCAAGATTGCGGAACTGGTTCCATTCGGTAACCAGGACCAGGGCATGGCTTCCCGTTAAGGTATCGTATTCGTCGGTAGCAAAGTAGAGTTGCCCGGCGATACCGTTGAGCCGCCAGGCGGCCTCCTCCATTGCCTGGGGATCCCAGACCCGAAGCCGGGCGCCCCGTTCCACAAGACCCTCGCAAATGGCAATGGCCGGGGATTCCCGCATGTCGTTGGTGTTCTGCTTGAAGGCCAAGCCCAGGACGGCAATGGTTTTTCCTGCCAGGGTTCCGGTTCCCCCCAGCCCCTGCTCGATCTTATCGACCATGCGGGCCTTTTGCCGTTCATTGGCCTGAATTGCGGTCTCGATGATCGAAAGGGGGGCGCCGTACTGCCGGCCTGTGGCGGCGATGGCCCGGGTGTCTTTAGGAAAGCAGGAACCGCCATACCCGGGTCCGGCATGGAGGAATTTAGGGCCGATGCGCCCGTCCCGGCCCATAGCCCTGGACACATCTTTAACATTGGCGCCTACTTTTTCGCAGAGGTTGGCGATCTCGTTGATAAACGAAATTTTTACCGAAAGGAACGCGTTGGAGGCGTACTTGATCATCTCTGCCGTTTCACAGGAGGTCTCGATATAGGGGGTTTCGTTCAGGTAGAGGGCGCGGTAAACATCTTTCATGATACTACGGGCCTTATCGCTGCTGCTTCCGATGATCACCCGGTCAGGATGGGTAAAGTCGTATACTGCGTTTCCCTCCCGCAGGAATTCGGGGTTGGAGACCACATCGAAGGGAACGGTAAGGCCCCGCGTATCCAAGACATCCTGTACCCACCGGCGGACCTTTTGGGCGGTGCCCACCGGGACTGTGCTTTTATCTACAAAAACCGTGTAATCTTCGATAAGGGATCCTACCTGCCGAACTGCCTGTTCAACAAAACCCAAATCCGCACTGCCATCATCCGCGGGGGGAGTTCCGACGGCAATGAACACTACCCCGCCACCCTTTATGGTATCGGGGAGGGAGGCGCTGAAGGAAAGCCGTCCGGCGCGGACGTTCCGTTCCACCACATCCTCCAACCCCGGTTCGAAGATGGGGATATTCCCTTTTTTTAGGGTCATTATCTTTGCGGCATCGGTGTCCACGCAGACAACGCGATTACCAAATTCCGCCAAACAGGCCCCGGAAACAAGGCCCACATAGCCGGTTCCAATTACCGTGATATTGACCATACAAACTCCTTATACGCGGGATTCCAGATACTGTCTAAGGCTCTTGTCCCAGGGAGGGATGGTCAGGTCCAGGGCTGTTTTGATCTTTGCCGTGTCCAGCACTGAATAGGCGGGCCGGATAAGCCTGGCGGGGTATTCGGCGCTGCTGCAGGGCCGTACCGTACAGTCTTTCTTTATGAATCCAAGCCTGCGGCCCTGGCGGTAGATTTCCTGTGCAAAGTCAAACCAGGTAACGGCCCCTTCGTTGGTGTAGTGGTAGATGCCGGGAACCGGAGCGGCGTGGACCGTACCGGGGACCTCATGGGCCAGGATCAGGGACAACAGAGTCCGGGACAGATCGGCCGCCCAGGTGGGGCTGCCCCGCTGATCATTTACCACCTTCACCTCTTCCCGCTCGTTCATCAGGCGCAGCATGGTATGAACAAAATTATTACCGTGTTCACCGTAAAGCCATGCGCTGCGGATGATATACGAATCCCCGTTGTTTTCCAGGACTCGCCGTTCCCCATCCCGTTTGGTAAGGCCGTAGACCCCGGTAGGATTGGTATTATCATCCTCCCGGTAGGGTCTGACAGGTCCTCCGGACAGGGGGATGCCCTGACCGTCAAAGACATAATCGGTGGAGAGGTGGATGAGACGGGCCCCGACTTTTTTTGCCGTCCGGGCTATGGCGCCGGGACCCACGGTGTTCAGGTTCCGGCAGGTCTCAACATCGTCCTCCGCCTTATCCACCGCGGTGTAGGCAGCGCAGTTGACAATCCAGTTAATCCGGCCCCGGACGCTCTGCCCTTCCGCGTAACTGTCCAGGGCCGCCGGATCGGTGATGTCAACCTCGCGGTCGGTACCGGCAAAGGGGACGCCCTGTTTTTCAAGGAGACGGGCGAATTCCGTCCCCAGCATCCCTTTGCTGCCGATGAGCCAGAGTCGTGTTCCTTCGGGCCATTGGAGGGGCCTGCGCGGTACGGTCTTTGTGTGAAGGATATTTTCCGGCATCAGGGCTGGGCCCCACCCGTTCCGGCAGAGAACTGGGACGCAAAGGCGGGGAATTTTTTATCCTTATCAGACAGTATATATTCCATGCCGATATCCGGCCATGTTATACCGATGTCGGGATCGTTCCAGACGATCCCCCGTTCGTCCTCGGGATGATAAAAATCGGTACACTTGTAGGCAAAAACGGCGGAATCGCTTAACACCAAAAAACCGTGCGCAAAGCCGGGGGGAATATAAAACTGGTTCTGCTTTTCGCCGCTCAGCGTAACGGCGTGCCATTTACCGTAACCGGGAGAACCGGGTCGTATATCCACCGCCACGTCGAAGACCTCGCCAAAGACAGTCCGGACCAGTTTGCCCTGGGGATGGTCCTTTTGAAAGTGAAGACCCCGAAGCACCCCCTTTACCGAACGGGACTGATTATCCTGAACAAAGGGGACAGCGATACCCGCGGCCGCATAATCCCGCTGGGAATAACACTCAAAAAAATAGCCCCGGCTGTCCGCAAACACCTTGGGCTGAATTTCAAAGAGACCCGGAAGAGGACAAGGGACAAAGGTAAACGGCATACTGTTAGCCTTACAAGCCTTCGGCGATATACGCTAAATAATCGCCATAGGCGGTTTTATAGTTCCGGGCAAGGGCCGCAAGATTGTCCCGTGATATCCAGCCATTATCAAAGGCAATTTCCTCGATACAGGAAACGTACATGCCCTGTCGTTTCTGGATGGTAGCGATAAAGTTGGACGCTTCCAGAAGACCATCGTAGGTACCTGTATCCAGCCAGGCCATACCGCGCCCAAGTACTTCGACGGAAAGGCGGCCCTGTTCAAGGTACGCGTTGTTGACAGCGGTTATCTCGACTTCTCCCCGCGCAGATGGTTTTATTGACCGGGCTATCTCCACTACAGCAGGATCATAAAAATAAAGGCCCGGAACTGCGTAGTGGGACTTGGGCCTTGCCGGTTTTTCCTCGATGGACAGGGCGTTACCCTGGCTGTCGAATTCCACAACCCCATAGGCGCCGGGGTCCTTCACATAGTAACCGAATATCGCCCCGCCTCCCTTTTCCAAGATGCCGGCGGCAGCGGACCGCAGGGTCCGGCCAAACCCGCGGCCGTAAAACACATTATCCCCCAACACCATAGCCGAAGCATCGCCGTTAATAAATCCGGCGCCAATGATGTAGGCATCGGCCAGACCCCGTGGCTGTTCCTGGATCTGGTAATCAAACCGCATCCCCAGCCAGTCCCCGCCGCCAAACAATTCCTTGAACAAGGGGAGGTCCCGGGGGGTTGAGATGATCAACACCTCCCGGATGCCGGCAAGCATCAACACCGACAGGGGGTAGTAAATCATCGGCTTGTCGTAAAGGGGGAGCATCTGCTTTGATACCGCCAGCGTGAGGGGGTAAAGCCGGGTGCCGCTGCCCCCGGCAAGGATAATACCTTTCACCTCATTCCCCTTTCGGCAGCAGAATCGCGGCGCCCTGCGTCAGCGGCGGCCATAGTTTTCCTCTACCCAGTAGCGGTACTCCCCGCTGCGGATACGGTCAATCCACGTTGTGTTGGACATATACCATTCCACCGTTCTGATCAGGCCCTCCTCAAAATCGGTCTCCCGCTTCCAGCCCAGATCGGTTTTTATTCTGGAACAGTCGATGGCATAGCGCCGGTCATGACCGGGGCGGTCTTTTATAAACCGGATGGTCTTGTGTATCTTCAGGGGATCCGTACCGGTCTTTTCCGCCACTATTTTGATAAGATCGTCAATAATGGCGACATTCTCCTGCTCGTTCTCGCCGCCGATGTTGTATTTTTCGCCGAATTTGCCGCTGTTCAGGATCGTCCATATTGCCCGGACGTGGTCCTCTACGTAGAGCCAATCTCTGACGTTTTTACCGTCTCCATACACCGGAAGGGGCTTCCTTTCCAGCATGTTTATGATCATCAGGGGGATAAGCTTTTCGGGAAACTGGAAAGGACCAAAGTTATTGGAACAGTTAGACAGGGTAACCGGAAGACCATAGGTATGATGCCAGGCCATGACCAGATGATCGCTAGCGGCCTTGCTGGCCGAATAGGGAGATCGGGGATCGTAGGGGGTAGTCTCCGTAAAAAAGCCGGTTTCGCCCAGGGATCCATAAACTTCATCGGTACTGACATGGTGAAAAATCACGCCGGGGGTATACTCCGCGGTTGGGGATACTGGAAGGGGCTTGGAAGGATCGCCGGATTCAATCTGCCAACAGCGGCGGGCCACGTCCAACAGGGAAAATGTACCCATTACATTGGTCTTTACAAAGGTCTCAGGTCCTAAAATTGACCGATCCACATGGCTTTCCGCCGCAAAGTTAACCACGGTATCAATATTGTACTTGGTAAATATCTCTTCCAGCCGCTGCCGGTCACAAATATCGCCAAGTTCAAAAAAATACCGGACCTTTGAACCGCTGTCGATGCCGAATTCCTTCTCTATGCTCTGAAGACTCGTAATGTTCCCCGCATAGGTAAGGGCATCCAGGTTGATAATCCGGCCAGAAAACTCCGGAGTATGCTTAAACAAGAGGTAAATAAAATTCACGCCAATGAAACCGCAGCCGCCGGTAACCAATATATTTTTTAAACTACGCATAATTTTTTATGACCATAGAAAACACGTAGATACAGTCAAACCATGCAACAAGGGGACCTGCCACTGTCCGGCAGCCGCCGAAACAGGCTTGCCTGGCCCACTGTCTTGGCAATAAACCAAAACCTCTTGGCCTACCAGCATACCATAATCACACTGCCTGCGCAATTGGATATACGCTTGCGCAACCATTGAACAAGCAAAAACGGGGACAAATCAGAAAAAAATGTGTGTCAGGTACCGATCTATCAGCACCAAAATGCCTAATAGTCCCGTATACGCCGCAAACCCCCACAGGGATCGTTCCCGGACAAGCCTAAGCATGACCGTAATGGCAAAAAAACCTACAACAGCGGCGCTTAACGTTCCCGTAATCATGGGCAAAACCCCAAGTTCCCCTGCCCCGGCGTCTCCTCCGGGGCCAGCCAGGTCTTTGATCTGCAGGACCAGGGCCCCTAAAATCGCCGGAATCGAAAGCAAAAAAGAAAACCGGGCGGCAAAGTTCCGGTCCAGCCCCCGGCCCAGGGAGGCGGAAAGGGTGGAGCCGGAACGGGAAACCCCCGGCACAATGGCGATTGCCTGAAAAATTCCAATAATCAGGGAGTCCAGCCAGGTCATTTCCTCTTTTTGGCGCGGTGTTTGGGTTTTTTTTGAAATTCTCTCCGCAAGGGCCAGGAAAACAGAGGTAACAAGAAACGCAAAGCCCAGGAACGCCCCGGATTCAAAGGCCGCCTCGATGGTATCATCAAAAACCAGGGCAACAACCACCGCCGGCAAGGTTCCCAGAATAAGGTATGCGGTAAGGGGTTGAACTGGCCGCCTTAAAATACTCCAAATCTCATCCCGCAAGACCACCAGCACTGCAAGCAGGGTCCCCCCATGAACCAGGGTATCAAAAAACAGAACCGGTACCGAAATTCCCAGTATCTTCTGAAAAAGGACCAGGTGCCCGGAACTACTTACCGGGAGGAATTCGGTAAGCCCCTGGATGGCTCCCAGTATAATACTTTCAAGTACGCCCATGCCCTACAGTACCGGAGAGAGGTGATCCGGCGCAAGAAGTACGGGCCAGTTTATTCCTGCGTTATTCGATTGTTATTCACGCATCCAAGCTTTATCCAGGTCAGCTCGTGTTTGTTATGGCAAAGGTGCAGTACCTGGCTGCCGGGAATTTCCGCAAACCGCCGGGCCGTATCCTGATCCGGCACACCCTGCATTTTGAGGGTACAGACAAAATTCGTGCGGATCCCGGCGGCAAACAGTTTTTCCACCCATTCGTAAAGCCGGGGCGGATAACACGCCACATCGCAAAAAATCCAGTCCACTTGTCCAAATTCCGCGGGATCAAGGGTAAAGGCGTCGTGTTTGATGTAGCGCACCGCGGGAAGGCCATCGGGACCGGTCATGGCAAGGATACGCGGCTCCGGTTCCGCCCGGTCAACGGCGATTACCCTGGCCCCAAGCCGGGCCAGGGCCCAGGTCCAACCACCGGGACTTGCTCCGGCATCCAGACAGCATTGACCGGGACCGGGCCAACAACGGCAGCGAACCAGACTTTCCCAAAGTTTAAGGTAGGCCCGGCTTGGGGGACCATCCGTATCTTCTTCAAACCGGATAGTCCCGGCAGGAAACGGACTGGAACAACCTGCGGAACCCACCAGCCTGTGATCGTCCAGCAGGGTCCAGGCCCCCAGGGGAGAATCAGGGAGCAGCCAGGGAAATTTTCGGGGCCTGCGAGAGATGGGGGGCATAAGGGAATCAATAAGCGCTCCCCGGCGGAATTGGGTGTGGAGTACCGGCGCCCAGTTCCGCTGGATAGCCCGCAAATACCGGGCCGCCTCGGAGATAGCGTTAAATTCCAGCAGAAAAGGCCGGATCCAGGTGTTATGCTGCCAAAATACCGGGGTTTCCGGCACAGTATTCACATAATACAGGGGCCCCCAGCGTCCGGAGGGCAGGAGAGGATCCTCCAAGCCCGAATCGGCAGCTGAACAGGCAAAGGCAGTATCCCGGCCAATCCCTAACTCGATCTCCAGGTGCTTCTCAAAACCCGGAACTGCCTGGTATATCCGCCCGGAAAGCGGAATTTCCGTCATTGGTTTTTACAGTTTGGCTGGTCCAGTCTCCCGGTAAGCTGCAAATCTTGATTAACAAGACCGGAAATAACCGTTAACAATGACCTGCCTTCCAGGAAAGATAATCTACATAGCGTTGAAACAGCTTACCCTTGGGAGAAGCAGTGATGATGAACCCAACATCCCCGGAATACCCGGCCATACTAATCCAAACGGCCTTTACTTCAAGATCAAAATGGCCGATTCTTGAACTTACCTCCGGAATAACCTCTAGCGTATAGGGGAAATCAACATGTATGTCCGCCAAAGAAGTACACTCAACACGGCAACCGGTAATAGAAATGTCTTTGAGGATGCTTTCCTGTTCCAGAATTCCCCGGAATTTTACTTTTGCATACGTCCTGTACCGGATATGAGAACGGTGATTCACTTCCCTTGACGATCCCTCACCCTGAAAACATTCTGGCAGACGCTTTGTTGAAAGCTGTGTCATACTTTATTCTCTAGGAACAACAGGACTTCGTCAACTACGTTTAAAACTGGAGCAAATTCGAACGAAATAGCCATAAAAGGACCAAATCTTGAATATTTCCCGCCTTTACGCTTCTATACGGGCCCACAGCAGCGTGGTTTTTTCCCGATCCGGCGGTCCGGGAGGCCAAAATGTCAATAAAGTAAACACAAAGGTCTGCCTGCACATCAAAATTCAAGACATAGAAGGGCTTTCGGAGGCCGAATTGGACCGTCTTCGAAAAAACCTTGCTTCACGTATCACCGCAAAGGATGAAATTGTCATTGCCTCCGGTAAGGAACGATCCCAACACCTTAACCTGAGATGGTCTTATTCTCACCTTGAAACCCTGATTAGCTCCGCAGCACACATTCCCACATCCCGCCGTCCTACCAGACCCAGCCAGGCATCACAGGAAAAAAGAATACGCCATAAATACCTTCATGGTCTTAAAAAAAAGGACAGAAAACCCCCGCCCGAAGAGTAACAGCCTGTTACAAGACAAACACACCCGCAGCTAATCAAGCTGCATAGGCATGACGATATGAAAAAAATCCTTCTCCGGCACCGGCTGAATAGTTATCGCCTTTGTGGGATCACTAAATTTTATGCCTATATCATCTTCTTTCATCGCTTTGGAAGGTTCTTCGATGTAGCGGTAGTTTAAGGCTATAGAAACATCTTCCCCGTCATACTTACAGGGTATTTCCATCCTGGAGTTTCCAATCTCGTTCTCTTCCGAGTAAACGGCCATACTTCCCGGGGTCAAACTAAGATAAACCCGGTGTGATTTTTGTTCCACCAGTAAAGAAACCCGGCGTAAAGCCTCCAGCATTTCCAGGCGGTTTACCGATATAAAATTCTCCTGGTTTTCAGGAATAACCCGCCGGTAATTGGGAAACGGCCCTTCAAAAAGTACCGAAGAAAGACTGTAATATCCAAATTTAACAAAAATGGTCTTATCGGTAACAGAAATGGAGACCGGTCCCTCATCGCCCGCCCGCTTGGCCAGAACATTCAGAATCTTCGGAGGTACGATTACACCGGAAAAATCCTTAATAGCCAGATCCGCCGGTTTTGATATATAGGCAAGCCGGCGGCCATCGGTGGCTACCATGACAACTTTATCCTCTGTTTTTTCAAAAAAAACTCCATTCATAAAGTACCGGGTCTCATCATCGGAGACGGCAAAAACAGTCTGTTGAACCATTTCCTTGAAATCTCTAATCGGCAAATCAAAATATTCACCCGTAGAAACGGAAAATTCCGGAAATTTCTCTGCGGTAATGCTTTTTAACTCCCAGTTTGCCTTCTTTATTGCGGACTTTATGGTTAATTTTGAGGCTTTTTGTTCAAAAACCAGCTCTCCCTCGGGGCTTGAATTAAGAATCCCAAAAAATTTATCCCCAAATACCGTGGTAGAACCTTCTTCCAGCACGGTAACGGGTATTTTGGTCTCAAAATTGACCTTGTTATCGGTTGCCTTTATAAAAAGGGTGTCATTTTCGGTTTTAAGATAGATATTTGAAAGGATAGATACCACATTCTTGCTGGAAATAATCTCCTGGGCAACTGATATCTCTTTCTGTAAAATACTTCTTTCGCAGGTAAATTTCATAATCACGTAACTCCTGTTCCTATTTATTATATATAAATAAATAGTAGTAATAATAGGGTCTCCTTACTTGTGGAAAACGGCCTAATTCCTTATAGGTAAAGCAGTTAGGGTTTCCACAGGTAAGGGAAAACCTTTGTCCTTTATCCTCTTGTTTAGCCAAATTGGGGAAGCCTGTGTTTTTTGCACTGTTTTTTCGGTGTGTTTCCCCATGTTTTACCCAGTTTTTTGAATCCGTTGGGATTTAACCTGTCTTTATAGTTTGGCTCCCGCCTCCTTAACCAGCCTCTTTAGGCTTTCAATAGTCGGTTCCAGGGTTGGATCGGCCTTCATTCGTTCGCCGATTTTGTCGCAACTGTACATTACCGTGGAATGATCCCTTCCCCCAAAGGCTTGACCTATCTCCGTGGTGGAATATTCGGTAATCTCCCTAATGATATACATGGCAATTTGACGGGCGTATACGATGTTTTGGGCCCTTTTCTTGCTTCTCAGGTCGTTTGCGGACAAAGAAAAGTACTTTGCCACCACGTTTTGGATAAGATCGATGGACATATTGGCCTGCCGGGGGGAGGCAAATACGTCTCTTAAGAGATGTTGGGCCTGTTCAAGGGTTACCGGCTGGTGAACCATATTGGCAAAAGCAGTCAATTTAGTAAGAGCCGACTCTAAATCCCGGATGTTGGTTGAGATATTCTTGCTGATAAGGTCGATAACCTCGTCAGAAATGGGGATATTCCCCGATTCAACTTTACTTTTAAGGATAGCACAGCGGGTTTCATAGTTTGGAGGCAGCAGATCCACGTTCAAACCCCGTTCAAAACGGTTTCTCAGGCGCTCGGTAAGGTTTTTTAACTCTGCAACCGGCCGATCACAGGTAAAAATGATCTGTTTTTTTGCGTTATACAGGGCCTCATAGGTAAAAAAAAGCTCTTCCTGGGTTCCGGACTTGTTTTCCAGGAAGTGAATATCGTCAATCAGCAGTATATCCACCTGCCGATAGCGGTTTTTGAAGGCCGTCATCCCCCTTTCGTTCAGAGACTGGATAAACTCATTGGTAAAATTCTCTGCAGTGCTGTAGATAATCTTGCTGGATGAGTTTTCGTGGATGTAGTTTCCGATTGCCTGCATAAGGTGGGTCTTTCCCAGTCCAACCCCGCCATAGATGAGGAACGGGTTATACGCAGTTCCGGGGTTTTTACTAATTGCCATAGCAGCGTTGGCGGCGAAGTTGTTGTTCTCCCCTATAACGTATTTTTCGAAGGTATAATCTTCCCGCAGCTGGGGGTGCGGCGCCTTTTTATGGGGGGCTTCCTCATGGGTACTGGGTAAAACAGCCCGGTCTTGGACAAAATTGGTTTTTTTTCGGTCTGTAGCAGCTACCACAACGGCGGAATCCGCCTTATTTCGGGGTCGAATCTCAAATTCAACCATCAGTTCCTTCCCGGTAAGGTCCTTAAGTGTGGTTTCTATGAGATTTTGATAGCGGGTTCTTATCTGATCCCGGTAAAATGACGAAGGAACTACCACCGTTATACGATTTTCACTGGAATTCAGGTATTCCAGATTGCAAAACCAGACGGAAAACTCCTGTTCCGTAAGATATGACCGGATCTGGCTTACCGCTTCCCCCCAAAAAACCTCATAACCAGATTCAGACATACGGTATCCCCTGTTTTAGTATGATATTAACAGCTTTTCCACAAGCAAACATTAACGCATAAAGAATTGTACGTTATCTTTACTTTTTTGTGCAAGCCAAATATTATCAGTTGCCATGAACGTGACCTATTCAGCGGAGAACATCAAGGTACTCAAGGGGCTTGAGGCAGTACGGACCCGGCCCGGTATGTATATAGGGACCACCGGTATCGATGGTCTTCATCACTTAGTGTATGAAGTTGTAGACAATTCGGTAGACGAAGCCATGCAGGGCTTTTGTGATGATATATTGGTCGTCCTGGAAGGAAACGACATCGTCCGGGTAGAGGACAATGGCCGGGGAATCCCCGTGGATATTCACCCGGAGGAGGGGGTCAGTGCCCTTGAATTGGTAATGACCCAGCTTCATGCCGGGGGTAAATTCGATAAAGATTCCTACAAGGTCTCCGGCGGACTTCACGGCGTGGGGGTTTCGGTGGTAAACGCCCTTTCTGAATGGTGCGAGGCCTTTGTCCACCGTAACGACCGGATATACGCCCAGCGATACCGAATCGGCATTCCGGAAGGCCCGGCAGCGATCATTACCGCCCAAGGTCTCCCTTACAACATGGCAGGCAGGGAAAAAGGTACGGTAATCCGGTTTAAGGCCGATCCCACCATTTTTGAAGGCACGACCTATAACTTCGATATCCTTTCCAACCGCCTCAGAGAACTCGCCTTCCTCAACAAAGGTCTAAAAATTACCATCCGGGATGAGCGGCTTACGACCCCCAAAAGTCACGAATTCCGCTTCGAAGGGGGAGTAAAGAGCTTTGTAAGCTACCTGAACGAGAATAAATCCGTCCTTTACAAGGAACCCATATTCTTCGAAGGGGAACGTGACGGTGTAAGCCTGGAATGTGCCATCCAGTATAACGACGGCTTTAACGAAATCATGTATTCGTTTGTGAACGACATCAACACCCGTGAAGGGGGAACCCACCTGGTGGGCTTCAAGTCTGCCCTTACCCGTACCCTGAATGAGTACCTTAAAAAGTCCAAACAGGCCAAAAAAATGGAGGAGGGCCTTTCCGGAGACGACGTACGGGAGGGTCTTACTGCGGTACTTTCCGTCAAGGTACCCAACCCCCAGTTTGAAGGACAAACCAAGGCCAAGCTGGGAAATTCGGAAGTTAAGGGCATTGTGGAGACCCTTACCAACGAACAATTGGAACTGTACCTGGATCAACACCCCGATGTTATAAACAACATTCTTGAAAAGAGCATACTTGCCGCCAGGGCCCGAATTGCCGCCCGCCAGGCACGGGATGCCACCCGCCGTAAAAACGCCATGGACTCCGCCGGACTTCCCGGCAAGCTTGCGGACTGTAGCGAAAAAGACCCCGCCCTCTGCGAACTTTTTATCGTCGAGGGAGATTCCGCCGGAGGTTCCGCCAAAATGGGCAGGAACCGCCAGACACAGGCGATACTTTCACTCTGGGGTAAGATGCTCAATGTCGAAAAAACCCGTATCGAAAAGGTAGTTACCAATGAAAAACTCCAGCCCATCATTGCCAGTATTGGCGCGGGCTGCGGCGGCGGATTTGATGCCAGCAAGATCCGCTACCACAAGATCATCATCATGGCCGATGCCGACGTGGACGGTTCCCATATCCGTACCCTGCTTCTCACCTTTTTCTACCGCTACATGACCGAATTGATTGAACGCGGCCATGTATACCTGGCCATGCCCCCCCTGTACAAGATCAGTTACGAGCGAAAAACCTTTTTCGCCTACGACGATGCGGAAAAAGACCGTATCCTGACCCAGTCCGGCAAAAACCCCGAAAAAGTTTCCGTCCAGCGGTACAAGGGCCTGGGAGAAATGAACGCCGAGGAACTGGCGGACACCACGATGGACCCCTCCCGGCGGAACATCATCCAGGTTCACCTTGATGATACCGTGGAGGCCGAACGCATCTTCACAACCCTCATGGGAGAAGTCGTTGCCCCCCGCCGCGAGTTTATCGAGGAAAACGCCCTCCTGGTGAGCAATTTAGATGTGTGATAAGAAAGACCGTCCCCATGACAAATTCTTTCAGATTTGATATACTCCTCAGATGCAACAAACTGCCGGATGTTGGATGAAAACCGTAGGGAAAAAATTGTAAATGGCGGAACGCGGAGTACTTGGGGGGACCGGAAAGGTCATCCCCGTAGCCATAGAAGACGAAGTAAAAACTGACTATCTCAACTACGCCATGTCAGTTATCGTGGCCCGGGCCTTGCCCGATGTACGGGATGGTCTTAAGCCAGTGCATCGCCGGATTCTCTATTCCATGGACGAGCTGGGGCTCCGGCCCAATGCCGTTACCAAGAAAAGCGCCCGAATTGTGGGGGACACCATGGGGAAATACCATCCCCACGGAGATGCCGCCCTGTACGATGCCCTGGCCCGGATGGCCCAGGAGTTTTCCCTCCGGTATCCTCTGATACACGGACAGGGGAACTTTGGATCCCTGGACGGGGACCCCCCGGCCGCTATGCGCTATACGGAAGCCAAGCTTTCCCGTGCCGGCGACGAGATGCTTCAGGACCTGGGCAAAGAGACCATCGATTTTCTTCCCAACTTTGACGAAAGCCTTACGGAACCACAGGTTCTTCCTGCCGCCGTTCCCAATCTCCTCGTAAACGGATCCAGCGGTATCGCTGTGGGAATGGCCACCAACATGGCCCCCCATAACATGAACGAGATATGCGAAGCTGTCTGTGCGTTCATTGATAACCCGGACATCGGTGTTGAGGGCTTGATGCAGTTTGTCCAGGGCCCCGACTTCCCCACCGGCGGGATCATCTTTGGCCACCAGGGTATTCAGGATGCCTATAAAACCGGCCGGGGAAAACTCCTGGTTCGTTCTCATTTTGAGGTAGAAACCACCAAGTCCGGGAAGGAACAGATCGTCTTTACCGATGTTCCCTATGGGGTTAATAAGCTTACCCTGGTAGAAAAAATCGGCGCCCTTGCCCGGGAAAAAGCCATAGATGGTATTGCCAGCTCCAATGACGAATCTGACCGGGATGGTATCCGGATTGTGGTGGAACTAAAAAAGGGAGCTATCCTCAAAGTGGTCTTGAATCAGCTTTTTGCCAATACCCAGCTTCAAACCACCTTTGGGATTATCAACCTGGCCCTGGTCAACGGAAAACCCCTCTGTCTTAACTTAAAAGAACTTATTTATCACTTTGTTGAACACCGGATCGAGGTGGTTACCCGCCGTACCCGTTATGACCTGCGGAAGGCGGAAGAACGGGCCCATGTACTGGAAGGCCTGGTTATTGCCCTGGAGAATATTGATGAGGTAGTGGCGATTATCAAGGCCTCCCACGATGTTGCCACCGCCCGGCTTAATCTGCAGGAACGGTTTGCCTTGTCCGAGGCCCAGTCCGAAGCCATTGTGGAAATGCGCCTGGGAAGGCTTACCAGTCTTGAGATCGAGAAGATACAACAGGAATTGGCGGAACTGAAGGTACAGATCGATTATTTCAAGTCCCTTTTGGCGGACGGAAAAAAACTCCGGGGGCTTATCAAAGACGAAACCCGTGCCGTGGCGGAGCGTTTTGGTGACAAGCGGCGTACCGAAATTATGGCCGGCGAAGTGGAGAGCATCAATATCGAGGACCTCATTAAAAAAGAGGAAATGATGATCCTTATTTCCAACCTGGGCTATGTGAAACGGGTACCCGTGTCCAGTTACCGTAACCAGAGCCGGGGCGGTAAGGGTATGCAAAGCGCCAAACTTACGGAAGATGACTTTATTGAGCAGATATTTGTGGCTTCTACCCACGAGTACATTATGTTTATTACCAGCGCAGGCAAGGCCTACTGGATGAAAGTCCATGAACTTCCCGAAGGAAGCCGGACCAGTAAGGGTGCCCATATCAAAAGCCTCTTAACCGTTTCTCCCAACGAAGATATTACCGCCATTGTGGCCCTTAAAGATTTTAGTCATAACGGAGTACCCGATGACGGCCTGTTTGCTGAAGCCGGTACCGGTGGGGGGCCGTATCTCTTTATGGGAACCGCCCGGGGAGTGGTTAAAAAGGCGGCGGTAAGTGAATTTTCCAATGCCAAGACCAGGGGGATCATTGCCATCAATCTGGACGAGGGGGACAAACTGGTCAGCGCCCTGCTTACCGGTGGTAGGGATGAAGTGGTTCTTATATCCCGTAAAGGTCAGGCCCTGCGTACCGGAGAAGACCAGATCCGGCCAATGGGAAGATCCAGCCGCGGGGTTTCAGGTGTGAAGTTAAGTGACGATGACGAACTGGCCGGACTTCTCAAAGTGGTTCCCGAAGAGAAAATGCTTATCCTCTCCGAATACGGCTACGGCAAACGGGTGGATTTTTCGGAATTTTCCTGTCATGGCCGGGGGACCGGAGGGCAGCGGATCTACACGGTAACCGAAAAAACCGGGGAGATCGTAGGCTGCGTCAACGTACAGGAAAACGAAGAGATCATGTGCATTACCAGCCAGGGGAAGTCCATCAAGCTTAAGGTCCATGATATCCGGGTTATGGGACGCAGTGCCCAGGGCGTGCGGATTCTTAGTATTGACAAACCTGATTTTGTTATTGGCCTTGACCGGGTTGTGAAGGAAGAGTAAGTCATCCGCCGGGAACCCCTGCAGCCGGTGTACCTTTGGACGGCTTTCCCAAAATAATTCCCCCGGCAAATACCGTAAGGGGGGCCACCAGGACCAGGCCGAAACAGCCAACCAGCGTATGAACCACTTCGGAGGAAACCCACACCATGTTGATTACGTTTTCCACAGGAATCCCCTGGGCGATAAAGGTCATGATCATGGCAGTGTATTCGGCGGAATAGGCCAAAAGCAGGGTAGTACTCATGGTTCCTGCCACATGCCGGGATACCGAGACCCCGCTCTTAATCAGATTGATGCGGCTTATGGCGGGGTACTGCGTTTTGATCTCATGCATGGCGCTGGCAATGTCCATGGACAAGTCCATCATAGCCCCGGAGGATGCAAGGAAAATACCGGAAATAAAAAGATGGGCCAAATTCAGGTGGGTGTAGCCTGAGTAGAGCAGAGCCTCCGCAAAGGGACGTACTGCCCCGTGAATTTTAAACCAGTAGGTAAAAAAGAAGGCCAAAACGGAAGTTAAAAGGACACCCCCCATAGAACCGGCAAAGGCGGTAAGGCCCCGCCGTGTAATACCCCCTACCAGGAAGATGATCACCGCGGTAAGGAGGGCGGTTATCAGTACCGAGGCAAAAATAGGGTCCCAGCCCCGGAGCATGGCAGGGAACAGAACCCGGATAAGCGCTGTCGCAGTAAACACAAAGGAAATGATGATCTTTACCCCCATCCATCCCATGACGAGGATAATAAAGGCGAAAAACAAAACACACAAAAAGATCGTCTTGTCCGTGCGGTAATGGTCGTAGACTTGAGCATGGCGGATTCCCGCTTCCTCCGAAACACTCAACACCACCAGCACCGAATCTCCGGGGGCAAAGATCTTGTCCAGTTCTATTTTGCCTATCAGGTTATTGGAACCGGAGAACACTTCCCCCTTAAAGGGACCGGACCGGATCTCTACCTCCATCTGCTGTTCCCCCTGTTTTACCGGGCCAATACTTAACAGGCGTTTATTATTAACTTCAATAACCTTCCCCCGTGCCCGCAGGCTGCCCGCACTTTGGGAGGCCCCCTCGAACTTCGTGGGAAGGATAAAAAACAGGATGGTAAGAGAAACACAGGCCAGGACGAACATAATGTCCCGGCCGGTTTCTCTTTTAACCATGCCGGGTCCTGGTTTTATGATAAACACTG
The DNA here is from genome assembly GCA_031278715.1 of Treponema sp. Lineage (GTDB taxonomy): Bacteria > Spirochaetota > Spirochaetia > Treponematales > Breznakiellaceae > JAISFT01. The sequence continues at coordinate 12,258 of JAITJW010000132.1, read as the reverse complement.
TCTAAGCCCGGCATTACAGGCTAAGGTTCATGGCAGACACCATTTTTTTGAAAATATCGGTGTTGTCGTAATAACCGCTAAAAAGTTCCTGGTGGACCCCCAGGGCAAACGTAGAAACCGGAACGCCGGTATGGGCATAGGAAGTCCAGCCAATGCCCGCGGTCTGGTTCATAATCTGGGTAATCTTTACCGTCAGGGGCTCGTATCCGCCATAGAGCAGGAACTGGTCCTCCGCCACGGCCCGCTCAATTTCATCACCCATAGAGCGTTGGAACGCAAATTCAAGTTGTTCCTGCTGAAATTTTGAGAGGCTGCCGTAATCCAGACCAAAGGAGTCTTTAATTGCCGGGAGCAGGTCTGCCAGTTTGGCCAGTGTCCGGGGGGTGTTTTGCTTGTAGGGCGTAAGGATTTCCGCATTAAACGCGATAAACGATCTTGTCTGCAGGGCTACCCGGTCAAAGAAGGTATTGTATTGAGTCCCCGCAAAGCCGATAGTCATGCCGCCGGTCTCGTGGTCTCCGGTAACTACGATCAAGGTATCCTGGGGGTGGGCCTGGGCGAATTCGACCGCCACCTTGATGGCGTTGTCAAAGGCCAGAACATCATGAATGGCGGCTCCAGCATCGTTGGCGTGGCAGGCCCAGTCAATTTTTCCCCCTTCAACGGTCATAAAGAACCCCTGGGGATTATCCTGCAGCAGATCGATCCCCTTGCGGGTATAATCCGCCAGGGAAAGATCATTGGCAGAGCGGTCCAGCTCGTAGGGCATGGAACCGGAATCCTGAAGCAGGGCGTTAATGGCGATAACCTTACCGGCGCCGGGCCTTAGCGCGTTAAAGGCATCCTTGGTGTTGACGTAGGTGTAGCCATGTTCCTGCGCCAGTTGCAGCACGTCCCGTTGATCCTGGTTCTTGCCCGTGGGCTGCAGAAGACCGCCGCCTGCAAAGTACTCAAAACCGCTTTCCACCATCTGGACTTCAATATCGTAGTAGTTACTCCGGGAGGGAACTTTGGCAAAGAAGCCCGCGGGGGTAGCGTGATCCAGTGTAACAGAGGAAACAATGCCGACTTTCATACCCGCTTCATGGGCATATTCGGCAATGGTTTTGTAGGAGACCGTCTTTGCGGGGTCCATGTTGATAACTCCGCTCAAGGTTTTGTTTCCTGTGGCGATGGCGGTTACGGCGGAGGCAGAATCGGTAATAAATGTCCCCGCATCGTAAGTAGTGGTAAGTCCCGATATGGGGAACTTGGTAAAGCCCAGCCTGGTGATGTTGATATCCTTGGATGACCGGGCGGTGGCGTAGACTTCGGTTGAACTGATCTGGGACATGGCCATACCGTCCCCAATAAACAGGAATACGTATTTAGCCCGCCCCTGTTCAGCCACAGATGTGTTCTGTGCCGATGCCGTATCAGGCTTTCCCCTGGCGGACAGGGACATAACCGCAAGCAGGCCCATCATGACATAGGCCAGCCTCCCGACCAGACGCGCGGAAATCAGGTTCCGAACCATCCTCTGTTGTTTCATACACCTCTCCTCTCATAAAGTTTGTTTATGGTCAAAGACAAAATAGAGGTGGAATGTTAAGAAACTATAGGGTACTGGCAAATCTCTGGTAAAATGTTGTAGCAGCGCCGGTCCTGTGGTATAAAAAATCATGCGTGTGGGTATTACGGTTTTGGATACCGGTATTATAATTTTGGCGCTGGGGGTCGTTTTGTTTTCGGCAGTCACGGTCTATGCCACCGGCGCCGGTGTCCCCCAGGTAGTAGTTGAATCCGATGGCCGCCGCTGGGAATTTCCACTGGACGCCACGGAGACTGTTGCCGTGAACGGCCCCCTGGGGAGTACTGTGGTAGAACTGCGGGGAAAACATGTGCGGGTTATTTCTTCCCCTTGTACAGGACAGAACTGTGTCGCCGCCGGCGCCATCCGTAGCCACGGACAATGGATAGCCTGTCTTCCCAACCGGGTGATGGTTTCTGTTCAGGCCGGGGGAAATTCCGGTAAAGGATCGGCGCTTGACGCCTCCTCCTGGTAAGGCCGGTCCCTTGGCCTCCAGAACCGTAGTCTTGCTGGGCGCCTTCTGCCTGTTCCTTTCAACCCTGGAATACCTTATTCCCAAGCCGCTCCCCATGATACGGATTGGGCTTGCAAATCTCCCGCTGCTGCTGGCCCTGGACCTGCTTTCCCCACGGTACTTTAGCCTTCTGGTTCTTATAAAAATTACCGGCGCGGGGATTGTCGGCGGGACCATTTTTTCTTATGTGTTTGTCTTTTCCCTTTTTGGAAGCCTTGCCTCTGCCCTGGTGATGTACAGTCTGCGGCGACTAAGCGCGGGATCGCTGCTCAGTTTGACGGGCATTGGCGTTGCGGGGGCCATGTGTTCCAGCGGGGTTCAGCTTTTCCTGGCCCGTTTCCTGGTTTTTGGTGAAGGGGTACGCTACCTTGTTCCCCCGTTCCTTGGCTTGTCCCTGCTTACCGGCTGTACCCTGGGGCTTTTTTGTGAACAGTTCTGCCGCCGTTCCCGCTGGTACCAAAAGGCGTTATCTCCTGCAAAAATATTTGCAGGAGCCACCAAGTTCGAAAATGGCGCCAATTTTGGGGAGGAGATATCCACGGAGAGGCACGGTGCCCCGGTTTCCCGGACCTCCAAAAACCGGCGGGAACGGCGGCGGGAACTACGGCGGGAACTACGGCGCTCTTGTTGGGATCGGCGGTTTAACGACCCGGAACTGATAATCGCGGGGTTTATTGCCCTGCTGTTGTTTTTGTTCAATTCTTCTACCCTTGGACGGTTCCTGCAATTTTTGTTTTTTTGGTTGTGCGCCTGGTTTTCGGGCAGGAGCAACAAGCCCCTTATAACCGTTTCGATTATCGCGGGGGTCGTGTTGGTAAATCTGCTGGTCCCCTACGGCAGGGTACTGGCGGAACTCGGTCCTTTGCATATTACCGCCGGAAGTTTGATAGATGGGTTTCGGAAGGGGGTTACGCTGGAAGGACTTGTTATGCTTTCGGCTGTGGTTATTCGTGGCAAGCCGTTCCCCGGCGTTCCCGCATTGCCGGCGGGGGGCCGCGGAACCGTCGGCATATTCCGCCTTGCAATTTTCAGGCGCGGCGCCGTCTTTGGAAGGTTTTTAGGGGAATCCCTTTCGATCTTTGCGGTCTTGCGTGAAAACAGGAGGCGTATCCGGCCAGGTCATTTCATTGACGATGTGGATGCCCTGTTGCTAGAAATGGACGGAGCGCCCCTCCCTGCGGCGACCCCGGCGGGAGAACAACATTCAGACCAGGAAACAAGCCAGGAAAAATTGAAGTCCGGTCATGTTCCGGCAAACGGACGGCGCTGGCTTGTTTTGGGGCTGCTTATAACGGCAATTCTTACGGCGCTACCGCTGTGGGCCAGACTCTCCGGTGCGCCGTCAGTGTTTCACGTGAAACTATTCGGAGAACACCAGGATGCTTGGCTTTCCGCCTTCGTCCCTGCTGTGAAGCTCCAGCATACCGTCCTTTAGATCCCAGCGATAAACCCCTTCCAGGTATTTGAAGTATTCGTTTTCCTTGAGCCCTGCCGGTTCTTTAAGGGGGGCCATAAGGGTTGCGGCTATCATGTCGAAACTGATGCCCTGGTTCTCGCTTAATTCAAAAGGGCCACGGTAGCTGTTTGGGGCGGCCCGGCCGGAAATTGTCTCGTCCTGGAATTTCAGAGTGTAGAAATTGGAAGAATCTGTCCCCAGCGCTTCCCGGTCAAAGCCCGTGCTTAGGTTTTCAGCTCTTACCTCGATAAGTTTCCATTCTTTTCCGAGGACCAAATCAAAACTAGGCGGGAGCGGATTGTCCGCCTTTTGCTGGCTTGCACAGGCACAGATGACCGTCAGGATCATAGCCCATACCGGCAACGTTTTTTTTACTGTTTTCACCTTATCCTCCTCATGCTCTACACCCTGTTGGCAGCCTCTGTTAGCCCTTAATCGCTTTGTTAAGGTCTGCCACCTTTTCGGTACATTCCCAGGGGAATTCGCTCCGGCCAAAATGACCATAGGAGGCGGTTTTCCGGTAGATGGGACGTCGAAGATTCAGGGCGGTAATAATTCCTGCAGGGCTAAGATCAAAAATGTCAATAACTGCCTGTTCGATCTGCTGTTCCGGGACAACCGCAGTACCGTAGGTGTCCACCATTACCGATACGGGGAAGGGAACTCCGATAGCATAGGCCAGCTCTACCTCACAACGCTCGGCAAGTTTGGCGGCCACCACGTTTTTGGCAACATGGCGGGCAGCATACGCCGCGGAACGATCCACTTTGGTGGGATCCTTGCCGGAGAACGCACCACCCCCATGCCGGCCCATACCGCCATAGGTATCTACGATTATTTTACGGCCCGTAAGACCCGTATCCCCAAAGGGCCCGCCCACTACAAAGCGGCCGGTTGGGTTTATGTAGTACTTGGTTTTGTTATCCAGAAGACCCGTAGGTTCCAGAACGGGTTTTATGAGCTGTTCGATAATTCCGGCTTCAATATCCTTGTAGGCAACACCAGGATCGTGCTGATGGGAGACTACTACCGCGTCCACACGGATCGGCCTGTGCCCCTCATATTCTACCGTTACCTGACTTTTGGCATCGGGCCGCAGCCAGGGAATGGTTTTTTTCTTCCGCATCTCCGTGGCCCTGATTAGAATTTGGTGGGCCAGGCTGATGGGGAGGGGCATCAGTTCGGGGGTTTCGTTACAGGCAAACCCAAACATCATACCCTGGTCCCCGGCGCCTTGCTGTCCCTTGTACTGTTCAAGCCCCGTGCCGGAGACCCCCTGGCTAATATCGGGAGACTGACTGTGAATCATGTCCAATACCGCCATGGAGTGGCAGTCCAGACCGTAGCTGGGATCCGTATACCCAATATCCTCGGCCACGTCCCGTACCACTTGTTGAAAATCCACAAAGGTCTTGGTGGTAATTTCCCCGCCAACAAGAACCAGTGATGTTGACGCGAAGGTTTCGCAGGCAACCCGACTTTGGGGATCGTCCTTTATGCAGGCATCCAATATCGCGTCCGAAACCTGATCGCATAGTTTGTCCGGATGACCCTCTCCGACCGATTCGGAGGTAAAAAAATACTTTCGCTTGTCCATGCACATTCTCCTTGTGTGTTAGTACACCTCTGTATCCAGCCTGTTATCATAAAACGACTACAGGGCATTATATAGCCGGGTTAATCCGTCATGAAGCCTCATACTCTGACGGCCTGACTTGTTGGAATAAAAGGCGGCTATTTCCTTAAGCAAGTTTTTCAGATTACTACGGGCGCCAGGATCGTTCAGGTTCTCTTGAAGATCGGGGATGACAAACTTCATGCCCACCTCAATCTCATCAGGATCAACAATATCGACGTTGAGCTTGGAAGCTGCAATAATAAGGGGAAAGTAGTAACCGTTATCGCCGGCCCCGTAATATTTCCGGGCAATTTTTGAAAGAGTATCGCCCTTGATTACCGTATACTCTTTTGCCCCGATCAGTATGATACTGGGTTCGTGCTGTTCGTAGATCTGATCCAGGGGTTTTTCTTCCACCTGCCTTGGATTGGGGCTAAACGTGGAAACAGAACCAGGCGTAGAACCGGGAACAGCGGCAGGAGCAGGGGTGGAAACAGGATCCGGGGTGGAAGCAGGAGCAGGGCTTTGGACAGGTTCGGGGGTACTGACGGTTCCGGCGCTTTTACAGGAAAGAACAAAACCACAAATCAACATACCTAACAACAAATATTTCATTTTTTATCCTTACACTATGGCATCGCTACGATGACTGCCATCGTAGCGATGCCATTGTGCTTTTACTGAATCCTCAATCAGAGGACATGCCCATGACCTGATCGACAGGCAGGGAAAAGACGATACCACCGGCCTTGGTGGTAATACCACAGGCTTGGCTGACTGCCTGCATGATAGGAACCTTTTTTTCCCTGCTGGACAGAACAAGAACAATTTCCTTTTCATCCTGAACGGAAACACCGAAAAACTTGACCGGACCGGCGTGGGCAAGTCCCCGTGCATTGATTACCGTGCCACCGGCTGCCCCCGCCTCACGGGCAACCGTCATAAATTCATCACTGTAACCCTGGTTGATTATGGACACGATAAGGTCGTTGTTAATTTCACTTTTCATGGGTTCTCCTTCCTGGACAGGATTTATTTTCTCATTTTTCAGGATGCTTTCCTTAAAAACCCGGAGTACCGGGGTGTTGATCCCCGAAAGGGGGATCGAAAAGGCAATCCCCGCCCCCGGACTGCGGCGGCCTATCTTGTGGCGGACCTCTTTTAACAGTACGGGCGCCAGAATTTCCTGTTCCAGACAGATTACTACCGCCTTGTCGTTGGCGCCAATGCCAAGCAGATCCAAAATTTCCGAATTCGCAGTTCCCCGGCCTTTCGTAATAAAGTGGAACCTGACGTGTTCCTGGTCGAAAACCTGGGACAACAGGTGGATTTTACTCCAGTCAATAATGAAAACCACTAATTTAAGCCGGGGCTGGGACCTGGACTCCGAAGATAGGGAGTCTCCCTGTTCAGAACCCCGCAGCCGGGGAAGATTAATAATCTTGCCGAATACCGTGTTGGACCATTTGAAGAACCCAGCTTTTTTATCGGCCATCGGATACCTCGTCAAACAGCGTAATAGCCCCTAGTTCTTCCGGATCGATACTGGACATCTCCGTATCCTCCGGTTCCGCTGCGGCTTTCATTCTGTGGCTATACACCAGACCCAGAAGCTGGATGATGATAAGAGGCGTCATGGCAACCATTGCCACAATGCCAAAGGCATCGACCATAAGGTTACCGCCGATTCCTTCGGTAACACCCATAGCAAGGGGAAGCAGGAACGTACTCGTCATGGGACCGGAACAGACGCCCCCCGAGTCAAAGGCAATACCGGTGAAGATCTTGGGTACGAAAAATGTCAGGACCAGGGCAAACACATAACCGGGAATAAGTATCCACATAAGGGGGATGCCGATAAGGATACGGATCATGGTAATTGCCAGTGCAATGGCCATGCCGATAGCCAGCCCCCGGTTCATTACCTTTTGGCTGATAGCGCCGGAAGAAATATCCTCTACCTGTTTGGTTAACACGTGGACCGCCGGTTCGGCAGACACGATAAAGTAACCAATTACCATGCTTAAAGGAATCAGTATCCATTTGAACGGGGCTGCGGCAATTTGGGAACCCAGGAGCTGACCCACGGGGATAAAGCCTACGTTTACCCCGGTAAGAAACATTACCAGCCCTATAAACGTGTAGATAAATCCAACCCCGATACGGGCCAGCTGGTGTTTCTTATAACGCCGGGAAATAAGCTGGAACGCCACAAAAAAGACAACAATAGCCCCCATAGCAGAAAGTACTTCCCGTGCATAGTGGGGCAGTTGAAAGGCAAAACTTTCTACAACGTCCCGGCTGGTTTCCACCTGGGGAACTATGTGAGGCTCTACCGTTGATTCACTAGGGTTATAGAAAATACCCAGCAGGAGAACCATCAAGATGGGGCCTACACTGCACATAGAGACCAGGCCGAAGCTGTCGTTTTGGGAATTTCGGTCGCTGCGGATAGAGGCCACGCCGACCCCCATAGCCAGAATAAAGGGTACGGTTATGGGTCCGGTAGTAACCCCCCCGGAATCGAAGGCTACGGGGATAAAGGTATCGGGGGCAAAACAGGAGATAATAAACACAGCCAGATAGAATACGATCAGCAGAATTGACAGGGGAATTTTAAGCAGGGTACGAAGCACCGCCAGAACCAGAAAAAACCCCACCCCCGCCGCAACGGTAAGGATAAGAGGCATGGGAGGTATCGAAGGTACCTGGCGGGCCAGGACCTGGAGGTCCGGTTCCGCAATGGTGATGATTAAGCCCATAAGAAAGCTTACGAAAAGGGCGATAAGCAGATTCGATGAACGGGTTACCTGGATACCGATCCCTTCTCCCATTGGCATCATGGCCATATCGGCCCCCAGGGTAAAGAAACCCATTCCAATAATAAGCAGGGCGGCCCCTGCCAGGAATTCCAGAATGGTACCCGCCGGCATGGGAACTAGAACCACACTAACGATAAGTACAATGGCAGTAATAGGAAGGACCGAAGAAAAGGCTTCCATTATTTTTTCTTTTAGTACTTTATTCATGCCCAAGCCCTGTTATTACTATAACTAATTCATTTATCTTTGCAACCGGCTGATCGTGGTAAATATTTTCATTTTTCTGCATTATGTGGCATAAATGTATTATAATTTTGAAAGTTACGGGCAATTTTAATAAAGAATACACAGCCCGGAGGTGATCCAGATGGCAAAAGAGAAATCGTCAAGCGGAAAATCGGGTGGCAGAAAGTTTACCCAGTCCGATTCTGCGACAAAAAAAGAGAAGATCCCCGTACCGGGCACTGAGAAAACAAGCCGGCGCTTGATTGGTACCGTAGTTCCGGTGGGCGCTCTTCGGGGAAAGGGAAGCATGGGGGTTGGGGAATTCCCCGATCTGGAAGAATTCGCCCGGCTATGTAAGAAAATGGGCGTAGGGCTTATCCAGATACTGCCGGTAAACGATACGGGCAATTGGAGTTCACCCTATTTTAGCCTGACCGCTTTTGCCCTCCACCCCCTGTACCTGCGGATCGAGTCGTTGGACGAGTTTGATAAGGCCGGGACGGCGGTGCAGGAGAAAATACGCTCCTATGGTGAAAAATTTGGCGGGGAGACCCGGTTTCCCTATGAGGCTGTTCTGCGGGCCAAAATGGAAATTCTCAGGAGCGTCTACGCCGCCGCCAGGGAGGATATCCATAAAAAGGCTGCCTCCGGAGGAACCCTTGCCGCCTGGCTGGAGGCAAATTCCTGGGCTAAGGAATATGCCGTCTACCGCCGCCTAAAAGAGGCTAACGGCGAAAAGGGCTGGAAGGAATGGGAAACCCACCGGTCGGTAAGCCCCGCGGATATTGAGGCCCTGTGGAACGATTCGAAGTTCCGGGATGCCCAGCTTTTTTGGGTGTGGGTACAGGAGGCCCTGGATCGCCAGTTCGCTGCCGCCGCCAAGGCCGTAAACGATGCAGGGCTGATCCTTGAGGGAGATATTCCCATTCTTATGAACGAGGATTCCTGCGATGTGTGGGCCCATCCCGAATATTTCCACCTGGACCTTTCTGCCGGGGCGCCTCCCGATATGTATAGTCCCGATGGTCAAAATTGGGGCTTTCCCCTCCACAACTGGGAGGCACAGGCAAAAGACAACTACGCATGGTGGCGTCTCCGCCTTAGCGTGGCGGAAAAGTACTACGCTGCCTTCCGTATCGACCATGTGCTGGGCTTTTTCCGCATCTGGTCAAGTGGCAGACAGGACAATACTTCCATTTTGGGACGGTTTATCCCCTATACCCCGATAAATGACGATGATCTTAAGGGCATTGGTTTTGACGAGGGGCGGATCCGCTGGGTTTCCCAGCCCCACGTCTCCACGGGGGAGGTGTGGGATAACCTGCGGGAAATTCTAAACGGCTGGGGAAACATGGATTCCGGCGCCATTGTTCCGGAGGTGGAGCGGATATTTTCCCAGGTTCTGGACCGTATTGGAACGGAAGAGCTTTGGCTTTTTAAGGACCATATCAGGGGTGAACGGGACATTGACGGGTTGAACCTTCACCAGGTGGCGCAAAAATACCTTTATAAAGCCTGGCATAACCGGCTTTTTTATGAGTACGACAAGGGGCAGTATTTTCCAACATGGTTTTACCGGGAAAGCCGGGCTTACGCCTCTCTTTCGGAAGAGGAGCGGGGCAAGCTGGAAGCCCTGCTGGAAAAACGGCGCCTTAATTCTGAAAACATCTGGGAAGAGCAGGGAAAAAGGCTCCTTTCAATACTGTCCGCCGCATCTTCCATGCTGCCCTGTGCGGAGGATCTGGGGGCTGTTCCGGACTGCGTACCGCGGGTACTTGGCAGCTTAAACGTTTTGGGTCTCCGGGTGGTCCGCTGGTACCGGGAATGGGGAAAGGCCGGAGAACCCTATGTTCCCTTTGAAGATTACCCCGAACTTTCGGTCTGTACCCCCGCGGTTCACGACAGTTCTACGGTTCGGGACTGGTGGGATAACGAGGCGGATCAGAAGATTTTTTGCGACTTTATTGGGGTTCCCTCCCTGCCCAAGGTGTACAATCCCGGAACTGCAAAGATCGTTTTGCAAAAAATTGCCTCCGCTGCGTCCCGGTTCCGGGTGTTCCAGATTCAGGACCTGCTCCACCTTTCGCCCCATTGGTACGCCCCCGACCCGGCCAGTGAACGGATCAACGTACCCGGTACCTACAACGAATTTGACTGGACCTACCGACTCCCCGCCCCGATTGCGGACATTGAGGCCGATACGGATTTGATTAATGCAGTGGAGGATTTGGCTGCGGTAACGCCGGTGAAAAAGAAGCAAATTACCCCGTAAAAACCGGCTGCCGTGGCAGAGTCCTCTTATTCCGCCAGGATCCCCAAAAGCCGGTCTTTGTCGATGGAACGCAGAAAGTTGGCAAGCCGGGGCCCCTGGTCTTTGCCGATAAGGGCCTGGTAAGCGGCCCGGAACAGAGCTTTGCCGTCCAGGTGGCAGTTTTCAGCTACTTTGTAGATTGCCTCGGCACAGTCTTTATCCCCGGTATAGGTTTCTATCCGCGCGACGACGGTGTCCCGCAAACAGCGGACGGCCGCCCGTTCCTCCGGGCTTAGAAGCCCGTAGCCGCCTTCTGCGCTGCCGCTTTCCGGTTCGTTCCCACCGGGGGACATGGCCTCCCCGCCGGGCTGCCTTAGCTTAAAGCGAAATTCTTCCGGGGCGCACTCGTCAATCCAGTACTTGGCGCAGAGGGCCCTGGCGCGGATACCCGGGATCTGTTCCGGGCCGGGTTCCCCCGAATTTCCCCGGCTTAGGACGGCAATGGCCTTATCAATATCCCCATCGGCAATCTGGATCAGGTTGCACAGATGGCGGAACGGTATGTAATACGGTTTAACCGGAGGCATGACGGGCTTCCCGCCGGGCCCGGTCAGGACCTGGGAGAATTCGTAGATTCGTTTTTCCCGCATAAATGCCTCTTCGTCCCTGGCTTTTTCATCCCCCCATGCAATACGTTCAGTTTTGTCGTAGTCTTCGTAAATTTTTATCACGTCCAGGTCAAAGGAAATCGTAAATTCGGTGTTGGGCCGGGTTCCGGCAAAAAGGTAACGGACCAGTTCGGGGGTGTAGACCTTGAGCAGATCGGGCAGATCAACCACTTTCCCCTTGGAACTGGACATTTTTCCGGGGTTTCCCTTGATGCCGATAAAGTCGTAGCGGAATGTAACCGGGGCATCCCAGCCGTAGACCTCTTTACACACATGGCGGGCGGTGTCAAAACTTCCCCCCTGACTGTGGTGATCCTTTCCGGCGGGCTCAAAGTCAACCTTTTCGTATTCCCAGCGCATAGGCCAGTCCACCCGCCAGCCAAGCTTGACCTCTTTGGCGCTGCGCAGGTCCACCGTTTCCCGGTGCCCGCAGGAACCACAATGGTAGCTAAGCCCCCATTCCCCGTCCCAGTCTTCCACTTCCGTATCGTCGGTATGACAAGCGCTGCAAAACACCCCCACGGGCCACCACTCCCCCTGGATTTTGTGGTCTTCGTCCCGGAACCTGTCCAGAATGTTTTTCAGCGTTTCCCGGTGTTCAAGGGCCCTGCGGATACCCCCGGCGTACTGTGATGTGCGGTAGCGCTCCGCCTGGTAGAGGAATTCGGGCCGAATGCCCACGAGGGGCAGCACGCTTTCCACATCCACTTCGTGATGCCGGGCATAACTGGAATCCCTGCCCCAAGGATCGGGAACCATCGTGATGGGGAAACGCAGGTATTTTTCCAGTTCCTCCCGACCCGGCATATTGGCCGGTACTTTGCGGAACACATCGTAATCGTCCCAGGAATAGATAAACCGTACGGTTTTATCCCGGTCTCTAAGGGCCCGGACTACCAGGTCCGTAGAGATAATTTCCCGGAAATTTCCGATATGTACGGTCCCCGAAGGGGTAATCCCCGAAGCGCAGGTATAGCTGGCTTTGTCCCCCTGTTCCCGGATAATTTTTTCCGCGGTTTCGTCGGCCCAGTGGACCGTGCTGTTCCTGTTGCTCTTCCCGGCCATCCTCGTCTCCCCGTGTTAACCTAACAAGTCTTTGACACTAGTAAAGGACCGCAAATTTTTCAAGCAGGC
>JAITJW010000120.1 GCA_031278715.1 Treponema sp. | reverse complement strand
CGTCGAAGCAGACGATAAACGCCGTCATCAGCGGGATAGCCGAGAACGCCATGGCGAAAACCAGAATCACCAGAAAGAACAGCGCGGTAAAGATACCGGTGGTGACGAGGTCTTTTGCTTTAAGTTTGCCGGTTTGTTTTTCGATGACACTCATTCCAGCACCTCCTCCCGCCTGAACGTTTTGACGGGATTAAAATTAGTCTAATCTAACTCATAAATTAGCCTTGATTAACAAATAATGTCAAGACGCCGCACCCCCTACCGGGTTCTCCGCTCGCTAGCAGTTTGTTGCGCTTCGCGCATAAAACCGCGCATAAAATCGCTTGACATTGGTTTTCCGATGACGTATAGTAAAATCCTGAGTTATTACATAGTATTATTATAGGATTTATAGGATGTGGGGGGTGTTATGGGCAAGAAGATCAAGCAGATCGCCATATACGGGAAGGGGGGTATCGGCAAATCGACCACCACTTCAAACCTCAGCGCGGCTCTGGCGGAGATGGGCCTTAAGGTGATGCAGTTTGGCTGTGACCCCAAAAGCGATTCCACCAACACGCTGCGGAAGGGTAAATTCATTCCTACGGTACTGGATACTCTGCGGGAGCAGTCGGCGGTAAAGGCCAGGGATGTGATCTACGAGGGGTTTAGCGGTATCTACTGTGTGGAAGCGGGGGGGCCTGCGCCGGGGGTGGGCTGCGCGGGCCGGGGGATTATTACGGCGGTCGAGCTGTTCAAGCAGCAGCGGGTTTTTCAGGAACTGGACCTGGACGTGGTGATCTTCGACGTGCTGGGGGACGTGGTCTGCGGCGGTTTTGCGGTGCCGATCCGGGAGGGAATCGCCGAACATGTGTTTACTGTGTCCTCATCGGACTTTATGTCGATCTACGCCTCCAACAACCTGTTCAAGGGGATCATCAAGTATTCCAACGCGGGGGGCGCGCTTTTGGGCGGGGTGATCGCCAATTCTATGGGGCCTCCGTATTCACGGGAGATTATCGACGACTTTGTGGCGAAAACCGGAACGGCGGTAATGGAGTACATACCCCGTTCAATTTCGGTAACGCAAAGTGAACTGCAGGGAAAAACGACGATTGAGGCGCTGCCGCAGTCCGCCCAGGCGGAGATATACCGCTCGCTGGCGCGGAAGATCGCCGCTCACCAGACATCGAAGGCCCCGGCCCCGCTGGAAGTATCCGCCCTGCGTGAATGGGCCGGCCTGTGGGCGGACAGGCTTCTGGCCCTGGAACAGGGGAAGGTATCGGAAGGGGACGCTATCTAGAGTCTGTTGCACTGACCTTATGGCTGTTGGAGCGGAAAGCCCGGCGGAGCCGGGGATGCGCCCGACTTGTAGGGTTTAGGAGCGAAGCACAACAAACTGGCAGACAAAAGGGGACGCAGCGGGCAGATGCCGGGCAGTCCCCTTTTGTCGTTATGCGCCGGTCTCTTCGGTAATGGGAACCGATTTTATGTACGCAAAGGGATCCTTTTCGTACCAGTCCTGCTTAAAGGGCAGGGGGGTGTTGATCGAGAGCTGTTTGTTAAACTGGAAGTTCCGCAGTTTTTGATTCAGGCGGCGGGCGATCTCGAAGACGCCTGAGTAACCGCAGTAATTGTACGCGGGACCGAAGAGGGGCAGCAGGGGCAGTCCGTAACGGGAGGAGATGTTGTTCCCCCCCACGTGGGCAATCAGGATATCCGGTTTAAGGCGTTTGACGATGTTGGCCATCTCGAAGGGCTGGTTGGTAGCAACGCTGAACTGTACGTCGTCAATGTTCTCCAGGGCGTCGAAAATGGGCTCCACAAAACGGTCGTAATGGTGGGCCTTAAATCCTACTACTTCCATGCCGAGGTCCTGGCAGACTTCCGCGGTGGCGACGATCCGGACCTCCCCTCCGGCAAGGTACACGCGCTTGCCTGTCAGTGTACTCTTAAAGGGTTCCAGGGCCTCCAGCAGGGCGGCGTTCTCCGCCTGTATCAGGTTTTCCGCTTCCCTCTCAAGGCCGAAGTGTTCGGCGATTTTCCCGATCCACCTGTCGGTATTTTTTCTGCCGATGGGGATGGTATCCACAACAAAGGGGATATTGTACTTCTCCTTGAGGTGTTCCACAAAATAATCGTCGTGGGTACCGCAGATGCTGATGTTAAGGGAGGTTTCCAGTGCGTACTGAAAATCATCAGGTTCCGCGTAGCAGGGGATAAACGTTACGTTAAGTCCCAGGGCTTCAAGGAGGCGCTTGAATTCCACTTCGTCGGAACGGCTCATGGACCCTACGTTAAGAACGTTAACGTTCCGGCTGATCCGGTACTTTTCGCGGTCCCTGTTGCCGTCATCTTCCCAAATGGGGAGGCGGCGGTCGGGGTAGCGGATGTACTTTTTCAGGATGCCGTGGTATACGGCGTCGTAGGCGGTGGCCATGAGTTTTGTCTTAAAGCCTTCGCAGTGGATGGGCACGAGGACCGCGGCGGTCTCTTTTTGCAGATCGTCAAGGATGCTGTCCACATCGTCGCCGATAAGGGCGGGGACGCAGCTTATGGCAACGATGATCGAATCGGGCCGGAATTCCCGGTCGGCAAAGATCACCGCCTCCCGCAGTTTCCGCTCTCCGCCGCTTATCACATCCGGTTCGTCCAGGTTGCTACTGAGCCAGACGAGTCCTTCGGCCCCGGGGTCGCGGATCTGTTTGAAGGTCTTGTTCTGCCCCAGGTTGCCGGTAGCGCAGATACCGCAGCCAATGGGTCCATGCATGATCACGACCGCGTTTCTGATCGAGTTGAGTATCCCCAGGCTCAGGGTGAACTGGCAGCCCTGGGCCATCGTAAAGGCCCGGGTGGAAAGGTTGGTGCAGCCTGAGGCCATAGCCTTTTCGCAGGTCCGTACCTGGGAGCAGGTGCCGCCGAAAGCAATGGCGGCGTGAAGCCGATCCTCCCTGCTGGGAGCTGATTTAGCATCTAAAAAATTCATGTAAACCTCCGTAAATTAGGGTTACAGGTCCGGCGCCAGCAGTCTGTTGCGCTTCGCAACAGGCTGCCAGGCTTAGCGGCCCATGACCAGATAGGTAATAATGTCTTCCGTAAGGGAAAGCCCTCCGGCAAAAGCCGCGTAGGCCCGGTTCATAACGCAACGGCTGGTAAGGGGAAACGTGATGGGTACCAGGGGGAAGCCGAATTCCTGGGCCAGGTCCCGTTCGTGCGCACTGCCCAGAATAACTACGGGCCCAAGGGAATCGTAGTAACGGCTGTTGCGGTTCCGGGGCCAGACTTCCCGCAGGTATTTTTTTACCGACGAGGTATCGGAATCAAAGTAGACCGGCGGGTTAAGCGAGGAATTAAGGGCGGTGAACTGGGTACCGACAGTTTTTTGCCGGTTTTCATCCAGCAGATCCGTTACCACCACTAACTGCGGTATCCAGCCCAGTTCGTCGGAAAGGAAACGGGTCAGCGCCGGGGCGTAGCTTGAATCCCCCACGACAATGGCGTAACGCTGCAGGTCCGCATCGTTGTAAATGTCGGCGATCCGTTCCAGGTAGCCGTAGTACACCTTTTTTTCTTCAGCGATTACCCGCGCCGTATGGGCGGGATCGATGCTCAGGGCGTTCCCCACGGTTTTCAGGAAGTTCTCCCCCGCTATGGCGCCGATAGGAAACGGGGTTACAATATAGGGTATGCCGTGGACTTCCTCAAAGTGCCGGGCGCTGTCGATCCCAAAGTTGTTGGACACAATAATATTAAGGGCGGCTTTTCCGGCGTTTCTAAAGTTATCCAGGGTTTCACCTTCGCCAAAAAAAGTGTTGACGGCAAGGCCCAGCTTTTCCAGGAGCCGTTTTAGCTCCCGTAAATTACCCTTCCAGAATACATCCTGGGCGGGTACGATGCCCAGCACGTTCACCGTCAGGGGATCCTTCCGGTCCTGCTTTTCGATGTACTGATCGATAAAGCCCTTGATCAGAAGTTCGTAGCCGGTAAAGGCATTGCCCCTGAAACTGGGGGTGGGAACGGCGATGACCGGCTTTCCGGCGTTCTTGAATTCGGAAACCACCGCCACCGTATCGTCCCCGATCATGTCCACCATGCAGCCGGTAACCACCACGTACAGGTCCCCGTCCACGATCTCCAGGGTGCTTTGGATCTGCTCCCGCAGCCGGGTCTCCCCGCCGAAGACTACGTCCCGCTCTACCACGTTGGAACTGGGCAGCGCTGAACCGCCGCAGTAACCGCCTCCCAGGTAGCCCGCCCCGGCGTTCAGGGCAGTGTTGATATTACCGCCGCAGCCCGCGGATCCGTGAATGATGGTAATGGCCCGCGGTATGGCGTGGAGGGTTCCCACGGCGCCGCCCAGGGCGCAGGTATAGCGCGGCCTGTCAACAAATTTACTCATACTACCTCTCCTCTACTCATAATGTTTCTCCTCCAAGGGGCTTCGCTGCCCCGGTTTATTCAGGCTGCTAATGCAACAGGCTGCTAATGCAACAGGCTGCTAGCCGTGCGAAAAGGTCTGATCGAATTCCCGGTACCCGTAGAGCAGGGACGACAAGTCCCCCTGCCCGGGAATACCGACGGCATCCGCCCGGCAATGCTGGCAATGGCGGAACACGGGAAGGTAAAATTCCGCCGCCTCCCGCGCACGGGCCAGTTCTGTACAATCGGGCGCGGGGAAGCCGGCGAATTCGTACTGGGGTATAAGGGGGATGATATTGACGATCCCCGCCCCGTTTTCCGCGGCAGCACGGGCTATGTCCCCGATGTGGTCCCCGTTTATCGCGGGTATAAGCACGATGTTGACCTTGATCAGAATCCCCAGGGCGGCGGCCTTTCGTATGCCGCGCTTCTGGGCCCCGATCAGGATGGCCGCTCCTTCCGGCCCCTCGTACAGGTTCCCGTCCAGAATCACCTGCGAACAGATCTTGTCGAGGATAAGGGGGTCCACCGCGTTGACCGTTACCGTCAGCGTCCGTACCCCCGCCCGGAATATGTCATCCGCGTAACGTTCCAAGAGCAGACCGTTGGTACTCAGGCAGTTGATAAGGTCCGGGTATTCCCGGTGGATAAGCGCGAAGGTTTTCAGGGCATGACCGGTGGCCAGGGTATCGCCGGGTCCCGCTATCCCGGCCACGGTAATGTCCGGGCAGATCTCCAGGGCCCGCCCAACCAGGTCCAGGGCCTCCCGGGGCTTTAAGAGTTTTGCGCTGACCCCCGGCCGCTGCTCGGCCTTATTAAAGGCGCGTTTACAAAAACGGCACCTGATATTGCAGGCGGGGCTTACGGGAAGGTGGACCCGCCCCCGGTTTACATTGGCCTCTCCGGAAAAACAGGGATGCCGGCTGCTGATATGGGCGTACCGTTCATCGATCTTCACGGCGCCTGGGCATGTCATAGTCTTACCTCTCTTGTGCGACAATGGCGCGGTATTAAAACCGCGGACGTTCCAGGGAATCGAAGAGGGGGGTGGATAAATACCGTTCCCCCGTATCCGGCAGCAAAGCCACGACGAGTTTGCCTTCAAACTCCGGCCGCCGGGCGATCTGGGCCGCGGCAAAGGCGGCGGCCCCGGATGATATACCCACCAACAGTCCTTCCAGCGCGGCAAGGCGCTGGGCGGCTTCAAAGGCGTCCCCGGTACGGACCTTGTAGATTTCATCGTACACGGCGGTGTTCAGTACCTGGGGAACAAAGCCCGCGCCTATGCCCTGAATCTTATGGGGGCCCGGGGCGGAACCGGAGAGAACCGCCGAATCGTAGGGTTCCACGGCGATAACCTTTACAGCAGGATTCCGCTCTTTAAGTACCTCCCCTACCCCGGTGATCGTGCCGCCCGTGCCGATGCCGGACACAAAAGCCGCCACCTGGCCGTCCGTATCCCGCCAAATTTCCTCCGCCGTAGTTTTCCGGTGGATCTCCGGGTTGGCGGGGTTGTTGAACTGCTGGGGGATGTACGAATGGGGTATCTGGGCGTTCAGTTCCTCCGCCTTGCGGATGGCCCCCTTCATACCGTCCTTGCCGGGGCTAAGGACCAGTTCCGCGTTCAGGGCCTTGAGGAGATTACGCCGCTCCACGCTCATGGTATCGGGCATCACCAGGATGATCCGGTAGCCCTTGGCCGCGGCCACAAAGGCAAGGCCAATGCCCGTGTTCCCGCTGGTAGGTTCGATGATAACGCTACCCGCGGTCAGAAGCCCTTCCCGTTCGGCGGCCTCGATCATCGCCAGCGCGATCCGATCTTTGACGCTTCCCAGGGGGTTAAAGTACTCAAGTTTCGCCACCAGCCGTCCCCGGACCCCAAGGTCCCGGCTGTACCCGGCAAGTTCCAACAGCGGCGTGTTCCCGATTAGATCGGTCAACTTGCCCGCAATCCGTGCCATCATATACCTCCACCTTCAAACTTGGCGAAGGTACGGAACGGCCACCCACCGGTGGCCGCCCGCGCCTTCTATTTTTTAAATAGATGAGCATGTCCCAAAGCCGGACCGACCTTGTAACAGCCCATCTTACTCAAACAGAGAATCCGGTACGCCCTCCAGTGCAACAAAGATGTTCCTCGTCAGGGCATCCGGATCCACATCCTCCCCCACCAGTTTGATCCGCTGGAGATCGCGGGTGTTCCGGCCAATGGCTATCTGCGCGCCGCTTACCGACGAGCGGTAGTCGTAGGTTCTCAGAATAGCGGCGTTTACCTCCGGATCCCCGGCGACATACCGCTGCTCCGCCATAAGCCGGGCGGTTTCATCCGGGTTGTTCTGCACGTAGGCCGCTGCCTTCTGAATAGCCCGCACGAATTTCGCCGCGACCTGGGGGTAGTTCTTGATAAAGCCGGTTGCCGCCACGATGACGCAGCAGTACTCCTCTTTCAGGTAGTCGTCGGTGGCCTGGTTGATAATGACCCGGCCCTTACCCTCGCTTTCGATGATGTAGGCCGTGGGGTCCCCCAGGGCGATGGCGTCCACCTGGCCCCGTTCAAGGGCCAGGGGAAGATCCGCGGACTGGTAGATAAGCCACTCGACTTCAAGATTGTCCGCGCTGACCCCAATTCCCAACTCCGCCAGGTAACGCTGGGTAATGACGGTCCCGCTTGTGGCCATGCCGGTGGTACCGATTCTCTTTCCTCGTAAGTCCGCGGGGGTTTTAATCGGTGAGTCGGGCAGTACCAGCACCTTCTGGCAGCCGGTGTGGAGACCCAGGGGTATTCTTACGTCAAGCCCGTTGGCCAGGGGCTGAATCAGCGTGGCAAGCAGGTTGTTCGTTACGTCGATCTGGCCTGTCGTCAGCATCAGGTTGGTCTGCCCGGTATCGACCTGAACCAGGTCCCATTTAAGGCCCTCCTCCTCGTAGTAGCCCTTCTCAATAGCGATAAAGAAGGGGGCGCTACACAGACCGACCGTAACACCCTGCCCGATTTTTACAACATAATCCTCTTCCGCTACGGAAGCCTCCGTCCTTCCCCTGGCGTACACCGACACTGTCAGGCCCGCCAGCAGAACCGCTGCAACAATTTTTTTCATACTCTCTCCTCGTTTATGAGATAGACCCTCCGTCAGACAGATTTAACGGAGGGGGAATTCCCTACAGCAGTTTTATGCGTTTTTCGCATAAAACCTCCACGCGTAACAGACCGCTACAGGTAGTACTGCAGCTCCTGCCGGCTGCCGGCAAAGTGCAGTATCTGCAGTATCTTTGCGCGCAGATCCAGAAAATCAGGATCGTCCCGCTGCCGGGGCCGGCCAATTTCCACCTGAATAACCTGCTCAATTTTGGCCGGCCGCGCGGACATCACCACAATACGATCCGCCATGTAGATAGCCTCATCCACGTCGTGAGTTACCATCACGGTGGTCATCCCCCGGCGTTCCCAGATCTTCAGAATCTCATCCTGCATGTTCATGCGGGTAAAGGCGTCCAGAGCCCCCAGCGGTTCGTCCAGCAGCAGCACCTTGGGGTTGTTTACAAGCGCCCGTGCCAGGCTTGCCCGCTGGGCCATACCGCCTGAAAGGTGGTGGGGGTAGGATTTTTCAAAGCCTTCAAGACCCACCAGCTTGAAGAATTCCGGAATATTTTCCTTTTCCCTGCGGTACACCCCCCGTGCCCGCAGGCCAAAGGCGATGTTTTCCCAGATGGTCTTCCACGGAAACAGCGTGGGGTCCTGGAACACCAGGCCCCGCTCGCAGCCGGGGGCGGTAATCTCCTGATCGTCCAGGTACAGTTCCCCGCTGTCCGGCCGGATAAGCCCGGCAATAAGCCGCAGCAGGGTGGACTTGCCGCAGCCGGAAGGCCCGATAAGGGAAACAAATTCCCCCGGTTCAAATTTCAGGTTGATATGGTCCAGCACCACAATCTCTGACTTGCCGGCCTGAGCTTCGGCCTGGGGAAAGGTTTTCCATATACCGCTAATGCGGATAGCCGCGTTGTGCCGTGCTTCTACCATCGGATTGTTCCTTTCTGCCAGCTTAAAACCCGGTTCCGTATTCTGAACTGGAGCTTAATAAGCAGGGAAAACGTTATGGCAATGACGATAAGGGCGGCGTAGACCTGGGAATAGGCCAGGGTCTCCCGCTGCCAGTTGATGTACCAGCCGATGCCGAATTTGCAGCCGATCATCTCCGCCGCCATCAGCGTAAGGAACGATGAGGAAGTTCCGTTAAAAAGGCCCGCAAAGATATTGGGGGCCGCCGCGGGCAGGGCAATGGAGAAGATGTTCCGCAGCGTACCGGCCCCCAGGGTACTGGAAACCTCAAAATAACTCTTCCGCACGTTAAGGATCCCCGAACTGGTAAGCACGGCAGTGGGAAACCAGACCCCCAGCGCGATGAGGAACAGGGCCGCGTCGGTAGCGCGGGTAAACACCACCAGGGCAATGGGTATCCACGCGGTAGAGGGAATGGGCCCCACAATACGAATACAGGGCATGATCCAGTAATTCCACCGCTGACTCCAGCCGATAAGGGTACCGGTTACGACCCCCACAAAGGCGCCCAGAAAAAAACCGCCCAGGAGCAACCGCAGCGAGTAGAGCAGGCAACGGAGCATGAAGAACCAGTCCGTAATAAAAACCTGGACGATCCGCTCCGGCGCGGGGAAGTAGAGACTGGGGATCAGGTTCAGTTTGATCGTGATAAGGTTGTAAAGCCCCAGCACCAGAAAGGCGGCGGCGAAAAACCAGGACTTATAGGCCAGCTTTTCCCGCTGTTTCCACCTGAAAACACTTACCAGGGCGTAAAACCCGAACACGGCGATAAGGACGTACAGGAAACCGGTAAAATAGGGCAGCGCCTTAACCCGGTAGCCCGGACTGACAGGTACCAGCGTATGAACCAGCAGATTGACGGCCAGCGCCGCAAGGGGGATCAAAACCCGCCAATCGAAGACCGGCCTACCCTCCCCTTCCCCGGCTTTCTCCGCCGCCTTCCGTTCCTTTACCGCTTCTGCAGCTACAGCTTCTGCAGCCTCTGCAGCTTCCGGGCGAATACCCCGGCCCAATTTCAGCAATCCCGCCATACCGTACCTCTCAATATCCTATCATATCGCTCGTTTTTATATTTTACAATCCCTATCTAATTAATAAGTTATTATCCTGAATACAAAAAAGAGTCAAGAGACGTTGCAAAAAAAAAACAAAGATCCCGAAAATCAAACACCCTGCATGGACCGGAAAGCCCGGATACGGTATACTGAGGGCACACCATGGGGACCGCACATAGCGCCGAAACCGGGACCACGCGGGGGACCCCCCTACGACGCGAAAAAAGCCACTTCATTACACGCTATGTAAAACCCAGCCTGTCCCGGATGAGTGTGGGGCTGACAATCAAGTTCCTGGGAACCGTGGCGGACCTGTTTCTCCCCTGGATTCTGGCCTACATGATCGACAAGGTAGTTCCCCGCAGACACATCCCCCTGATCCTCGGCTGGGGAGGCGTCATGGTGTTCTGTTCAGCCGTGGCGGTAAGTTTTAACATCACGGCCAACCGCATGAGCGCGGCAGTAGCCCGGGACATAACCAGGGTGATCCGCCACGATCTTTTTTCCAAAATCTCCTGCCTAAGCTGCGCCCAGATTGACCGCGTAACCATCCCCTCCCTTATCGCCCGGCTTTCCTCGGACACCTACAACATCCACCGCTTGCTCTCCGGCATGCAGCGCATGGGGATCCGGGCCCCCATCCTCCTTTTAGGCGGTATTCTGATGACGCTCAGCCTGGACCCCATGCTTACCCTTGTGATGGCCGGCATACTCCCCTTTACCCTGGTTGTGGTGTACCTGGTGTCCCGCAGGGGAATTCCCCTCTATACCAGCCTGCAGGAGGCGGTTGATACGATGGTCCGGGTAGTCCGGGAGAACAGCGCAGGCGTCAAGATTGTCAAAGCCCTTTCCAAGGCAGACTACGAGCGACGGCGCTTTGCCCGTGCCAACGAGGAGATGACCAGACGGGAACGGAAAGCCAACATCATTATGGGGATAACCAACCCCGCTATGTTCCTGTTCCTCAACCTGGGGCTGGTGGCAGTCATCATCGCAGGAGCCTACCGGGTCAACGCCGGCCAGACCCAGGCGGGGGCGATTCTGGCCTTCCTGACCTACTTTACGATCATCCTGAACGCCACCCTCTCCATTACGCGGATGTTCGTCATGTACTCACGGGGCCGGGCCAGCGGGGACCGGATCGCGGAGATCCTGGCCCTGCCGGAAGACCTGCGCCCCGGCCTGCGGGATCACGTTGACAACGGTTTCCATATCAGCTTCGAGAACGTGCAGTTCTCCTATACCGTCAACCCGGAACAGCGGAACCTGCTGGAAGACATCAACTTCGCCCTTAAACAGGGGGAAACCCTGGGTATTCTTGGGGAAACAGGCTGCGGCAAATCGACAATCCTGCAGCTCCTGCTCCGCTTTTACGATACAGCAGGCGGGAAGATCCGCGTCAACGGGGACGATATCCGGGGCATAGCCCCGGCGGAATTCTACCGCCTTTTCGGTGTCGCCATGCAAAAAGACGTACTGTTTGCCGATACGATCCGGGAGAACGTCGGGTTTGGCCGGGAACTTTCGGAAGATGAACTAGGCCGGGCCCTGCGCTTCGCCCAGGCGGAACAGTTTGTCAACGACATGGCCGAAGGCCCGGATACAGCCCTTAGTTCACGGGGGGCCAACCTTTCAGGCGGCCAGCGCCAGCGACTCCTTATCGCCCGTGCCCTGGCCAAACAGCCGGAGATCCTGATCCTGGACGATTCCAGCAGCGCCCTGGACTACCGTACCGACGCAGAACTGCGCCGTGCCCTGCGGGAACATTTTAGCAGTACCACTACCATCATTGTCGCCCAGCGCGTAAGCTCCGTGATGCAGGCGGATCACATCATGGTCCTTGAGCAAGGCCGGATTATCGGCTACGGCAGCCACCGGGAACTTCTGGCAAACTGCGCCCTGTACCGGGAGATCGGCGAATCCCAGATGGGGGCCGCGGTTCACACAGAGACAGCAGGCCGCAGGGCTTCGGCAAAGACCGAACCTGTCCTTACACCCGCGTTCTCCGCCGAAGCCGGGGGAACCCGTGGCTGACCGGGCCCGCAACTCTGCCGGCAGAGCAGACAGCCTCCGGGAAGAAAACTCCGCGGGGGGCAGGCGCACGGCGGTCAAGGTCCTTAAAACCGTCCGACGCCTTATGGCCTACCTGGCAAACTACCGGGCCCTTATCGTACTGATAATCCTCCTCACAGTACTCAGCAACTGCCTGGCCCTGCTGGGCCCCCTGCTCTGCGGCCGGGCCATCGACGCCATCGGACAGGAGGCCGGCAAAGTAAACTTTGAACAGGTGTTCCGCTACTGCGCGTGGATGGCCGTGTTCTACGTTGTCTGTTCAGTACTGAACTACTTCCTCTCGGTTCAGATGATCACCCTAAGCCAGCGCAGCGCCCGGCGGATGCGCGACGACGTGTTCGACAAACTCATGCTCCTGCCGGTCGGCTTTTTCGACACCCACCAGACCGGGGACATTATCAGCCATATTTCCTACGACATCGACACAGTAAACACCAGCCTGGCCAACGATCTACTCCAGATCTGCACTACCACCGTAACAGTCATCGGTTCCCTGATCATGATGCTCTCCATCTCCCCGCTTCTGGGTACCGCGTTTTTAGTAACCGTCCCCCTGGCCTCCCTCTTTATCAAGACCCGTGCAGGGAAAATACACAGATTCTTCCGGCTCCGCTCCGCAGCGCTGGGGACCCTGAACGGCTTTGTGGAGGAGATCGTCTCCGGACAAAAAACAATCAAAGCCTACCACCAGGAACAAACCATCCTGGACCGTTTCGACCAGGCCAACGAATCCGCCTGCAGCGCCTACTACGACGCGGACTACCATTCCTCAAGCTTGGGCCCCAGCGTCAACTTCATCAACAACCTCTCCATGACCATGATCTCCGTTTTCGGGGCCATCCTTTACCTGGCAGGACGGATCACCCTGGGCAGCATGAGTTCTTTCGTGCTGTATTCCCGCAAATTTTCCGGCCCCATTAACGAGGCGGCGAATATCCTTTCGGAGATCCAATCCGCAGCCGCAGCCGCTGACCGTATATTTGAGCTTCTGGATCAGGAAAACGAACCAGCGGACCGGGAAGACGTCGCCGAACTGGAAAACGTAAACGGAGATGTGGAATTTTCCCAGGTCAACTTCAGCTATCTGACGGACAAACCAGTACTGCGGAACCTGAACCTCCACGCCAGGCCGGGGACCCTAATCGCCATTGTAGGCCATACCGGGGCAGGAAAGACCACCATCATCAACCTGCTTATGCGCTTTTACGATCCCCAGTCCGGATCCATCACAATTGACGGCGCCAGTACAACGTCAGTAAGCCGCCGCAGCCTGCGCCTGGCCTTTACAATGGTCCTGCAGGAAAGCTGGCTCTTCAACGGCACCGTGTACGACAACATCGCCTACGGCCACCCCCACAGCGGCACAGAGCAGGGCGCCACACAGGAAGAAGTCATAAACGCCGCAAAAGCCGCCCAAGCCCACCCCTTCATCATGCAGCTCCCCCAAGGCTACAACACCGTCCTCAACGAAGACGGCATAAACATCTCCCAAGGCCAAAAACAACTCCTCACCATCGCCCGTGCCATGCTGCTGGACGTCCGTATGCTCATCCTCGACGAAGCCACCAGCAACGTAGATACCCGCACCGAGATCCGCATCCAGGAAGCCATGCGCCGCCTTATGAAAGACAAGACCTGTTTCGTCATCGCCCATCGACTCTCCACCATCCGGAACGCCGACCTTATCCTGGTCATGGAAGACGGCAAACTCGCCGAACAGGGAACCCACACCGCCCTGCTGGAAAAAAACGGCGTCTACGCCGGCCTGTACCGGTCCCAGTTCGGATAAAGACTTACCAAAGTACTGACAACAAATTAAGAAGGGGGAGCAGACAAGTCCCAAAAATCAAAGTTCTTTTGCATCGAGGCTTTCCCAAAACTTCAGTTTTTGGGAAAGTAACCTTAGATTTAGAGGAAAAAGCGGACTTTTGGCCGCTTTTTCCAAAGCCATTCCCAAAACTAACCGAGTTTTGGGAATAGCTCCCTCATAAAAGCCTTTTTTGACGCTGCTCCGCCGGGTAGAACCGGGCGGTTACCCGCCCGGAACCCCCACAGACCCGGACGTGCCCAATTTTCGTACCGCAGGTACGCGGCATCCGGTTCTTCCAGAAAAAGTTTCGCTA
>JAITJW010000186.1 GCA_031278715.1 Treponema sp. | reverse complement strand
CTGGGTCAGCCCCTTGAAATCGATTTTGTCCAGCAGGTCGTCTCACTGATCCCGTTCACGTTTCTTCCGTGTCGTCACCATAGTCATATTTACCCCTTCGGTATTTCTACCTTGTTTTGAGTATTTACACAAACTATTGACACGCTCCGATTGATTTGCAAACAACAATCTTAAAATACCCCGCAACTCTGCCGCGGGGATTTTTTATTTTCCCGTGCTCGCTGTAAAACGTCCAGTTCCTTCGCTTTTTCTCTCCAAAGCTCCGGTAGTATCGCCGCCATATCTTCGAATGTATAGTTTTCCTCTCTCATACCCCCCCCTGTTTATCCGATGAGAACTGTTTTGCCAGCTGATTATGTAAGCGCATATGGGGGGAGGGACCGCAAGCCTGGTGCGCAGGTCCTGATCTGCCGGGAGGCTTCCGCAGGAGCGGGAACACCCTTTTTCCGGGGCATTCTTTAGGTTCCTGAGATGGATCATTGGAAACGTATAGGGTGAATCGGGCGACCAAAAATCAATAGGGATTTGTTTCCGATAAAGAATTACATAAAAGCGGCCGACGGGAGTCGAACCCGCGTCACAAGCTTGGGAAGCTTGGGTAATACCGTTATACAACGGCCGCAAAGGAATGGCACAAAAACCATTGTAAGTAGAGGCTTTCCCAAAACTTCAATTTTTGGGAAAGCAAGCTTAGATTTAGTATACCGGGGAAAAGATCGGATCGTCAATTGGCCCGGTAGCTGTGAATAAGATCGGGGGAAAAGCCTTCCCGTTTCAGAATTCTGGCGATATCCGGTGTCCCGCCGGTCTCCGGCAGCCGGTTTTTCTTCAGGTAGCTGTCCAGCAGGGCCTTTTCTGCAGCGGGGTTGAGGACGGTTTGCAGGGCTAGTTCGGCGTTCTGCCGGGAGATACCCCGGCGGCGGAGGGCGGCCAGGAGATGACGGGGGCTTTCCACCCGGTGGCCCAGGCGGGCCTGCAGCCAAATCCGGGCATAGCGTGAGTCGTCCACGATGTTTAGTTCCCGCAGCCGGGCAAGGACCGCGTTGACACAGGACCGGGGGTAACCGGCCTTTTCCAGCTTGTGTCCAAGTCCAAAACTGGTCTGTTCTGCCCGGCTGATCAGGCGGAGGGCGGCCCGTTCCCCCCGCAGGCAGGAGGAGGCAAAGCGGAATTGTTCTTCTTCGCCGGGACTTAGCTCTACCCCGGCTGTGTAGCGGGTATCGTCAAAAAAAACGGCATCCAGGTAACAGGGGTTGAACGAAAAAAGGGAACCATCGGACAATTCAAGGCGCCTTGTATCATCACTTTTTCCGGGTTTAAGGCTTACAATGGTCATGGTTTCCGCTGCCGCCGTATGGCAAAACGCCGGCAGCGGCGCAACGGATCTACCGTTTGGAGAACTGGAAGCGGCGGCGTGCGCCTGCCCGCCCGTATTTTTTCCGTTCCACCATCCTGGGGTCCCGTGTCAGGTAACCATTGGTACGGAGGCTGGTGTAATTGGTCTGATCCACCTTGCAGAGCGCCCTGGCGATGCCGTGGCGGCACGCTCCGGCCTGCCCATTGGGGCCGCCGCCGTAAACATTGATAAGAACGTCGAATTTACTTTCGTTGGCCGTTACCAAAAGGGGCTGGCGGACCATCTGGGCATGTTCTCCCTGGGCAAAATATTGGCCCAGTTCCCTGCCGTTGACGGTTATTTTTCCATCGCCATCCCGAATGTATACACGGGCAACAGCAGCCTTTCTTCTGCCTGTACCGATTCCAAGATTCTTGACCATTTACCCTTACCTCATTCAATCGGGAGCCCGGCGGGAATTCCGGGGCCTGCCCTTGTTTTAGAGTTCAAGCGCCTGGGGATTTTGGGCCCCGTGGGGATGTTCCGCCCCGGCGTAGACTTTGACGTTCTTAAAGAGCTTCCGGCCCAGGGGTCCTTTGGGGAGCATTCCCTTGATAGCCAGTTCCAGGGGAGCCGCCGGACGCCGGACGATAAGCTTCTCAAAGCGGTCGGTTTTTAGTCCCCCCACATAGCCTGAGTGCCGGTGGTATTCCTTCTGCTGGGCTTTCCGCCCGGTAACGAGGATCTTTTCCGCATTGACAATTACTACAAAATCCCCTGTTTCCTGGTGGGGGGCGTAGATCGCCTTTTCCTTGCCCCGGAGTATTGAGGATACTCTGGCCGCGACCCTGCCCAGCACCTTACCCTGGGCGTCAATAAGGAACCACTTCCGTTCCACCTGGGCGGGCTTTATAAATTCAGTTTTCATACTCTATAACCTTTTCTGTTTGAATACACATAAAGCGCTAT
This sequence comes from Treponema sp., assembly GCA_031278715.1. Taxonomy (GTDB): domain Bacteria; phylum Spirochaetota; class Spirochaetia; order Treponematales; family Breznakiellaceae; genus JAISFT01. Next base: position 4,663 of record JAITJW010000186.1, on the reverse strand, counting down.
CATGGCATACAGAGGGAAACCTGTCAAGTCCCCCCCTGATCGCCGGCCTCTTTTTTGGCGGCGGCCTTGTCTTTGAGGTCGGCGGCGCCGATGAACAGGGCCACAAGGCCGATGAAGAAGGCGATAACCGGCACCGCGCCCCGAAGAAAGATCAGAACATCCCCCCACCAGGCGAAACCGGCAAAAACGGTTACGGCAAAAAAGATCAAACCAAGCAACAAGGCTTTCATAGGTCCTCCAAAAAGTTAACGGTATCCATAAGAACGGGCAACCATTACAAGAAAGGCCGCCATATAGAATAACATGGGAACATTGGATAGAACAATTGCCAACACCGGTACCGGGCTAATGGCCGGAAGGGGGGCGGATATGCCGAAAAGATTCAAAATTGTATACAGGCTTTCCCCGTAGGCGGTGATTGTCCCGCCTATCATGAGCAGCCAGGCGGTATCCCTGGTTCTGGACCAGAGCATAATGGCAAAAAAGGCCGCCAGAGCCCCAATGACAAGGCGGCTAAAGACGAATATGGCCTCCCCGCTATCCATATTGGTAGTATCATCAAAGGAAGATCAAAATGCAAGATGCCGCATACCGCTTGCCAGGGCCGGCGTTTACAGTCTCTCAGATAGCTCCTGCATGCCTAAAACAGGGGTTAAGGATCTTCCGGGGTCCTGTCAGAGGGACCATACCTTAGATCGTGTACGTTTAGTCCTGACAGGCTGCTAGCAGAAGGGCCGCCAGTCTGGCTTCTTCGCCGGGGGAGAGGATGCCCGGCAAGATAAGGGGTTCCGCGGGGTCCGGGGGGATAAGGAAGCCTTCCCGGAGGAAATTCCGGAACAGGGTTTCCCAAAACTGTCGGGGGGGGCTGGGCTGGGTCCCGGTGAATGAGGCGTGGACCAGGTAGGGGCCCCGGCGGCGCCAGGGGTTTGCGGGGCCGGGGGTGTTCCCGTAGAGTGCGTGGTTGATCCGCGGGTAAACAGGCCGGCCCCCAAGGGGGCCGGCTGCGACAAGGTCGTACACGGCCCTGGTGGCGGCGGCCAGAAGGACCGGGGAGATGGGCTGTGAAGGGGCAAAACGGTCTTCCAGCGCCGGTTTCAGGGCCAGGACCCAGGGGCTTAGGGGCCAGGGGAGGATGGGGATCAGGATGGGGGCCTGGTCCTGATCCCGGACCGGGGTCTCCGGTTCCAGGAACGGCCGCCACAGGGCGGGAACCGCTGGGGGCGGGGGGCTGAAGGCGGGGTCCGGGAAGGAAGCTGCCGGGAAGGAAGCCGGCAAAGACGAGGCCGGCGGAGAGGGAGCCGGCGGGGGGAAGCCCGCCCGTTCCAGGGCCTTGGTCAGGGAGAACCGGTCCGCGTATAAACGGAAGGCCCGTCCGGGGATGAGCCGGGACAGGGCTTTGACAAGGCGGCGTTCCTGGGGATGGGGCAGGGGGCTGAAAAGGCCCCGGCTGGTGTAGTTTTTAAGTTCCCGCGATACTCCGGCGGGGGTATGTCCCAGGATGGAACGGCCGCCCGACTGCCAAAGGTCCACGAGGCGTCCGCCGTCCTGGGTGTAAAGTCTGAAATCCCGGGCCCGGAGTACCACGGGCAGCAGATTTAGCAGGGGTGGTTCAATGGGGGCTGGTTCCATGAGGGCTGGTTCCATCAGATATCGTTTCCAATTCTCGTGAAGGCCGACCCCTGGTAGCGGCTTAGGAAGCGCATCTCCTTACCGCTTTCAAAGAGTACCTCCACCACCGGGCCGTCCTCAGTCTCCCGGACCCGCAGCACGCCGCCGTAACCGTAATCATCGTGGTAAAGCCGGTCCCCCCGCCGCCAGTCCCGGCTGTCTTCTTCCTGCACGCCGGAATTAGCACCGCCATTGGAGGCGCCATCGGCGCCACGAGTAGTATGAGCGCTGCGGTTTCTCCATTCATAGGGGGCGGCGCCGATTATCCGCAGCGCGGCGCTGTCTACCTCCCACAGGAAGATGCTGGGTTCGGTACTCTGGGTATGGCCGTACATCCGGCGCTGGGCGCAGGAAACCAGGTAGAGTTCGTCCATGGCCCTGGTGGCGCCGACGTAGAAAAGCCGCCGTTCTTCCTCCAGGTCCTCCCCCTTTTTATCGTCACGGGGAAAGATCCCCTGTTCTATACCGGTCATGATGACGTGCCGGAATTCCAGGCCCTTGGTGTTGTGGAATGTGATGAGTGTTACGGCGGTACTATCGGCCTGTTTGTTCGTGTTGTCTTCCAGGGAACGGTCAAGTTCGATATTTTCCAGGAACTGCAGAAGTCCCGCCATTGTAGCGGGGTACTCAACGGCGGCGTTGGCCAGTTCCTGGAGGTTGTTAAGCCGCGGGACGGCCCCAGGCTCCTCGTGGATCCGGTAGTGATTCGCAAGGCCCGAATCCGTAACAAGTTTTACCACCAGGGTAGAAAGGCCCTCCGAGCCCCGCAGTTCTTCCTGTGATTCGGGGACTTCCGCCCGGCGGCCCGTTCTGGGGGCCTGTCTGTCTTTGGGACGGCTTCTAGCCGGGCCGGAAGGGGACTCAGCGGGTCTCTGCGGCTGGGTCTGGGCTGCAGGGCTTACAGCGCCGGATTCCGCGATGAGCGCGCGGCTTTCCCCGATCAGGCTGAGGAAGCTGTGCAGCCCGGAACGGGCCTTGGGGGGAAGTTCCGGAAGGAGGAGGCGGGCGGCGGCCTCCAGGTCCCCGGCAGGGTCTGCAGCAGACCCTGCGGCGGGGTCGGAGGCGGCTTCAACGATCCGGTCCACGGTAGCCTTGCCCAGGCCCCGCGCGGGTTTGTTTACCACCCGGCGGAAGGCGATTTCGTCCCTGCTGTTCACGAGGAACGAAAGCAGGGCCAGGGCGTCTTTGATCTCCTCCCGCTCGTAGAATTTCAGGGTTCCCACTACCCGGTAGGGGATGCAGCGGCGCAGGAATTCGGTTTCAAAACCCAGGGACTGGGCGTTGGTCCGGTAGAGGATCGCCCAGTCGGACCAGCGGACCGGCGCCTTGTTACGGGAACCGGCCTCCGGCCTTACCGATTTTTCGATAAGGTCCGCACAGAACGCCGCTTCTTCATCCTGGTTGGGCAGGAAGGCAAGTACCGGTTTTTTGCCTTCCCCGCGCCGGGAGAACAGTTCTTTGCCCAGCCGGGACTCGTTATGGGACACTACCGACGAGGCAAGGTGCAGGATATTTGTTGTGGAGCGGTAGTTTTGCTGCAAACGGATAATGTCGGCGCCCCTGAAACGGTCGGGAAATTCCAGGATATTCCGTACTTCCGCGCCCCGGAACCGGTAAATGGACTGGTCGTCGTCTCCCACAACGCAGACATAGGTTGCAGGTCCGACCAGTTCCTTGAGCAGTTCAAACTGGGCGATATTTGCGTCCTGGTACTCGTCCACAAGGATCACCCGGAAGCGATCTTGAATACGGGATGACACCGCCCTGTTTTCCTGCAGTATTTCCACGGGTTTTTTGATCAGATCGCCAAAATCGACATTCCCGATATGGCGCAGTTTTTCCTCGTAGCGGGCGTAAATTTTCCTGAAGCGCGGGTGGTAGTTAATGCGGTCCAATTCCGGACTGTCGGGGGAGAAAAAGTAATCTTTGGCGCGGGAGATGCTACCGGCGATAAGGCGCAGTTCCGCTTTGGAAATATCTTCCTCGATGGTGGAGAGCAGGGATACCATGTCGTCGTCGTCGTAGATGACGAAGGAGCTGTCCAGGCCGGCCAGGGCACCGTTGCGGCGCAGAAACCAGGCGCCAAACGAGTGGAAGGTCCGCAGCATGGCCTCTGCGGCCCGCTCGTCAATGAGGCGGGCCCGGTCCGCCATTTCCCGTGCGGCCTTGTTGGTAAAGGTTACGGCCAGGATGGAACGGGGATCCAGGCCCCGTTCCCGGATAAGATAGGCGATTTTTGTCGTGATCACCCTGGTTTTACCCGAACCAGCCCCCGCCAGGATTAAGAGGGGGCGTTCCCAATGGTAAACCGCTTCCCGCTGTTCGTCGTTAAGGGCTTCCAGATAGGGGGCAGTCTCCGTGGTTTTACCGTCCATGTTGGCGCTTCCTGAATTACGGCCAGGGGCGCCGGCGACAGACCGCCGGTCCCCATAACCGGGCTTCCCCAACGCTACCCGACTTTTGGGATTGGCTCAAGCCTGCGCGGCCCTGGCTTGAGGTTCTTGTATTATTTTTCACGGTGTGGTATATTATACATATACGTGGCGCCGGGCTTTGCCCGGTCAAACCTTTGGAAAAGGAGGACAGCATGGCGTATCGACACCCGGCGGACACGCCGGCCTCTATACATTTGTTTAGTACCCCCCCCCCCCCCCCATACGTGTTTTCTGTGTAAATAGCCTTACCACAGTACCCCGCTGCGCCAGTATCCACAGCCCATCAAAATCTACCGGACCTCCACTCCAATTTGGTTGTACCAGCTATGCGCCTAAAAAGGTAAAAGTAACATACCTCAAGGCCGCTCGCATTTAGTAAAGATTATAAATCTAAGGTTGCTTTCCCAAAAACTGAAGTTTTGGGAAAGCCTCTATATATTCTCAATATTTTTCTTTGATGTGTAATATAACTATGTTTCACCTTGTACAAGGAGTGTGAAAGATGCAAACAAGACGGGTAGTTGTGCGGGATATAAGATTCGCATAAATAGTGTTATGCG
>JAITJW010000014.1 GCA_031278715.1 Treponema sp. | reverse complement strand
ACCGCAAGGGCATAAGAAGCCGGTATAGTTACCACCAGGTTGAGGAGCGTACCGGCCAGGGTGTAAAAAATAGTGTTTCTGTAGCCGGTCCAGACCCGGGCATCCTGGAACACCTGCTTAAACCCGTAAAAGTTTATATCTTTGGGGTACAATACAACCTGTCCCGTATTTACCAGCGTTGAATTGCTGATGGACGCTATTACGATAAAATACATGGGATACGCGACAACGATAAAGGCAAACAACGAAACAGCGATAACTACAACCCGCAATATATAATCGGATACCCCGGCGTATTCTCTGACTTTTATTTGTTGTCCTTTTTGTATAGTCAGCTTCACTGGTTTTACCATATTGATCCGGCTCCTATAGCAGGCTGATATCGGAGACCTTTCGGGATACCCAATTGGTCAGTAAAAGAAACGTAAAATTGATCAGGGTGTTAAAAAGCCCCACCGCCGCGCCGAAACTAAACTGGCTTGAACGCATACCGATGCCGTAAACATAGGTACTTATAACCTCCGACGCCTGGATATTGAGGGGATTCTGCATAAGGTATACTTTCTCAAATCCGACGCTTAGAATACCCCCCATGCTGAGAATAAGCATGATCACAATAGTCGGCATAATTGCGGGGATTTCCACATGCCGGATAGACTGAAGCCTGTTGGCGCCGTCTATTCTTGCCGCGTCGTAGAGCTGGGGGTCCACCCCCGAAAGGGCGGCCATATAGATGATGCTGCCCCAGCCGCAGCCCTGCCATATACCGGAAATAACGTATACCGGTATAAACGTTGACGCACTGCCCAAAAGATTTATATTGGGGCTGATAAACTTAAGTCTTACCAGCGCAAGGCTCAGAATCCCCTGGGTTTGGGAGAGGAATATGTTTATAATAGACACCATGACTACCGTGGAAATAAAATACGGCAGGTATAAAGTAGTCTGGAGAATTTTCCTTCTTGTTTTGCTTTTTATTTGATTCATGACCAGGGCAAGGAATATGGGCATGGGAAAGCCGAACACGATACCCGTCAGCGCAATCAAAAATGTGTTCCGCATGGTAATGGGAAAAAGACGGCTTTCAAAATACTGGCGGAAATACCTTAGGCCCACCCAGTCTCCCCCGGTAATGCCTTTGGAAAAATCGTAGGCCCTGAAGGCAAGCTGAATTCCATACATGGGGACATAGCAGAAAATAACGATATACGCCAGGGCCGGGAGTACCATCAACCAAAGCTGGATATTGCCCTTGACATCTTTAAATTTGGTCATATCGTTTCCCTGCCTTCCCCTTTAGAAAACCCCGGCTGGCCTGTGCCGGCCGGGGTATAAACGCGGAATCGCGGTCTATCGTTACTTCATCGACTGGAGATAGGAATCAAAGGCTTTCTGGTGTATCGCAAGTATCCGGTTGAGCCCCGAATCCTGGGCGGATTTGACATAATCATTCCACTCGGCCCCGATATTGCCCTCTCCCACAAGCCACGCCGCCCACCTTGCCCGGATACTTCCGACATCGGCTTCAAGCATGGCCAGGGTCTGATTATCTTCACTGGAATACTTCAGCGCCAGGGGCCAGGTGTTACTGCTGTTGTAGAGTTTGAGGGCTTCCATGTAGGGTCCCCGCGAATTTGCCGCGACCACCATATCGGAATCAAAGGTAACCTTGAGATAATCGGGAACGTAAGCCGGGGTGTTGTTCACGAAGCCGTTGGTCCATTTCCAGACACCGGCGTTCATTGCAGGATCGCTTGGCGGCAGGACTTCCAGGGAACCATCGCTGTTCTGTTGTACAAAACCGTCGGTAATACCTCCGTAGATCGCCTGCATCGCGTTAACGCCGTCATAGAACTGATCCGCAAACCGCATTGCCGCTTCCTTATCCCTGGTTCTGGCGCTTAAAGACCATCTGTCGAGGATGTAATTCTGCATTTGACGATCGTCCGAGTAAAACACCGTATAGGCGGAATTGGCCTTATACTTAAGCGGGGCGATTGGAATATACTGATCGGCCAGTTCTTCACCGACTCTGTCGCCGGGGGTCCATGCAAAAGTAAACCCGACTTTTGCGTATCTGCCGTTACCCCGCGCTATGGACTGGTATTGACCGTAATCATGGGTAACCACTTCCCTGTTTATAAGGTTCTCCGCGTAGAGATCCCGCAGGAAAAGCATGAAGGTCCTGTAGCGTTCATCAAAAAACATATCCTTGACCTTCCCGTCTTCAACAAAATACTGCGACCCGTTTGAATACGGTAAACCCAGAGCCCCGATAAGAGGAGCAGGAGACCAGGTACCCCCCATTCCGATAAAGTCCATGGGGATTTCATCGGTTTTATCGCCGTTGCCGTTGGCGTCGTTATCCCGAAAGGCAATGAGAACGGCTTTAAGCTCATCCCAGTTTGTCGGCGCCCTAAGGTTCAGACGATCAAGCCATGTCTTGTTGATAAGCATCGACGGGACAACGGGTACCGGATAATTTACATATTGCGGCAACGAGTATATTTTGCCGTCAAGCTGGGTAACCATAGCCTTTATTTCAGGCTTATCGGAGAACATTTTCCTGACATTCGGGGCGCTTGTTTCGATAAGCGGAACCAGGTCCGCGAAGAGCCCGTTGTACACGGAAAAATCAGAACCCCCTGCGCCGCCGCCGAAGATCATGTCCGGAATATCGCCTGACGCAAAGAGGGCCGCCTTTTTATCGGACCAGTCGGCGGAACTTTGATCCCATTTAACCGAGACCCCCGCCTTTTGCTCAAGCTCCTTGAGCCACGTAAAAGTAGTAATGTCTCTGGTCAACTCATGGGTAATAAAAACAGCGCTGAGACTTACACGGCCGTCAGCCGAACTGCCGGATGACTGACCGCCTCTGGCGAACAAAGGAGTGCTAAGGGCGATCAAGCTCAAAAGCATGATCAACAATGTCCTGAAATGTTTCATAGGATCCTCCAAAAAAGAATTTATTAGATTTTACAGCGGCTCATACGGTTTGTTTCTCTTTTTTCTGACAATTTCTCATTCTTTTTTGATAATTCCGATAAAAATTTCTATCTTTTTGTTAATCAATACGATATACTCGGTACACAGGCTGCGGTAATGAAAAGAAGTTTTGAACATAATGCAACCGGTCTGCCTTATCCAATTACTTTAAACGGACACGAACTCGTTGTCCACGGCAGTCCCGAGTTTAGAATGAGCGCTCACCACACCCTGAAGCCCTTCGGAAGCTCTCAGGTGCTGTACCGCCATTGGCATGAGGAGCTTGAGATCCTCTTCTTTACCCGCGGACAGGCCCGTTTTCATCTGGGGAGAGAAGAGTTTATCGTCAAAGAACGGGAGACCGTCATCATTCAGCCTAATGCGCTTCATTCGGCAGACAGGATTGACCGGTCTCCCTGCGAATTTTACGCCGTTCTGGTTCATTATAATTTTCTTGCCAGTCTGGAAAATGATGATATACAGCAGAATTACATACTCCCCTTTTTTTTCGGACATGGCGCATATCCTGCCCACATTAGTGCGGATATGGATCGGCAGTACAAGCTTTTACATGTGCTGCGGGCAATTATAGACTCCTACAAGATGGAAGAGAAGGGATATAAGCTTTTCATTAAATCAAAGCTCTATGAGGTCTTCCATATCATATCAAAATACGCGGCCTTATACCCTCATATCATAGCCGGTAAAGGCAGCCGGACGTCAAATAGCGCATGGAGCAAGGAGTTCCTGCAGTTTGTTCAGGAAAATTTTGGCGAGCGTTTAACCCTTACCCGTATGGCCGAAAAAGTAAATATGAGCGAAGGTCATTTATGCCGTGAAGTAAAGCGGGTCTTTGGCATGCCGCCGGTGGAATTCTTAAATACGTATCGTATCTCCCGGGCGGTTCACCTCATTGAAACAACGGATCGTTGTTTAGGCGATATTTCCGATAGTACCGGTTTCCCCAACGTAAACCGCTTTACCAGCGCTTTTAAAAAGGTTTTCCGTTGTACCCCGCAACGATACCGCATGAAATTACGGAACAAATTATCATTTTGCAGCTCTGACGAAAATTCCGGAATTTTACCCTGAAAAATCCCCATAAAAAATGACCCGATTAATTCTCCAGAACCGCTTCGTACATGGCGATAACGTTTTCAAAGGGAATATCGGGATTGATGGTATTGGACGTAAAAAGCACGAGCCGGGCATCCTTTTCGCAGAGACGGATCGCCCGCCGTACCCGTTCCTTTACTTCCCTGGGCGACAAGACCGGAAGTTCCGTAGTTACCGCCAGGGGGCCAAAAATAATGAGAGGTTCCCCCTCCCCGGTGCGGTGTTCCAGCATGAATTCCAGGGTTACCCCGCATTCACTCTGGAAGCCCTGAAACCCCTGGATACCGCAGCGGATAAGCATATCAACCAGGGGCCGGATATTACCATCGCTGTGCCACACCGGTTTACAGCCCGCCTCAAGAAGCGGCTCTAATCCTTTCTTTAACTGCGGCGCATAAAATTCTTCAAGAAACTTAGGGGAAATCATCGGGGCCTGCTGGGAGCATATATCTTCCCCCAACAGGATCGTATGGGGATACAGCCCTTCCCGAACCGCCCGCGCCACCAGGAGGTTCTTAAGCCGCCCCGTGGCGCCGCCCATCTCCATCAGCTTTTTCGCGTGATCGGGGTAGGCGGCCACGATGATAAAAAAATTTTCGTACCCGTAATCGTCGTACCATTGAAGTCTTGCCCCGGCGCCCCATTGGGCGGGCATGTACACCATATCGCCGCACGCGGCGCGGCCCCGGATGAGGTTTTCGCGGAACTTCGCGTATTCCCCGTCAAAGTCAAAGGCCGCTTCCAGTTCCGCCGCTCCGGGACGCGTTTCAATGTCATCCAACACATCCTCAAGGGATAAACCCATATCGGCATTACGGTAGCTGTTCGCGTCGATGATGCGGAAATCTTCCCTGCTGCGGGGCACGATAACGTCGATGATGGCGTCCATACCCAGTTTCTTGTATGCCTCCACGCTGACGGCAAAAGGATCAGCCCAGAAGACGTCTTCCTCCACGCCGGCGGCACGGCAGATGTACTGAGGGACGGAGATCCAGCCGCCCAAAAGCGGGGTTCTGTCCCTGGGCCTGCCGTGGATTGTGTTTTCAAGACGCTCCAGTGAATTCAATCTATACTATTTCCCCATGTACCGGTTATATGCGTTCTGATATATCTCTACCATCCGGTTCAGCCCCATGGTTTCAAGCTGTCTGACAAAACCGGCGTATTCGTTCTCTATGCCGCCGTTGACAACCCAGTTAGCCGTCTGCTGCTGGGCAAAGGTATGAATATCCTGTCTGAGGGTTGCCAGTTCGTTGAGTTCGTCCGGGGTCATGGAAACCAGGGGATAGTACTCCTTAGGATAATAGGCCGAGAGCCGTTCCTTGTCCAGGTACTGCCGGTCAAATATAGGATCCTCGTACCGGGCGCTGAGTTCGTCGCTGACAAAACAGACCGACAGATCACCCATACCGTTTCGCCACATCCAGTCGTCATCGTTGGTACCCGCGGGGGGAGGCAGGGCCGTATAGGTATTGTTCCCGTTATCCCTGAGCCGTACCCCTATGTATCCCGCATACATCTGGAGCCCCGCCATTTCATCATAGAAAGCATCCCCCCAGCGGAAGGCAATCTCCGGATTTTTGCAGGAGGTGGTTATCTCAAACACGTACTTGGCGCCCTTAACAAATTCAGGATTGGTGCGCCAGCCCTGGTGTCCCTTGGGTCCTTTCAGGGGCATGAGCAGGGAATAATGTTCGTCCCCCCGGTCATCAAAGGCGGCGTTCCGGCTCCAGTGGGGGCCGACTCCAACTATCTCGGGATCCGCCTGATGTGTCTTGGCGGTAAACTGGTTCCAGTCCTGGGTAAAGGCTTCCTGATCGATGAGCCCTTCGGCATAGAGGCGCCGCAGGTAGGCTATGGCATCCTGAAAGCCATCCTGGGCCGCAATGTACTGAACCTTGCCGTTGGTTACGGAAAGCCAGTCGCCGTTTATATTGTTCACCACCCCGAAGGCGCAGAGCAGGTCGGTAAAACCGGCTATGCCGTCGTCTTCGCCGCGGAATGTCCAGGGAATCTCGTCGGCCAGACCGTTTCCGTTGGGATCCCTGGTTTTGAAGGCCTTGAGGACGGTGTAAAATTCCTCGGTGGTGGTGGGCATTTGCAGCCCCAATGTGTCAAGCCAGTTCTGGTTGATCCCGTATACCGAGTAGGTTGAGGGCCGCCGGGGCATCTGCTGGGGCAGGCCGTAGATATGACCGTCGTAGGCCCTGGTGAAGGAAAGCATGCCGGGCTGTTTTTGGAACATGGACTTGACGTTAACGCCGTACTTTTCGATGAGATCGTCCAACTGCACAAAGAGCCCCATGTTACTGACCACATCGCTTTCGGTAACCGCGGTCCGGCCAAAGAACACGTCCGGCAGATCGTTACTGGCCAGGATCAGGGGCTTTTGGGTTGCCCAGTCAACGCCGGTGTACTGCCATTCCACCTTGACCCCGGTTTTCTTCTCAATCTCCTGGAAAAGGGGAAGATCGGAGTAGTCATTACTGACGGTACTTTTTGCGGCAATGACTTTCAGGGTTATCGGCTCGTTAACAATGGGAAAACCGGTCTCGTTAAAAGCCGCCTTGCCCCCGCCGGAGGATTTGGCACCCCCGCAGGCCGATACAAACACTCCACAGAAAATTATCAGCATAACCCACATCAAATTTTTGGATCCTTTCATAGGATTCCTCCTTGGTAAATATTTTTAGGAAACCCCAAGGGACGGGCCGCCTCCGGGAGCTTCCTGATTACCCTTTTACGGCGCCGATCATGACACCTTTGGCAAAATACTTTTGGATAAAGGGATAAAAGCACATTACCGGAACGGTAGAAATAATGATGATGGCGTATTTCATTGCGTCGGCTATTCTCTGTATCTCGGATGAATTACTGCTGGCGCTGGTCTCCAGAAACCGGTACTGCAAAAGCAGATTCCGCAGCACGATCTGCAAGGGCATAAGACTTTCGGACCGAACGTACACCAGGGAGAGGAAGAACTGGTTCCACTGCCCCACGGCGCAGTAGAGGCCGACAACCGCGATAATCGCCTTGGACAGGGGAAGCACCACGGATATAAAAAACCGGGTGTTGCCGCAGCCGTCTATGATGGCCGCTTCCAGCAGTTCCTGGGGGATGGTGGAGGCGAAAAAGGTACGGGAGATGATCAGATTATAGGCGCTCACGGAGAAGGGGATGAGCAGCACCCAGATGGTATTGGTCAGCTTAAAGTTATTCACCGTCAAATACGTGGGGATAAGCCCGCCGGAAAAGAACATGGTGAACACAAAGTACATCATCAGGAAGTTACGGCCCTTCAGGTCCTTGCGGGAAAGGGCGTAGGCTGCCGGCAGGGTAAAGAGAAGGCTTATCAGCGTACCGGCAACGGTATAAAAAATAGTGTTCCGGTAACCCCGCCATATCCGGGCATCCGCAAAGACCCGGTTGTAGCCTTCCATGGTGATGTGGGAGGGCCAAAGCCAGACCCTGCCGGTATTGACATAGGTAGGATCGCTGAAGGAGGCTATGATAATAAAGTACAGGGGGTACGCCATGATGATGAGAATGAGGATACTCAAAACAAACACTACCCCGTCAAAAAAGGTATCGCTTAAACCCTGCCGTTTTCTGAACATGATTATCTCCTACCAGAGGCTTGTTTCGCTCAGTTTTCCCGATATCCGGTTCACCGCAACCAGGATTACAAAATTGATAAGGTTGTTGAAGAGTCCCACCGCGGCGGAGTAACTGTACTGGGTGTTCTGGATCCCCACCTTGTATATATAGGTATTGATGACTTCGCTTCTTAAAAGGTTCAGGTTGTTCTGCATAAGGAAGGCCTTTTCAAATCCTACGTTCAGAACCCCCCCGGCGCTTAAAATGAGCAGGATGGTACAGGTGGGGGCGATGGTGGGTAGATCAATGTGGATTAGTTTCTGCCATTTATTGGCGCCGTCTATGGTGGCCGCCTCGTAGAGGGTCGGGTCCACCGAGGACAGGGCCGCCAGGTAGATGATGCTGCCCCAGCCCATGCCCTGCCATACCCCGGACCAGACATAGGTGTGGCCGAATACCACCGGGTTGGCCATAAAATTTTGAGGTGCAACGCCGAAAAAATTGCTGATGTGCCCCGCCAGACCGGTAGGGGAAAGATAAATGTTGACCAGGCTCACGAGAACCACAATGGAAATAAAATAGGGCATATAGGTTATGGTTTGCAGAATCCGCTTGAATCTGGGGGCTGCCATGGAATTCATCATCAGGGCCAGGGCTATGGGGAGAGGAAAGCCTACAATAATCCCATAGATACTCAGATAAAAGGTATTGGATACTACGATTTTAAACTGATTGGTACGAAAGAATCTCAAAAATTGATGGAATCCTACCCAGGGGCTGCCCCAGATACCCTTAACAGGGGTGAAATTTTTAAAGGCAATCTGGACGCCGTATATGGGAATATAGGCAAAACAAAAGGTCAAAACCGCAGCGGGAACCAGGAACAGGTAGAGTTCATAGTTCTTTAGTACCGACCGGAGGCCTTTACCGTCCAGAAGTTTATGAAGACTACTCATGGTGAACCTCGCTGAGTATTGGAGTAAAAGGGGCTATACCGTAACGGGGCAGTCCCTGCGGGAGGACCGCGGGGGATCGCCTGAGGGTTAATAAGGGAGGGGGGGCCGGACGATAAAGAGAAAAAAAGGATGTTTTGAAACGCGTAATCCCTAGTAAATCTATCGGGGGGGGGGGGGGGGGGTAGGTATACAAAAATGTTGGCGGTTTATCATAAGCGTGTTTTTGTCATTATTACCTGTATACCACACAGATGTTTTCATCCTTAAAACAAAAAATACTTAAAGTTACAATAAACCCTGTTCCGTATCTTGTCAACAATAAATTCCGGGATTACCGCATTGAGGAACGGGGCTTGGAACCGGCCCCGGAAGGTGTTTTCAAGACGCTCCAACGATGTCATTTGAGCCTGTTCCAAAACTAATTGACTGTGCGCTCACGTTCCCGGCATAGCCGGGGGCACGGTTTTGGACTAGACTCTTGCAGTTTCTCAGGCTTTCAGCCTTGCAAAACTGCGGATTTTAAGGTTGCTGTTCCAAAACTGAAGTTTTGGAACAGCCCCATTTGATTTCCTTCTTCGCCGGGTACAACGATTTTTTTATACCGCCGATACAGCCGTGAAAAGACATCCGCCCGTCCGGGCGGGGTTCCCTATCGCAGTGCCGGAAATCATAGAGCGGGCAAGTCTTGGGGGTCCCGCCGCTTCCCCCTATATGTTACATGCAATGCCGCACTTTTTTTCATCCGAGAGGAATACCAGGTCAACGAGCTTCATCACCCTTACGGCTTCGCCGGTTT
>JAITJW010000177.1 GCA_031278715.1 Treponema sp. | reverse complement strand
AAATCCCGAAGGCGGCCCGTGTTGCCCTCGTGCATCCATAAAAAGGGAAGAATGTAGTTGCCCGTCTGCCCGGACAGGGCCTCGGTTAAATGTTTATCCATGTGTCTGCTCCTTGCCGTCTGTTTTCTGCTGTCCTTTTTTCACGGTAGAAAAAAGGCGCCTGTAAGGGCGCCTGTATAGTAAAGCACAACGAAACTATTTTTTCATGTAGGCGTCGTAGGCATCCTGGTAGATCTGCTGGGAGCGGCCTATGCCCATAAGCTGCGGTGTCAGACACCGGCCGGGTACCGGTATAGGACAGCCCCTCGACGCCAAAGTTGATAAGCTCGGAACCTTCCGGGCTGTACATGTAGTCCGGCAGCTTGAGGATATTGGGGACCTTTCCCGCCTTTTCCGATTTGGGCGATATCGTATTGGTAAGGCCGGGCTGCAGTTCTTTAATGGTGTCCGCCCAGGGGCCGTAGACACCCACATAAGCCCCGGCTTACTGCGTTTTTGCCGCGTTCTTCGGCTTTCTTGCCCTTATCGCTACATTGCTTCCAAAAAGGGGATGTTGACCAGTTCCAGGGCCTCGCGGAGTACCGCCAGCACCGCGCTGCTCAAGGCAAGACGGGAAGCGGCCAGGGCAGGCGTCCCGGCGTTCAGGATGGGGCAGTCGTGGTAAAAGCGGCTGAAATTTTTCGACAGCTCGTAGAGGTAGGCCGTGATAAGCGAGGGATCCATCTCCTCCGCGGCCTGGGCCACGGTAGCCGGATACACGGCCAGGGTTTTGATCAGCTCCCATTCGGCGTCTCCGCTAAGCAGGGCGGGGTCCCATGTGGCACCGGGAACCGGTTTTTTCCCCTCCGCGCCGGTCGCGCAGGCCCTTTTCAGCAGGGCCGAAATACGGGCCCCCATGTACTGTAAGTAAGGGCCGGTGTTACCGTTAAACGAAAGGGATTCCTTGGGGTCAAAAAGCATGTCTTTGGAGGGGGATACCTGCAGGAGGTAGTAGTGCAGGGCCCCCAGTGCGATCTTCTCCGCCACGGCCACGGGGTCTCCCACGGCCTCTTCCCGGTCTTTGTTACGGATCTCCTGCAGGGCCATGTCCCTGAGACTGTCGATAAGTTCATCGGCATCCACCACGGTTCCTTCCCGGCTTTTCATTTTCCCTTCGGGAAGGTTCACCATGCCGTAGGAAAGGTGGTACAGATCCTCTGCCCAGGTAAACCTGAGTTTACGCAGAATCGAAAACAGCACCTTAAAGTGGTACTGCTGCTCGGAAGCCACCACATAGATCAGCCGGTCAAACGGCCAGTCTTTGTGGCGGAAAATGGCGGTTCCAATATCCTGGGTAATATAAATTGAGGTTCCGTCACTGCGGAGCAGCACCTTCCTGTCCAGTTTTTCATCGCTCAGGTCAACCTGAACCGAACCGTCGGCGTCCCGGTAGAAGATACCCTGTTCCAGTCCTTTAAGTATCTCGTCTTTTCCCAGGAGGTAGGTCCGGCTTTCATAGTCAAACTTGTCAAAGGAAATTCCGGTACGGTCCCAGGTCTGCTTCATGCCTTCCACGGCCCAGCGGTTCATTTTTTTCCACAGTTCCACGGTTTCCGCGTCCCCGGCCTCCCATTTGCGCAGCAGTTCCCGTGTCCTAAGCATCAGGGGGGCCTGGGCTTCCGCTTCTTTGCTGTCCAGATTCTTTTCCCTTGCCAGGGCCTCAGTCTGGGCTTTCAGATCCCGGCTAAAACGGACATACCAATCCCCCACAAAGTGATCGCCCTTAACCCCTTCGGATTCGGGGGTCCTCCCCCCTCCCAGTTCCAGGTAGGAGAGCATGGACTTACAAATATGGATACCCCGGTCGTTGATGATACAGACTTTGTACAGCTGCGCTCCGCAGGCTTTTAGAATACGGGAGACGCTTTCCCCCAGCGCGTCGTTGCGCAGGTGCCCCAGGTGCAGGGGTTTATTGGTGTTGGGGCTGGAGAACTCCACCATAATGCGTTTGCCGTCCAGCGTGCCGGGCCGGCCAAAGGGAAAATCCGCCGCCTTTTCCGCCGGGCCCTCCCCCTCAAAGATGGCAGTAAGAATTTGGGCCGCCATATCCCCCCGGTTAAGCCGCAGGTTCAGATAAGGGCCCTCTGCGTTAAAAACACCGCCGGAACTGTCCGCGGCAAGGATCTCGCAGAGGGCTCCGGCGATCCAGGGCGGCCCCTTACGCAGGAGTTTGGCGTAACCGAACATGGGGAAGGCCAGGTCCCCCAGTTCCGGTCTGGGGGGGGCTTCCACGACAAGCTGTGAAGCCTCCAGTACAGTTTCCAGCCCCACATTACGGAACAGGGTGTTCAAGGCCCCCGCGACACGCTGCCTCCAGGGGTTCCGGTAATCCAGCATAGTACCTCCGCTTAATTCTTTTCGAGTTCTGTTTCCAGTACGGCAATGGCGTCCAGCGTTTTCAGGGTTTCCTTCAATTGTTCTCCGGTTTCCCGCAGTTTCACAGGAAAACCGGGAAATTTGACCTCAAACAGGGCAAGGTTGGAAAGAGAGTCGTAACGGCCGCTTTCCTTATTCACGATCCCCGTAATGATGTTCACGATGGTGTCGGCGGCCAGCCGGGCCCGCTCAATGATCTGCCGGCCATCTTCCCCGGCATCTTCAAGGACCAGTTGTATCTTCCGCCGCTTAATCGGAAGGGAGGACATGTCCTGCCGGGCCTGGGCGTAACGTTCTCCGTAGATTCCCCCGGCCCCGATTTTTTCATCAAGATTCTGAATGTCGGTTCCCAGCTTGGCAAGATCGTTATAAGCCCCGGTAAATTCGGTCCGGTTTTCTTTGTTGTTGAATCCCCCCTCCGCCACCAGGGGCAGCAGCAGGGGGTTGATCTTCGGTACGAATACCAGTTTATAAAAACCCAGCAGGAAGGACAGGGCCGGGGCGACACTCAGCGGAAAGCCTTCAGTATTGTTTTCACCGGCGGCGTTTGCCAGACCTGCCGGTTCCGCACCGCCAAAGAAGATCCTGTAGATTTCCCCAAGTTCCTCGCGGCGGCGGTTCTTCATATACGCGGTGAAACGGGCGGTGATATACCGCCGCCAATAATCCCGGTACACCGTGTACCAGTCTTCCCCGCCTGAAATCTGCCGCGGGTAGTAGCTTATGTCCCGGTTTCCGCACTTGAGGATCAGGGTAAGGGGCAGGCGGCGGTTAAAATTCCTGATGTTGATAAGGGCCTTTTCCGCCCGGTTAAGGAGCCGTTGAAGATCCTTGCTGGCGCCGTAACCGGCGTCGCCGTAACCGGCGTCGGCGTCGCCAGGTACGGCGTTACTAGGTACGGCATCGCCGGTTGTCCCGTTACCGTAGCCGGCACTGCCGGTTGTCCCGTTGCCGTAACCGGCACTGCCGTAACCGGCGTCGCCGGTTATAAGGTTACCGTTTGCGGCAACACCGTTCCCGCTTCCGGTCTTAGCGGGAACGGGAAGCATCGCCCGTTCCTGCAAAATAAAGATAAAGAGGGATTCCAGAAGGGCAAGGGAGGGGGGGTCTTTAAGGGAAAAGAGGATATTGTTCAGGGAACCCAGCATTTCCTTTACTACTTTGATGGAACAGGACCCCTCCCCGGAACTAAAGGCCAGAAGGACCCGGTCGTAGAGGAAGGAGGCCAGTTCTTTCAGGCAGTACAGGGCTCGCGCGTTACGGTACATGGCGGTCCGCTGGACTTCGGTGATCCGGGTGAATATCTCCTCCATGACCCGCAGGGCACTTTGACGCAGTTCCGAATCGGGAATCACCGGGTTCCTGGCCCGCAGTTCCTGCGGTTCCGTTTCCACCTCCAGGGCGCGGTGGATCTCCGGCATTTCCAGGGAACCGAGGAACGAATAAAAGTCCCCCCGGTCACGGTTTACAGAAATATCCAGGGCATCGAAGAAAAAGCGGGCGTCTTCTTTCAGGGCCGCAAGAAGCCGGTTAAAATCCGTTAACAGAAGCCCGTTCCGGTAATTGTAAAACCCCGGATACTCGGTATCAATACGGTTCCCCAGCTTGCTAATCTGGGCGTCTGTAAAAATTTGCTGGGGCGTCTTGTTCTTGAAAATACTCAGAATAAAATAAAACAGCCGGAAGTACCAGGGCAGGGCGGTGTATTGCTTTTCGACCGAAAGGGCCGGTTCTGTTTTTTCATTCGCCGAGACGGGGTATAAACTTTCCTCCGAAAGTTTTGACAAGGTTTGCAGTCTTTCAAACATCTTTTGACGTTCTTCCAGAGGCAGATTTGTCGCCAGTCTTTCCAGAGTATCCATTTCCGCCATGACTCCACTATAAGTATCCGCCCTGACTCGGTCAACAAACTGTTGGGCACTGTTAGAAGAGGAGACGGAGGAATTCGGGAGACTGAAGCTGGGAGGGGGCTTCGCAAGCCCCTGCCCTTCAGGTATAACTCAGGATCCCCCCGGTGTAGCTGGCGCTGATGGTTCTATGCTCCGGTATGACAAGAACCTCGTCCTCGTCAAATACGCCGTTCAGCATTTTTTCCAGCAGGGAAGGGTTCCCGTCTAGCTCCCGGTAATCCCAGCGCAGGTAGGTGGCGCAGGCTTTGGTGTAGTTCCGGTAATACTCGTCGTTTCCCAGCTCTTTCCAGTTAATAAAAACGGCCCGGTTGTAGGACTTAAACCAGCCCTGCTCCATTTCCATAAGGTATTCGGCGTTGTCTTCCCCGTACTGCTCCACATAGGCTGCATAGGTATGGGTATACCGTTCCTCCCCCGGCTGTTCGGAACATTCGATCCAGCCCCTGGAATACCAGTAGATCCCCGGATGGCCGTGGAACATCTCCCCGTAGCGTTGCCGGGAGCCCAGGAGCATGGTAATGCAGTCGTGGGCGCGGGGTATTACCAGGGGGACATTTTCGCTGGTAAGGCCCACAACGCTGTTATCGCAGAGTCCATAGATCAGCAGGATGTAATCGTAGGAGGGTCTCAGACCGTAATGGTTGTAGGGGTAACCCCGGTTCGCCAGTTCAATTTGCTCAGTCAGTTTTTCCCGCAAAATGTCCGGGGTGGCGTGAAGACCCTGCGGCAGATACGTTACATCCACAACGCAGGTGGAACGGCTGCCCAGCCAGGCAACTTCGCGCTTCAAAACATCACAGGCTATGACCTTCAGCTTCAACATAGGGGGTCCCTCTCAATTTGGAACGAATATAAAAGTACCCGGCAGTTTTATGAGCGACGCGCAACAAGCTGCCGGCAATTTTACTTTCTGGACCGGTCGTTGTAAATGTCCGGTACATTCTAAGAGTCTTCCAGGCGGGCCTTGGCGATAATTTCATAGGACAGGGGGCAGCGCTCCCCGTCTTTTTCCAGCACAATTCCGTTCTCATCGGACGAAACCAGGCGACCGGAGAACCAGTCGGATGTATCGATCCGGTAACAGCGGATCCGGCGTCCGGTGTAATGGCGGAACTCCCCGCCGTCCCTGATAAGCCGGTCGATGCCGGGGCTGGACACTTCGACGTAGAGATCCTGTCCGGAAAAGGCAAGCTCCAGTCGGGGAAGGGCTGCCCGGTGAAACGCCGAACAATCGTCCAGGCTGATGTCCCCGTCTTTATACACGACGATGCGAACCTGGGTAGAACCCCGGTGGCGGGAAACCGTGATCTCTATCAGGGAAAGTTTAAGGCCCCGGGCGACTGGCTCCAGGGCATCGGCAAGGGGATCGGGTTGTGGGGGGGTATAACGCATGGCTGGTTCCTCCGGTTTAGTCCGCGGCGACGGGATCCGCGGGTTCCGGCTGTGCCGGATACACAAAACGGCCAAATCCGGCGTTCCCTGTCAGCACGCCGTCTTTCATGATAAAACACCCCCGCAGCAGGGCCGCAACGGGGGCTCCGGTGGTTTCAAACCCGTCGTAGGGGGAAGTTTGATGTTTAGAGTGAAGTCCGGCGTTCCTGATGACGCCGGTCCTGTTCATATCCACAATCGTAAAATCCGCGTCGGTGTTGATACCGGCGCTGCCCTTTTGGGGGTAAAGCCCCCAGACACGGGCCGGGCCCAGGGAGGCGATCCGGGCGTAGTCGTTAAGGCTTAAACGGCCCCGGTTCACCGCGGTAAGCATGAGGGGCGCCGATGTTTCCACCCCGGCAATTCCGGGGGGGGCCTCCCAGAGGGGCCGGTCCTTCTCCTCCGCCGTATGGGGGGCGTGGTCCGTGGCGATCATGTCGATGATCCCCTCCGCAATGCCCTGCCACAGGGCCTCCCGGTCTTCGGCGCCCCGGACGGGGGGGTTGACCTTCATCCTGGTCCCCAGGCGCGGGTAATCGCCTGAGTCCAGGAACAGGTACTGGGGACAGGTTTCCGCGCTGACCGGCAGCCCCCGCCGTTTTGCCTCCCGGATAAGGGCAAGACTGCGCCTGGCGCTGACATGGCAGATGTGTATGGCCGCCCCGGTGTATTCGGCAAGGCGGATAGCCCTGGCCACAGCCTCCGCTTCGGAAATATCGGGCCGGGCGCGGGCTAAAAGGGTCGGATCGTTACCGGGAATCCCCCGGCACAGCCGGGTAAAGTACTCGTTTAACTCGTTATCTTCCGCATGAAAGGCAATCCGCCTGCGCCCGGCCCGCCGCATCTGCCCGTACAGGGTCCCCAGGGGGGGAGCGGCGATGTTCCCCACCGAGGTTCCCAGGAAGACCTTAAACCCCAGGGCCCCTTCCCGGATAAGTCCCCCCGTCTCCTCCAGGTTGTCCTGAGTTAAAAGGGCGAAAAGCCCGAAATCCGTATAGGATCTTTCCCCTGCGGCGCGGGCCTTCTCCCTTAATTCAATCGTCCCCGCGGTAGGGGGCAGGGTATTGGGCATGTCCGCCACCGTCGTGATTCCCCCACAGGCCGCCGCCGCTGAACCGCTGCCGAAATCCTCTTTGTAGGTAAGGCCGGGGTCCCGGAAGTGGACATGCGCGTCGATAAGGCCGGGAAGGATAAAGAGACCCGCGGCGTCATAGACATCCCCGCCACAGGAAGGATCGATTCCGTCCGAAACCGCGGCCAGCTTGCCGTCCCTGATCCCCAGATCCGCCCTCACATTGCTCCGGGCAGTCCCCAGGGGATCTACCAGGGTTCCCCCTTTAAGGACCAGATCGTACTGTACAGCGGACATGTAGCCTCCCGCATTGGCGCCGGAGCCCTTATAGTCCGGCATAGAAAATTAAGCCGAGTATAATGTAGTATGCTCCACAATATGAAGAGCGGAAAACCAATGTTTCCGGGGTTTTTTGATCTTGGCAGCCTGCGGCCCCGGCTGCTCGAAATTCTACCCCGAAAAGGCGCCGCCGGGCCGGGAAAGTCCGCGGCTTACGGGCCCGCGGCCTATGGGCCAGCGGACTTCGGCAAAGACCTGATGGCAGGGGTTATCGTGGGGATTGTGGCCCTGCCCCTGTCAATGGCCTTCAGCATCTCCGCCGGGGGAACTCCGGCCCAGGGTCTCTACACCGCCATCGGGGCCGGGTTTATCGTAAGCCTCCTGGGGGGCAGTAAATACCAGATCGCCGGGCCTACCGGCGCCTTTGTCGTCATTATCTTTGGGGTGGCCGCCGAACACGGCATGGGGGGCCTTGCCACAGCGGGCCTGCTGGCCGGCCTCATACTTCTGCTTATGGGCTTAAGCGGCCTGGGGAAATTTATCAAGTACATCCCCTATCCGGTAACCACCGGTTTTACCACCGGCATCGGAGTGCTGATCTTTTCCCAGCAGGTAAAAGATTTTCTGGGCCTCAGAATCGATTCGATACGCCCCGCCTTTGTCGAGAAGTGGGCGGACCATTTTCGCTACCTCACGACGTTCAACGTTACGGCCCTTGTCCTGGGCGCCGGAACCCTGATCCTCATACTGATTCTGCGGCGTCTTGCCCCCCGTATTCCCGCGGCTGCTGTGGCGGTAACTGTGGCCACACTGGTATCGTTTCTTTTGAAACTTCCGGAGGGGGCGGCAGTGGAAACCATCGGAACCCGTTTTGGGGGTATCCCTTCCTCGCTGCCGGCCCCCAGCCTGCCCCAGATAAGCTGGTCCGTGATCCGCGCCGTCCTGCCGGACGCCTTTACCATTGCTATTTTAGCGGCCATAGAATCCCTGCTTTCCGCGGTCGTGGCCGACGGCATGACCGGGGACCGCCACAATGCCAACATGGAACTTGCCGCCCAGGGCCTGGGGAACGTGGTAAGCGCGGTCTTCGGGGGCATCCCTGCTACCGGGGCCATTGCCCGGACCGCCACCAACATTAAAAGCGGCGCGGTAAGCCCCGTGGCGGGCATGGTTCATGCCCTTACCCTTGTGGTATTTATCCTCTTCCTTGCCCCCGCGGCCTCCGCCATTCCCCTGGCAAGCCTGGCCGCGGTGCTTATCGTCGTTTCCTGGGACATGAGCAACGTGGGCCGCTTTATCCGGCTTATAAAAACATCCTCCAAAAGCGATTCTGCGGTACTGCTGACCACCTTCGTCCTGACCGTTGCCTTTGATCTGACCTTCGCGGTGGAGGCAGGGGTGATCATGGCAGTGTTCCTGTTCATAAGGCGGATGGTTGAGGTTTCCGCGATCAAGATGGAAAACAGCGAAGTTATAATGCAGCTTGCCTGCGGCGAAATCGGGGCCGGGACTAAAAACCAGATAGAGGCCCTTTCCCACCGGCGCCTTGAAATTTACGAGATTACCGGGCCCTTCTTCTTCGGCGTAGCGGACATGCTGCAACATACCCTGCGGAACGTATCAAAGCCCCCGCGGGTACTCATACTGCGCATGGGGGCGGCGTCGGTCATCGACTCCACCGGTATTGCGGCCCTTGAATCCTTCGTATCCCAGTGCCGCTCCCATAAAATCAAACTGTTCATAACGGAGATTCGGGAACAGCCCTACAAGGCCCTGCAAAAAGCGGGCCTTGTAAACGACCTGGGGCCGGATCATTTCTTCGGCACCATTGACCAGGCCATTGAAAGTACGTCAGGAGATTTTGAGGACAAGGCCGAAGGGGCTTCATGAAGAAGTACAGGACGATGAGGTCCTGAAGGGCTACAGGACGATAAGGTCGTGAGGGGGCTACAGGATGATGGCCCGCTTTACTTCGACGGGGAAAACCCCGAAAAGACGATCCAGCGGGGAATCGACGGTAAGGCCGGAACCGGAATTCCGGTTGTACACTTCCACAAAGGCGGCAAGCCCGGATTCCCAGCCCTCCTGCCCGGCCCCCTGCGGGCCGCCCTGTCCCGCCGCCTTACCCGGCCCCCGGGCGTCCGCCCATCGGGCGTCCGCCCATCGGGCGTAGACCACGGAGGCGTAAGCCGCCCGGTAAAGCCCCCGTTCTGCCAGTTCCCGTGTGGACAGGGAACCGTAGCGCCGCCTGGCCTGGCTGTCCACCACCGCGTGGGGGCCGTCATAACCGATGGTAAAAATAAAATCTTCCCGGCTTAACATGGCTACTCCGGGTTAAAAGCGCTTTTCCCAAGACCGCAGACAGGGCATACCCAATCGTCAGGGATATCCTCAAACGCGGTTCCCGGCTTAATACCCCCGTCAGGGTCCCCTAGCGCCGGGTCGTAGGTATAACCGCAGGCGCCGCACACGTACTTTTTCATAAAATTCCTCATTGATACCATAACACATATACCGCCAGACTTCAACTTGCGCGAATCCTTTACAAGCGGGCAGATTAAGGGTACGATTCGAAGTACTGATACATAAGGGAGAAGTTTATGTCTTCGGCATATAAAAAACCGCTTTCCGACACGGTGCGTTCAGACGCAGCGCGTTTAGACGCAACGCGTTTAGACGCAACGCGTTCAGACGCAACGCGTTTACACGCTGAGCGTTATACGTATGCCGATTATCTTGAGTGGGACGAAGATTTCCGGGCGGAAATTATCGACGGAAAGATTTTTATGATGCCCCCTCCACTTACCGTCCATCAAAAAGTTTGTGGAACATTGTTCAACAAACTTTACAATTTTTTAGAGGGGAAACCCTGCCAGGTGTTCATCGCCCCCTTCGGGGTCCGGCTTTACCCGGAGGAGGACCGCAGCGACGACACGGTGGTGGAGCCGGATATCGTAGTGGTCTACGACCCCTCAAAAATTGACGAAAGGGGCTGTAACGGGCCCCCCGACCTGGTGATCGAAGTCCTGTCCCCCTCTACCGCCCAAAAAGACAGGCTTTTTAAATTTCACCATTACCTTAACGCGGGGGTACGCGAATACTGGATCGTTGACAATGATACCGCGTCTGTTCAGGTTCATATCCTTGATCAGGGCCGGTTCGTAACGAACGCCTACGGCATTGCCGGCCCGCACGACGCGCTCGCACAGTACACATCGGACCTGGCGCCGGTCTCGGTACTGCCGGGCCTGAACATTGATTTAAAAACGATCTTTCCTCCCCCGATACAGGACTAAAGCCG
>JAITJW010000058.1 GCA_031278715.1 Treponema sp. | reverse complement strand
TTTGGAGGTGGCGGGAGTCGGACCCGCGTCCTGATGCGTGAAACACAAGCGTCTACAGGTTTAGCCGTTTATTGTATTGTCGGGACAGGCTTGGCTAAACGGCGTGCGGCCCGTCCGTATCCGTCTGTGTCTTACCGTGTCCCGTCCGGCGCCGGAAACACGGCCAGCCTTGATTGTGACGCGGAAGCCCTTCCTCAAGGCGGCGGAAGGGTTCCACGCGGTTACGCAGCTAAGGCGTAATCGTAACTGTCGTTGTTGGCAGTTAAAGTTTTGCCTAATCAGGAGCTAGGCACTCCACCTGCAGCCTGTATCCCGAATCGCAACAGTCGAAACCGGTACACCCCCGGAAAACAAGCATTTTCATTATAATGCCTGTCCCTGCCGGGATCAAGGGGTCGCATTGCCTGAAAACGCTTTCAAAGACGCTGATTTTTGCAGAAAGTAAATTATTTTGCTTGATTTAACGACAACTGCGCGATAGCCTAGATACATGTCGCGTTTCAAACCCGATGTCAGGTCTGGAAAATTCCGGGCTCTGTCTGCCGCAGCGTCCCGTTTTTTGCGCAAAAGGAAGTCATGATGAGCGCTATGGGAGGGCGGCTGCTTATTTTAAGCGATGAGGAAACGCGGCTCATCGTGGAAATCGAGAAGGTCCTTACCGAATTGAAGTCCCAGGACCTGGCGGGGCTTCACGAGCGATACGAATGTCTTATTGCCCTGGGTAACGCCGTGGCCCGGTTTCCCTCCGTCCGGGAGTCCCAGCGCCTTATGGGGAAAAAACGGGACGAGGGCCAGCTTATCCAATCCCTCTGCTCCTTCTCTTCCGGGAACCACCTGCTACACATCCCCACCAAGGTCCTGGCAATCCGCGGTTTCCTGGTGGCGAAATTTCACTACTACACCATGCTCCACACCATCTCAAAGGACGAAGCGGCCTGGACCCGCGCCTTCAAATCCAGTGCCTTTCAGGTGATCAGTACTCTGATGGCGGAAGCGGTGTATTTTTCTTGTCTGGAAGACCCCGGTTTTTCCCAGGAGGTCAAGCTGGGCATTGCCAACGACCTTATCTCCCTGTGGGACAGTGGTACCGACGCGCGGACAAACCGCCACCTGCCCGCCCTTGAGGCCCTGTGGTCGGCACGGGAAGAAACGCCTCCGGCTTTTGGGACCATGGACGGCAACAGCGAGCTTTTCCGCATCTCGTTTGAAATGGGCCCGGACTGGCAGGATTTCATGAGTGAAGGTTCCAGAAACGACGAAATCCGCTGGGCCCTGGAAGAATTTCTGTTCGGCCTCTCTTTTGAGGAGATCCGGCAGGTCCGCACGCGGCTTGTGCGTTTCAGGATCAACGCGGTGAACTACGACGAGGTAAAAAGCTACCTGGGGCATAAACCGAGTTTTACGACGGTAGAGGGCGGCGACATACGGAACATCTTCGATTTTTACACCGACCGCCAGGAGGCGGCCAGGTTTCGCAAAAGGTCCGCCGCAACGGGCCCCTACCACACGCTGGAAGAACTCTACCTGCGTTACCGTATCCTTCAGGAACGGACGGAGAAGCCGGAACAGGTGAAGCCTGTCTAAACTGTATTTATCGAGGCTTTCCCAAAACTTCAGTCTTTGGGAAAGCAACCTTAGATTTATCGCCATGAATTTCTTTAAATTCGTCCAGGGCTGCTAAGGGTCCGGGCGCTCCGGGACCGGCGGAAGTACGTGGACCGGCCTGCCGGGGAATTCCCCCACCTCGACGCGGGACTGGGGGGCAAACATGAGGTCCAGCCCCAGGTCCGCCAGCACCCCGTAGCCCTTTGCGGCCATGAAATCGCGCAGGTCTTCCCCTTCCTTCTCTTCAACGCACTCCACGGTGATAAGGCCAAAATTGTACGTTTCAAAATCGATGGTCCGCAGAATGGCCATTTCCGCCCCTTCTACGTCCAGTGAAAGAAAGTCGATGGTCTGCTGGTCCGGGTAGCTGGCCATAAGTCCGGAAAAAGTAAGGGTCTTTACGCGGATACGCTCAGGCCGGCCGCCTTCCCGTACGATCCAGTCCTCATGGCCGCCGGCCAGTTCCGATTCCAGGCCGCTCAGGGTATCCACCCCCACGGCATGAACAAAAACCGCGCCGGGACTGGCGGAAGCGGCCAGGGCTGCCTGGTAACAGTCGCAGCGGCGGTTCTGCCGGAGTTGTTCGAAAACACCGGGCAGGGGTTCCACACAGGCCCCCCGCCAACCAAGCTGCTCAAAAACGTAGCTGTTGCTGTAGGTTCTGCCGTCATGGGCGCCGATGTCCAGGAAGAAACCGGTTTTCTTGCCCCGGAAATAAAGGTAGGCCAAGAGGTCCTGACCGGCCTGGCCGGGAAACGAAAGACCCGTATCCATTTCCGTGTAAAGGCGGATTAAGAGGCTTGCCTTGTTGGCGTTTATCTCGATATCCCGCAGCCGCGCGTCAGGCGGGGGAGTTTTCACATTCCGTTCCTCTGCCGGAAATTCACAGGCGGATCCGGCTTAATGCCGCTGGGCAATATCTCTAAACTCATTCTTTAGTGTTACCACCGCGTCGGCCAGCACCGGATCAAACTGGGTACCCCGGCCATCCTGTATGATGGCAACAGCATCATCGTAGGAAAGGGCCGCTTTATAGACCCGTGCGCAGACCAGCGCGTCATACACATCCGCCAGGCTGGCAATCCGCGCCGCCAGGGGAATATCGCTGCCCTTCAAACCCTGGGGATAGCCCTTGCCATCGTAGCGTTCGTGGTGGCCGTAACAGATATCCTCGCAGTGCCTGAGGTAAAGGGAACTGTTTACATCCCCCAATTCGCCGATAATCTCTTTTCCCCGGACGGTGTGGGTTTTCATAACGGCGAATTCCTCATCGTCAAGACGTCCGGGCTTCAAAAGAATGCGGTCGGGGATGGCGATTTTCCCCACGTCGTGAAGGGCCATAGCCTTTACAATGGTGGAGGAATCCAGCCTCCGCAGTTCCCGCGCGTATATTGAATCGGTACTGATAAGGTAATCGCAGAGGGCCTTTACATAAAGCTGGGTCCGTTTGACATGTTCCCCGGATTCAAGGTCCCGGTGTTCAATAACGTTGGCAAGTCCCTGAAGAGCGTTGTCCAGAGTGGCGGTAGCCTCCGCTGTTTTTTCCGCCACCATCTGTTCCAGATTGTCGCTGTAGTTTTTCAGGGCCACCTGATTCCTGACGCGCAGTTTGACCCGCTGGGGCATGAAGGGCTTATTGATAAAATCCACCGCCCCGGCGGCCAGCAGTTCGTCCTCAGAATCGTTTTCCGCGGTAATAAAGATAACGGGAATCCGCCGCAGGGATTCTTCGGCCTTAAGAATATCAAAAAGTTCCCGGCCGGTCATTTCCGGCATCATCACATCCAACAGGATAATTTTGGGCAGCGCCTTGGCATTTTGCAGGTACTTCAGAGCCTCCTTGCCGTTATTGGCGGTGGCAATCTGGTATTCGTCCTTCAGAATCTCTTCAAGAATCATGACGTTCATATTAACGTCATCAACCACCAGGACGGAAGGAAACGGCTCCGTGTTAAGTGGCATATTTCGCTATTACCTCGTCCAGCCGTTTCAAGGTTTCATCGTAGGTGTTTTTTACCGTGTCCAGGGCGCCGTCCGGGACGGCCCGCTCTTTAATCTGGCTTTCCAGGTCCCGTACCTGTTCAAAAAGTTCGGTAAACGAAAGATTTGCGGCCAGCCCTTTAAGGGTATGGGCGGAAATCTGGGCCTGTTCCATGTCGCCTGCGGACAGGTGGGCGCCAAGATTCGCAAAACTGGTATCGGCCTTGAATTTTTCCAACAGTCTGGCATAGAGTTTGCCGTTGTTCATGACCCGCTTCAGGCCCTCTTCGGAATCTATATATGTTTTTTCATCTGTCATCTAAAACCTCCGGAACCTTCAAAATGTAGCACAAAAATTCCGGAGGTAAAAGCCCAATTTTATGCGCGAAGCGCAGCAAACAGCTAGAATCTAAGCCGTGCCTTAAGGGTACTCTGAACGTAACGGCCCGCCGCTGCGCCGGGGGGAAGGGGGCCGAATTCACCGGCTGCCCCGCCGGAAAGGCTCCTGTCCAGGGGGACCTGGCAGTTGAGGTTCAGCGTAAACCCCTGAAAAAGTTCATGCTCCACTGTTAGTATAAGGGCAAAGGAAAAATCGTCCAGGGCCGCCATAGAACCAAGGCCCAGGCCGGTGTAATCGCCCAGGCGGTACAGGCCGTTGGCGTAAACATAGTGGTTTCCCGTAAAACCAAGGGATTCGGCGGCGGAGGAACGGTTCCCGCAGTAGAGGTACTCCACCAGGACGTAGAGATCCCCGCCCAGGAACGCGTAATCAAGGCCCAGGGAAAGGGCAAGGCCCTCTTTGGCGTTTTCCGCCGTGTTAAGGCCGCGGGGATCGTGGGTATAGATCGTTTCAGCGGCCAGACCGGCGACAAGATCCCCCTTTAGCGAAAGGCCGAAACGGTGGATTCCCCGTGTAAACGTATTGTGGGGAGACTCGTACACGTAGAGACCTTGAAGGCTTAAGTTTTCCCCGTGGTACTCCGCGGATAGTCCCGCCAGGGTCCCGGCACCGGAACCGGCAAGGGGGTTCCGGGCGGCGGCGCTAAAGCCCTGGACTTTAAGGTCCCCCGCGGGGTAGTAGGCCAGATCCGCCCCCAGAACCGCCCGCGGCCGGGCATCGGGGTGCAGGGGGTTCCGGGTATTCAGGAAGTCCATAGGCCCAAAAACCAGGCCGTAGCCAAAGGCCATCCGGGTAAGTCCCGCCTGAAAATCGGTTTTTTCCCGTGAAATTTTAACGTAAAGCCGTTCCAGTTCCAGGGCCGCCGCGTAGTTATCGCCCAGCGTTACCAGCGCCGGGCCCGGCACAGCGGTCTGGCCCGGTACTGTGACCGGGAGGACCGCCTGGGCGTAGCTTCCGGAAGAGGCGCTAAGGTTAACGGAGCCGTAAAACAGGGCCTCGTCCCGGACCCGTGCCTGAAGCCGGATATTGGCGTATTCCTCCAGCCCGTAGATAAAGCCGGGACCGGATCCCGCGCCGGCCCCCATAAAGACGGTGGAATCCAGATAGCCGGAAACAACCGGTTCCGCCTGAAGGAACTGCGCCGCCAGGACCAGAACCAGGCCGGACATACATCGTATTCTGCTCATCATGTCCTCCTGTGTACGTGCACAATGTGCGGTAAACTTTTAGCGCGATAGATTCCTCTGGCTAAAAACCGAGTCGGCGATAGGCCGGTCCAGGATCACGTTCCGCATGATCATGGTAGTTTTACTGCCCCTCCGTAACAGATCCCGAATTTCGATTTCCACGGGGAAACGGCGGCCTTCGAGTACTTCAACCCTGATAAGGTTGTACTCCTTGAGTTTTGCGCCGGAAAGGGCAAAGAGTTCATAGTGGAGGCAGTCCCCGGTTTCCTTGTCGATCCACAGCCGTTGTTTGGGGTAACTTTCGGTGCGGCTCTTGGCCGTCAATTCCAGTATCCAGCAATCACGGCTTACGCCGTCCAGGGTCCGGATTTCCGAACCGCTAAGGACAGGATCGTAGCGGTTGATAAGTTTTTCGTTTTCGATGGTATCCTCGTAGGACATATCGGAACCCATCATGGACTCTTTAAGCATGTGTCCGGAGATCAGCATTACTTCTTCGGTATCCGGGGAGTACACGTAGAGCCGTCCGCTTTTTTTCAAATATTTGGTTCCGCGGTCTTCGGGGTTGGTGAACTCAATAAAACTGTCGGCGTTTTCCCTGGCCCAGGCCCTCATGGTTTTGACATAACGCCGGTTCTGATACTCGATGATCATCTCCCCTTCGTACTCAATGGTGGCGTAGATTTCGTTATCATCCACCCGCCGCAGCAATTCTGCCGCCTGTGGTGTCTGACCGTAGGCGGATGAGGCCGCCAGTACAACAAGCAAGATCGCAAATACCGTTGCTGTTACTTTCATCATAAACCTCCTGAAAAATTATTTGCTGTTCACCGTGCATTGTTCACTGTTCACTGTGCCCTGTGCACTGTGTTGTACACTGTGTGCTATCTTCGTAACGCTTCTACCGGTTCCACAAAGGCGCTCTTCAGGCTGGGGAACAGGGTGAACACCGAGGCTACCAGTACGCCCATGAACCAGCTTCGCAGCAGATTGGCGAAACTGAAGGAGAAAAATATGGCGCTGGCCGCGGGCAATTCGGCGAAGGTGCTTTCACCGGCAATGGCGGTCCAGCGCAGGGGAAAGAACTGGCCGATGCCGGTAAGGACGCCGCCCAGGATCACCCCCGCGGTGGCCCCGGCCATAGCGAGGAACACGGACTCGAAGAAGAAGACCTGTACGATCTCGGCCCGTGTCATACCAAGGCTGCCCATCATGCCGATCTCCTTGATCCGCTCGTGGATGATCATCGTAATTGTGTTGACGATGAGCAGGCACGCCACGATGAGAAAGATAAGGTAGATGAGGTAGTACAGCGGTTCGTACATGTTCATCATGACGATCCAGTACTGATCCTGCCATTCGGTAACTACGTCTTCCGCGCCGGTGATCGTCTTCATTTCCGCCGCTATGCGCCGGCTTTGTTCCGGAGAGTCAGCGTAGACGACGATCTGCTGGGTCGCGTCGTCCAGTACCAACAGGCGCTGCAGGCGGCTAAAGTCCACAATGATAGTTTCCGTGTCGGCTTTGGCGTAGTCGAAATGGAAGATACCGCTGACCACCGGGGCCCACATCTTGTCGGAGAACTGTGCGGACACAGTCTTGAGGGGGATCCGGTCGCCGATCCCGATGCCTGCCTTTTCCGCAAAACGCAGCCCGACGGCACATTCGTTACTGCCCGGCCCGGGCCAGCGGCCCTCAAGGAGGCCGTCGTCCCGGTCGGTCAGGTTGAAGTGGTTCACCGCGGTCTCCTCCGCCATGTTCATGCCCCAGAGGGCCGCGTGTTTCACAAGGCTTTCCTGCAGGGTGGCATAGGCGGAGATCCGGGGGAACACCGCCCGCACGCCGGGGATGGCCCGGAGCCGTTCCATTACCGCTGCAAGGCTCTGCCCCTCCGCCACGGGGTACTGGACGGGGCTGTACTCGTTCTCCGCCTCATAGCGGGCCGACACCGCCCGCACGTGACCCAGCTCAAAGACCTGTACCACCTCGTGCATGCTCTTCAACATCCCCTCGATAAGGGACGAATAAAACACGATGAAAAACACCGCAATTCCCACCGCCGCCACACAGAACATGGTCCGCCGCATATTACGAAAAATGTTCCTGAAGGCGATGCTGGTGAGGGCGCCCGTCCCCCCCTGTTTATAATTACCACTCATATAAACCTCCTTAACCGATTAACCGGTGACTGATACCTTTTATCATCTGTTTGCGGGAAATCCATGACGATCCTCCCTCCTCATTACCTTGCCGGGCATTATTCAAACCTCAAACTTTCCGTGATCTCCATTTTTGTTGCCCGGCGGGCGGGGAACAGGGCCATAAGGGACGAGAGGAACGTGGCCGCTACACCGCTGGCTATGATGACGCCGGGCCGCCAGGTTCCCCGGAAGTTACCCGCGATGCGGTAACCCATGTTGCCGCCCATCTGTTCCATCATCTCCGAGAAGTCTACGCCGTACCTGACCATCGGGATGTTCAGAAGACAGCCGGCGATAATACCCAGGACGGAACCGATGAGGCCAAGAAAGGCGGCCTCGGCCATGTAGGTGAAGATCATCTGGCCCTCTGTCATGCCCAGGGCGCGCATCATGCCGATCTCTTTGGTCCGTTCCAGGATGGCCAGGAGCATGGTGTTGGAAATGCCGATGAAGGCCAGGAAAAAAAGGAGGACGGAGAAGATCATGGTTGACCCGGATTCCATAGCCTCGTAGCCCAGGTAGTCGGACACATAGTCCATCCAGAAAAACACGTCCAGTTCTTCAGGAAGGCTCATTCCCCGTTTCGCCAGGCCCGCGTCCAGCGCGGCGCGGAGGGCCGCCTTTGTTTCGATTTTGCTGGTCATGTCCGCTGCGCCAAGATCCTTGTCCCGGATCAACAGTTCCGTGATCCGGCCTTCCAGCATCATCCCCGCCTCGTTTTGCAGTACGTCCAGGGGCATGTAGCCGATGTTGTAGTTGGTGAAGGGGTCCGGGGAGTTCACAAGGCCCACCACCCTGGCGTCGATCACCTGGTTTACGTGGCGGACCGCACCGGAAAAATCCACCCGCAGCATGGCGGCCAGGACCGCGTCGAGCTTCGCCGGGTCTTCCTCCGTCAGAAGATACGCGCCGGTAAGTTCGTCAAATTCGTAAATTCCGCCCACAAGCCGCTGTTCTTCCCCGGTTAAACGGGGCCAGAGATTCGCGTCCCAGCTGTCCTGCCGGATCGAATCCGGGGCCAGCTTGTAGTCGATGACCGTGGAGATCCGCAGGTCGTTCCGGCCCGTCCGGTCCACCAGTTCCCAGAGCCGGTCTAACTCCGGCCGGGACAGGTTCCGTTTCAGAACGAGCCGGCTTTTGGCCCGTTCCTCCGCGGATTCCCGTGTTTCCCCGAAGCGCACACTAAGATCCATAGGCGCGTAGCAGGAGCGGATAAAAGCTTCGTCTCCGGGATCAAAGCCCCCCGCAGCGGCGGCCCGGACCGCGGCGATCAGTTCTTCCAGCTCTGCCGGTTCCGGCCGGGTGGGAACGCCGGAACGGAGCTTGTCCGCGGTCATCAGCCCCAGGGCAATGCCGAATTCGCCCTTCCTGATGTACCGGCCCAGTTCAATGTACGAGCTGTAGGCCAGGACCCGCTCCTCTGCACCGGGGTCGCAGGCGTAGACCACCAGGGGCGCGGAACCGGTAGAGGAGTACAGGGTTCCTGAGAAGGCGTAGCGGGGCGCGGTGTTGTAGCCGGCCTCCTCAAGAACCGCGGCGTAGTTTTCCCAGCCGCTAAATGTTTCGTAGCCGGGCAGTTCATCTTTCTTGTCAAAGTAGAGTTTGGTTTGCAGTTTCGCCGCGCCAATCTCGTAGTTGATAATGTTCCGGCGGGATTCTAAAAACATTCCGCCAATCCAGCTGTCCAACCAGATATAGACCGTAACGCTCACCATAATTGCCGCGCAGGTGAGGACGGTCTTGACCTTGTGCCGGGCCAGGTTCCGCAGGGCCAGCCGTTTTAACTCAACAATTGAAGACATGGTTTTCATGGCTGCCCTTCCTTATGCGGAGCGAACTTCATCGGATTCAACCTGGCCGTCCCGGATCTGGATGATCCGGCGGGCATGGTCCATCACCATCCGGTCATGGGTGGAAAAGATAAACGTGGTTCCTTCACTTTTATTGAGTGATACCATAAGTTCCAGAATTTCCCGGCCAATTGTGGAATCGAGATTCGCCGTAGGTTCATCGGCAAGGATCAGGGCAGGCTGCTTTACCAGGGCGCGGGCAATGGCCACACGCTGCTGCTGACCGCCGGACATCTCCTTGGGCCGCCGCTTCTCCATGCCCTCAAGCCCTACTTGGGAGAGAACCTGCCGGACCCGGTTACGGATTTCCCGCTTGTCCACTCCCAGCAGAGTCAGGGGAAAGCCGATGTTTTCTTCTACCGATAAAACGGGAATCAGGTTGTAAGCCTGAAAGATGAAGCCGATGCTGTGCCGCCGGAGTAGGGCAAGCTGACGTTTGGAAAGAGACTTCACATCTTCACCTTCCACAATGATGCTGCCCGATGTGATGGTATCCAAACAGCCGGCCAGGTGGAGGAATGTAGACTTTCCGCTCCCCGAAGGCCCTGCAATGGCGGCAAAATCCCCGCCCTGGAATTCCAAATTCACCCCCCGCAGTGCATGGACTGTCTGCCCGTTAAGACCGTAATCCTTCACCACGTTTTCCGCTTTTATTACCGTCATAGCTGCCTCCTGTAACACGTCATTTATTGTACTATTTATCTAGTACAATCCTAAATGAACTAGTACATTATGTCAAGTGGCCGTTAAAAATTTTTGTTAAAAGAGGCTGTTCCAAAACCGTGTGCGTTTAGCGCACAGTCAATTAGTTTTGGAACAAGCTCAAAAGTTTTTGCGTTTTGTACCGGACCCTGATGCAATGCGGTACCTTTACCGGAGCGTCCTTACCAGGCATGGTCTATAGATATTCAGTGTGTTCAGACGAAAAGGAGGATGGTATGGCGGAACCGGGTACATTAAAACCCCTGAAGTTACGTCCTTTTACCAGCAGGGAACTAAAACCGGCAGGCTGGATAAGGCGGCAGCTTCAAATCCAGGCCGGGGGACTGAGTGGCAATCTGGACAAAGTCTGGCCCGATATTCGGGACAGCTGCTGGATAGGCGGCGACGGGGACAACTGGGAACGGGTACCGTACTGGCTTGATGGTTTTATTCCCCTTGCCTACCTTCTGGATGACGAAGACCTTAAAGCCAGGGCCAAAAAGTACATCGATCATATCATTGCGGCGCAAAAAGCCGACGGCTGGATATGTCCCTGCGCCGACCAGGAGCGGAGCGGCTACGACATGTGGGCTTTCTTCCTGATTTGCAAGGTTTTAGCCCTCTATGCCGATTGTTCGGGCGATGAACGGATAGAGGGGATACTGGCACTGGCCCTCCGCTGCGCGGCAAAACACATCGAAACAAACACCCTGCACAACTGGGGGGCCTGCCGCTGGTTCGAGTGCCTTATCCCCATTTTTTGGCTGTACGAGCGAAGCGGCGGGGACTGGCTTCTGGATTTTGCCGGACGACTTCAGATCCAGGGCATTGACTACTTCCGCCTCTTTGAACACTACCGGGATGCCGTGCCGGAGCGGAACTGGACCTACCTGACCCACGTTGTGAACCTTGCCATGTGCCTTAAATCCGGCGCCCTTACAAGCCGGATGGACGGAAGTGACCCGGATGCCTTTGCAAAACTGGCCACGGAAACCCTGTTTACCTTTCACGGCACCGCGACCGGACACTTTACCGGCGACGAGTGCCTTGCGGGAACAAGCCCCGTTGTGGGGACAGAACTCTGCGGGGTTGTGGAAGCCATGTACTCCTATGAACAGCTTCTTTCCATCGGGGCCAACCCGCTGTGGGGCGATTACCTTGAACGTCTGGCCTTCAACGCGTTGCCCGCGGCTCTAAGCCCGGACATGTGGACCCACCAGTACGATCAGATGACAAACCAGGTGGAGTGTTCCTACCTGCCCGAAGGGAAGGTCGTATTTGGTACCAATTCCGGCGAATCCCACCTGTTCGGTCTGGAACCGAATTTCGGCTGCTGTACCGCCAACTTCAACCAGGGCTGGCCCAAACTTGTCCTTTCGGCCTTCATGGCCGGTGAAGACGGAATCGTCTCGACGGTTCTTGTCCCCTCGGAACTCAACTGCCGCGTCAAGAACGTGCCGGTTCGTATCAGCCTGGAAACCGAATACCCCTTCCGGGAAACGCTACGCTATACCATTGAAACCCCCTCGCCGGTAAGTTTTGTGTTTGCCCTGCGGATCCCCGGCTGGGCAAAAAAGGCCGAGATTGACGGCGTGGCCGCGGAAGGGGGAAATTTTTTCCGTATCATGAGGGAATGGAAGGGCAAAACGGAAATTACCGTGCGGCTTCATGTTGAAACCCGCATGAGGGAACGGCCGGGCGGTATGTTCTGCCTTGAGCGGGGACCCCTGGTGTACAGCGTCGCCCCACTGGAACGGTGGGTTATGCACGAGTTCACCAGAAACGGTGTGGAGCGGAAATTCCCCTACTGCGACTGGGAACTTTTCGCCCTGTCCCCCTGGAACTACGCCTTTACAAAAGAGGCGGTAAACGCCGTCCTTATCCAAGCGCCTCTTTCCGAAATCCCCTTTTCCCCCGCCGCGCCCCCGGTCTCGCTCAAGACCCTGATGACGCCCATCGAATGGGGCTTTACCGGCGGGGTCTGCGAGGCCCGTCCCGCGGGCAGGATCCTGGGGGAGCCGGTCCCGGTAACGCTTATTCCCTACGGTTCAACCAACCTGCGCGTAACCGAGATGCCGCTAAAAGGCTAACCGCGTCCGCAAAGATCAATAGCGGCCGGAGCGAAGCCGGCCGCTCTGGCGGTAAGGGTAACGGTTTCCCCAAGATTTCACCACTAACTAACTCGTTGTGGCGTCCGTTCCATACTTGACACATTTGTAAAACCCGGCAACTATGAACCGATAGATGCTGTTTCTTTCACGGAGGACTGTATGACGGTTTGGTCAGCGGCTAAAGCCAACGAATGGTATCGCGGCAAAAAGTGGATCCTGGGATTCAACTATGTAACGTCTACGGCGGTGAACTCTACGGAAATGTGGCAGAACGAATCCTTCGATGTCCCCGCAATTGAGCGGGAACTGGCCCTTGCTTCCCGGTACGGTTATAACTCGTGCAGGGTGTTTTTGCAGTACCTGGTCTGGCGGGAAGAAGGGGAAGTTTTTCTGCGGAATTTTGAAACCTTTCTCGGCATCGCCGGTAAAAACGGCATAACGGTTTTACCCATCTTTTTTGACGACTGCGCCTTTGCCGTCAAGGAACCGTATCTGGGAAAACAGGACGATCCCAGGCCGGACACCCACAACAGCGGCTGGACCCCAAGTCCCGGCTTTATTATTGCCGACGATCCGGCCTCCGGGGAAAGCCTCAAGTCCTATGTGCAAACCCTGGTAAGGGCCCATAAAGACGACGAGCGGATCATAGCCTGGGACCTGTACAACGAACCGGGGAACAACGGCAGGGGAAACAAATGCCTCCCGCTCCTTACCGGGACCTTTGCCTGGGCCCGGGAGTGTAACCCCGCGCAGCCCCTGACTTCCGGGATTTACGCGTGGAAGGATTTCGATCTTTCTTGCGCCGGGCTTTTGGACATCATCAGCTTCCATGATTACGGCGATCTGGAAAACACGAAAAAAGTCATACAATCGTTACAGCAATACGGCAGGCCCCTGCTTTGTACCGAATGGCTGCACCGTCCCACCGGAAACACCATAGAAAGCCATCTGCCCCTGTACAAGGCTGAAAACATCGGCGCCTACCACTG
>JAITJW010000195.1 GCA_031278715.1 Treponema sp. | reverse complement strand
GTCTTAACTACGCTAAACCAAGTTCCAAGTACGCTAAACCGGGTCTTAATTACGCTAAAACAAGTTTCCCCGGACTTGCCGGGGTCTTATGGTTCTCAAATATCTCTATTTTTATCTTTATGGAAGGAGGCGTTTTATGCCCGGTAAAGGAAAAACCCCGTATTATTTTCCCTCCAGAGATGCGGACGTAATCTCCTGGGTCAGGAACTTCATAACGGTCCTGGCAGCCAACGCGGCGCGCTGGGGCATTGCGGAAGCCCTGGTTACGGCCCTGGGGGCCCTGGCTATGGCTTTCGAGGAAGCCTACAACCGGCGGATGCTGCCGGACGCCGGGAAGGTGAGCGTGGCCCAGAAAGACCTGGCCCTCAAGGCCCTCAAAAAGGGGGTTCAGGACATGGTGAACGGCCACATCAACCATAATCCTGCGGTTACGCCTGATGACCGGGTGGCCCTGGGGCTTTACATCTACAGCGCAACCCGGAATGAAATACCGGTTCCGGGTACAACGGTGATAGTCCGGGCGGTACCGGGGCAGGTGCGGCAGATTATCGCGTATTGTACGGACAGCGGGACCCCTGAACGCCGGGGGAAACCGTACGGGGCCAAAAGCATAGAACTGGCCTGCGCGGTGCTCCCTTCGCCGCCTTCGGGTATTGAAGACCTGGTGCGGTTCGTGACGGCCTCAAAGTCACCGGTGGTCCTGACCTTCCGGGAGGAAGACCGGGGTAAGACGGTGTACCTGGCAGGGAGGTGGCGGGGCCACCAGGAGCAGGAAGGGGTTTGGGGGTCTGTTGTTCCGGTGATTGTCCCATGAGCAAGGAGGCGGGCATGTCGTTGTTTTCCCGGGGTGTACAGAGCGGCCCCTCAATACGGGTACAGCGGAGAAACCCCCTTTGGGGTAAAAGCGTCTGGCAGCTTTACGTCCTTATCCTCCTGCCGGTGGCGTTTATTTTTATATTCAACTACCTCCCTATGGGCGGCGTTCTTGTTGCCTTCAAGGACTACAGCATCCGCCGGGGGATTTGGGGCAGTCAATGGGCGGGGCTTAAGTACTTCAGGCAGTTTTTTGAAACTCCCATTTTCTTTACCATACTAAAAAACACCGTTGCACTAAGCCTGCTCTCACTTGCCGTCGGGTTTCCCTTTCCCATTCTCCTGGCCCTGGGGTTTAACGAGATTACCGGCCTGAAGGTGAAGAAAACGATTCAAACCCTGGTGTTCGCGCCCTATTTTGTTTCTACGGTAGTAGTGGTAAGCATCCTGTTCCAGATTTTTTCCTACCGTTACGGGCTGGTCAATTCCGCCCTGAATCTCATGGGTTTCAAGTCCCTTGATTTTCTGGGGATGGACAGGTTTTTCCGGCCCGCCTATGTATGGTCGGGCGTGTGGCAGGGAGCGGGCTACGGATCGATCCTTTACCTGGCGGCCCTGTCGGGTATTGATGTCAATCTCTACGACGCGGCGGCCATTGACGGGGCGAACAAATTTCAGCGGCTCCGGCATATCGACCTTCCGGGAATCGCCCCGACCATCATCATTATGCTTATCCTCAACGCGGGCAGCGTATTAAGCGTCGGTTTTGAAAAGGTATACCTCATGCAGAACCCGGTTAACTATACCATATCGGAAGTTATATCGACCTATGTGTACAAGGTAGGGATACAGCAGGCTCAGTTCAGTTTTAGTACCGCGGTAGGTTTGTTCAACTCTACCGTAAATTGCGTGATCCTGCTGCTGGTTAACTGGATTGCGGGAAAAGTGAACGAAACAAATCTGTTTTAGAAAACAAGGACGGCAGAATGGATACGGGAAAGCGAAAAACCAGGATGCGGATTTCAGGGAGCGACAGGGTTTATCTGGCGGTGGTATACACGTTTATCGGGCTTTTTTCGATAGCGGTCATCTATCCGCTTGTCTATGTTGTTTCAGCG
This sequence comes from Treponema sp., assembly GCA_031278715.1. GTDB lineage: Bacteria > Spirochaetota > Spirochaetia > Treponematales > Breznakiellaceae > JAISFT01. The sequence continues at coordinate 6,532 of JAITJW010000195.1, read as the reverse complement.
TCCTTCTCTTCCCCGAGCGCGCTCATTCAGGGCAGGGTGTTCTTTTTCCCGGTGGAACCCGGCTTACAGGGATATGCGGCGGTGTTCCGGAACGATTCGATTTGGCGGGGATATGTTAATTCGATACTGTACACCGTAAGCGGTACGGTACTCTCGGTTTTCCTTACCATGCTCGGGGGCTTTGTACTTTCCCGGCGGGAATTCCCCCTGCGTGTACCTGTCATGCTGTTTTTTATGATAACGATGTTTTTTTCAGGCGGCCTCGTGCCGAGCTACCTCCTGATAACCAATCTCCGTATACTCAATACCATTTGGGCGCTTATATTGCCCGGGGCCTTCAGCGTGTGGTTTGCGGTAATTGTCCGTACCTTTATTCATTCCACCATACCGGAAGAACTATTTGAGGCCACCAGTCTTGACGGCGGGAATTACTTTGATTATCTGTTTCGAGTTGTGTGGCCGCTTTCGGTACCGGTTATAGCGGTTATGGCCCTGTCCTTTGCCACCGGACACTGGAATTCGTATTTCAACGCCATGATTTATTTGAATGATGTCAAACAATACCCCCTGCAGCTTATTCTCAGATCCATTCTTATAGAGAATACCTACGATTTTACCGCAACATCAATGTCAATGATTGATATACGGAGTTCGCTTGAACGGCAGTACCTTGCGGAACTCCTCAAGTATTCCCTGATCATCGTATCAAGCGTGCCGTTGCTCGTTGTGTATCCATTTCTGCAAAAGTATTTCATCAAGGGTATTATGGTCGGCTCTCTTAAAGGCTGATCTTAAAATTTTTACAGGAGGAATGTATGAAAAAGTTATGTACATTCGTTGTTTTGGTTTTCCTGTCTGCGGTCCTGTTCGCCGGAGGGGCAGCGGCGCCCGCCGGTTCATCCGGGGGAGGAAAGGCAGTCGTATCCGCGCCGGGGGTGTTTCCCATAACCAAAGAGAAGGTTACTCTTGACACCTTTATGGTGTTCAATCCCGATGCTTGTGATGATTTGAGTACCAACACATCCCTGTCGGAACTGGAGGCCCTCACCAATGTTCACCTTAATCTGACCATTGCAAACGCCAGTGAAGAGAGTGAAAAGTTTAATCTGCTGATGAACAGCGGCCAGTACCCGGAGGTGATCGTTAAAAGTGTAGGCGCTTCGGATCTGGTCAGGTACGGGGCGACGGAAAAAATGTTCATTCCCCTTAATGACCTTATTGATACTTATACCGTCAATCTTAAAAAGTACTTTCAGGATTATCCCTGGGTCCGGGAATCAATAACCAGTCCTGACGGCAACATTTACGGCATTCCCTCAATTGATTCGGGCGCCAAGGTTGTCGGACATGGCTCAATAAGCTATAAACTCTGGTTCAACAACAGTTGGCTTACCAGGCTGGGCCTTTCAAAGCCCACAACAACCGAAGAATTCCGCACGGTTCTGCGGGCCTTTAAGACACGGGACCCCAATGGCAACGGCAGGGCCGACGAAATCCCCCTGTCGGGGGCTTACGGTACCTGGGCGGCCGATCCCTATCTTTACCTGCTCAATGCTTTCGGGTACTACAACGAGACTAATGTGATGCTGAAAAACGACAGGTTCCAGCCCGTGGCGGACCAGGATTATATCAGGGAGGGCCTGGCCTATATCAAAACCCTGTACGACGAAGAACTGCTGGATCCCGCATCTCTGTCGCAAACGATGGAACAGCTTATGGCCATCGGCAACCACGCGAACGACATCGTTCTTGGTTCCTTTACCGCAGGTCACGTAGCTATGGGGCTTGACATTGCCGATGTCGAGCGGGCCCGGAACTATACAACCCTTGAACCCCTTAGAGGGCCCTCAGGCTACCAGGGGGTTCCCTTCAGCGGGGACGAGGCCAAGCCTACTGCAGCTGCCTTTATCATCACCGATAAATGCAAAGAGCCGGTTGTCGCCATCAGGGTCTCGGACGCATTTAACACCGAAGAGATGGCGGTCCGTACCCAGGTCGGCATCAAGGGCCGTAATTGGGATACGGCCGATCCGGGGACCTTCGGCATGGACGGAAAAACCCCCGCCAAGTATAAATACTTGAATTATCTCTATTCAGGCGTCAATGTCCAAAAAAACGACACCCTGGGCTGGATCTGGCGTCAAATGGAGCCCAACTGGAAACTCCTCTTCCAGGTTTCCGGGGATATCCGGGACACTACAAACTACGAAGCCTTCCTGGTTCAGGAAACCCTTAAACTCGTCCCCTATGCCGCGGATGTCCAGATCGTACCGCCCCTTGCGTATTCCGAAGATGTCGCGGGCCGTATGAGCCGGATTTCAACCCCCATAAACGACTATGTAAAAAATTCTTTCGTGGAATTTATTACCGGTAAACGGAACCTTAACACGGACTGGGAAACCTACAAGCAAAATCTTGAACGGCTGGGCTATTCCGAGTACATCAACCACATGCAGACCGCTTACAATCAGATCAAAAAGTAAGTATAGTAAGCTTGTTCCAAAACCTGGCTGGTTTTGGAACAGCTTCTATGTGAAAAATCAGCGGGCCTCTTTCGGGTACGGGGAGGCGCTATTTGTTAGTGGAGGGATATTCATGGATCGCAAAGAAGCTCTTTCGCAATGGCGGGAAATGAAATTCGGACTTTTTATTCATTGGGGCATCTACAGCCTTCTTGAGCGGGGTGAATGGGTCATGTACGGGGATCGCATCCCCATAGCTGACTATGAAAAGGTGGCGGCCCGTTTTAACCCCGTCAAGTATGACCCGCGCGAATGGGTCCGTATTGCCAAGGATGCGGGCATGCGTTACATCGTCATAACCGCCAAACATCACGACGGTTTCTCCATGTTCAAAACCAAAGTCTCGCCTTTTAACATCGTGGATGCTACACCCTATAAGCGGGATACTATGGCGGAACTGGCCGAAGCCTGCCGCGAAGGAGGCGTCAGGCTGGGGTTTTACTATTCCCATGTCAGGGAATGGCGCCACCCCATGGCCCAGAGTTTTGAGAGTCAGGGCGATACCAACAAGGTCGGCAACTACGGTAATTTCTGGGACTATCCTGAGGAGAGCCGCAAAAACCTGCAAGTCTATATTGATGAATTCGATATCCCCCAGCTTAAAGAACTGCTTACCCAATATGGGGATATCCTTACCATCTGGTTCGATACGCCCAGTATGATCCGGCCGGATCAGGCGGCGCCGCTTCGGGATCTGGTTTACGAGATTCAGCCTGCCTGCCTCGTGAATTCGCGGCTCTGTGAATATGTGGAAACCGACTACCTGAGTTCCGGCGACAATGAAATTCCCGCGGTTTCGGGCAGTGAACCCTGGGAAACCTGTATGACTATGGGCCGCGCCTGGGGCTATGCGGGAGACGGTTACTTCGGCAGTAGCCGGGAAATGATCCGTTCCCTGGCAAATGTGGTGAGTAAAGGCGGAAATTTTCTGCTCAACGTGGGGCCAAGCCCGCTGGGAGAAATTCCCGGTGGCGCTCAGACAGAACTGGCCAAACTTGGATCGTGGCTCAGGAAAAACGGCGAAGCTATATACGGCACATCCCCTTCCCCGTTTAAGCAGCAGCCTTCATGGGGAAAGATAACCAGAAAGCAAAACAAACTTTATCTTTTTGTTTATGATGTGTCTCAAAAGGCTATTGCCCTTTCCGGGCTGTACAGTAAGGTTTTGTCTTGCAAGCATCTGGCAACAGGGGCGGAACTACGTTTTACCCAGGAAGGCTCCAGGGTAACTATTAACTTTTGTATGGAAACGCAGTTAGAAGAACAAAGCGAACTTGATGTTATCGCCCTTAGTTTCGACGGCGAACTCCGTGTAAATGAAGCGCTGACTAATGCGGATGACGGCAGTATTGTCCTGCCCATGACTTATGCCTGCCTTGAAAAGCAACCGGGATCGCGGCTGTCAGTCAGTTTTGCCGGTGTAAGTACCGGCTGGCTCAAAGCCGGGGACAGCGTTTCCTGGGATTTTCTGGTTGGGGATAATGCCGCTCCGGGAGAATACCGGATCAGCCTCAAGCTCCGCTGTGGTTTCTGGGGAATTCTCGACTGGGATCATGAAGTAGAAATCAGGATCGCCGGACAAACCCTGCAGGTAAAACTTGAAGATGACGGCAAGCCTCTACAGGGTTATCAGGAACTGGTTATCCATGCCGGTTCAATACGCCTTGAAAAGCCGGGAACGTATCACGGTACGGTAACAGGTACAAAAATCGGTAACAAGCGCAACGTAGGCTTGAACCTGCTGGAAGTAATCCTGACGCCGGGGAAACAGTGAACCGGCGTACTTAATTTTGAAAACCCATGAGGAGGGTCCTATGTCTTTTCTGTCCGGCAACAATTCAGTATCTACCAGGTTGATTCTCTACAAGCCACTGCGGGACAGTACCCGTGTTACCTGGCCCGCTTTGCCTGAGGGCTACTCCCTCACTATTACGTCTTCGCACCCGGAAGGGTACCTTGACAATGAGGGCGTTGTACTGCGCCGTCCCGCTGCCGGGCAGCCGGATATACCGGTGGAGGTATCGGCGCGGATCGCCGAAGCCGCCACGGGCAAGACGGAAAACCTAAGCCTGACGCTGCCCCTCTCCGCCGTTTACACCGGGCCGCTGGTCAATGCTGGGCCCGCGGATGTTGCCGCCGCGAAAGAGGCGTATCTGGAAAAGAAGGCCGGTGTTTTTGTCCATTACGTACCCCGGCTCACCGTAGACCGCTCAGGCGCGGTGGTCGATGACATTGACGCGCTGGCCGATAGATTCGATGCCCCGCAGTTCGCCCAGGACATGCGGGACTTTGGCGCGGAGTATGTTATTTTCACCGTCTGGCATTTCAACGCCGTTACCCTCTACCCCAGCGCGGTAAACAAACGCTGGCGGGACGACCGCAGGGCTTCTCCGGGCTTCAAGTCATATTCAAACCGGGACCTTATCGCGGACCTGGCGGCAGAGTTACTGCACTATAATATCGATCTTCACCTTTATTGCCACCCGGTAGACGGCCACGACTTTACGGCGGAAGACCAGGAACTGGCCGGCTGGAACGACTGCGGCGGTAACGCCAATGGGGATCATTCCCGGTGGAACCAGTTTCAAAATGAACTGTACGATGAACTGTGCCGGCGCTACGCGGGAACCATTAAAGGGCTGTGGTTTGACGGTATGTATGGTCATAAAAACCATCCGATGATCGATCAGTGGCGTTTCAGGAAAACCCTGCTTGCCTGCGATCCCGGCCTCATTCTGGTTGCGAATATGGGTGATGAACGTTCCACCGGCATATTAGCCAAATTTCCCGCGGCCGATTACGGAGCCTGGGAGCTGAACGCGGATGTAACCGGCAAATTCCTGGGATTCGGCAGCGTCAATCCTGAAGCGGACAATTCCAACGCCGCCACATGGCCGGTTACCAGGCAGCAAACGGCCATGATTATCGCTCCCGATACTTGGTGGGCTTCAAAGATTGACGCCGATATCCCTATGCCCCACAGCCAGGAAGAACTCTTCCGCTATATTGTTCTCCAGGCATCCATATCCGTATCAGGGGGTGTTGCCCTTTCCGCCGGTTGTTTCCCGGATCACGGCAACATCTGGGAAAGCAGCGTTAAAGAAGACTTAACGTACATGAACAAAACATACCTGGCGCCTATAGCCAAATCGGTAAAGGGCACCGTACCCGGCAAAGCCTATGTTACCCCGGAAAAAAGCTGGCTGCAAAACATGGCCTGGGGGGTAAGCACCGAATCCCCCGATGGAAGCATCGTTTACCTTCACATAATGAAGCCGCCCGCGGAAAGCAGGACGCTGCACATCGGCCCCACCGCCGACGGCAGTGAACTGGGAGGGGAAGCGGTGGTTTTGAACTACGACGGTTCAACAAGCACGGCGGAGTTCACCAAAACCGGCGTCGGCTACGACATAACGCTCCCCCTGGGAAGGGACTGGCATGATCTTGATACGGTGGTACAGGTACAACGGCTGGAAAAGGCATAATCATGAGAATCCCCTTATGGGTGAAAGTCCACCCGGAGGGGGTACCTTGACAATGAGGGCCTTGTACTGTGCCGTCCCGCAGCCGGGTAGCCGGATATAACCGTGGAAAGGGTAATCCAGTAGCCAGACGCTTCTTGCACATCCGCACCGTTCAGGTCTATAGTAGTTTCCTCCGCAGGAGGGTAGGATCATCGCCTCAAAAAAAGACGCCTCAAAACAAAACACCGTAAAAAAAGACCAGCAGCAGCCTATAACCTGGCAGTTTGTTGCGCTTCGCGCATAAAACCTCAAGACCTACAAACTGCCAAAGCATGCCCAATAATCGGGGTTTTTATGGCTTTTTTCAACGAAAAAACCATAACAACCCACATGTGCTACAGGCTGCTAGCATACCGCTTTCCGTGATGGTATCCGCCTCACTTTCTACCGCTTTCAAGACAGCCTCAGTTTCGAGCCTCAGTTTCGAGTTTGAATACCCCCTGAACACCGAGCCCCTGAGAATAGACGCCGTTATCATCAAAAAAA
>JAITJW010000187.1 GCA_031278715.1 Treponema sp. | reverse complement strand
CCTCCCCCAACATCAGCCGCAAAGTACGGTAGGCCAGGTTGATGGAACCGGGTTTTAACTTCCGGCTCTCTGCTTGGGATGTTGTTTTCCTGCCGTCCGTATTGGCCGCGCCCGATTTTACTTCTTTTTGCGTCATATCCAGAAACCAGTCCTCAAGGACTTCGCTGTCAATCTCATCGAGTTTGTAATTCGCAAAGAAATCTTTCAGGTGAGTTGTCAGGTTATTCTTGTGAATATCAATACTCCCCTGGCTCAAGGGGTCGTGAAGCTGCCGCCATTTCAGGTATCGGCAGGTCTCAAGGTCAAACCACCCTTCGGCGTATTCTCCGAAAGTGGGAACCTTGGGCGATGGAATAAGCAACCCGTCCCGGTACAGCTTCATGCAGTACGCCGTTGCTTCTGTTTTTTTGTGTAAGCCTGTAGACTTTGCCCACAGCCGCCTTCCCTTTTCATCATAGCACTGATAATAAAACACTGTTTTCCCGGAAGCCAGTTTCCTTCCGAACACGGTAAAAATCGCCTTTGCCCTCATAGAACCCTCTTTTTTGGGATATTGCTGTCATAACTGCGCACACCCCAAATTCATAAAGTGTAGGTTACACGGAACCAGCAACGCTAATTCCTTACAGGGCAACGATTTACACCGTTTTTCATTACCGTGGTATCAACCCCCGGTTTGATCTTTCGCACTACAGGACTGTATGCGCTTCGGGGCTAAAGCCCCTCGGCCTCCGCAATGGTTAGGTCATTTCGCTACGCTTCATTCCCACTTTGATATTGCCGCGAAAGCGGCTTCCTTACTCCGCCACATTTTTGCAGCCTTGGTCGCGCTTCCTGTGGAAACGATGCTTCGCAAAGCCCTTATCCGGGCCGCCAAACCTTTGAAATTGCCGCGTAGCGGCTTCGATACAGCCGAAACGTTAGGCATTGCGCAACGACTCTCTTACGCAAGAAATCCGCCGCGTGTAACCGGCGGGGCATTGTTAAGTCCGTTTACCGCCACACAGATCGCCGCGGTGTCGCCCAGGGACTCTCCTAACTGCGCCGGGTGAATAGTACAGACGCCGGCTGCAAGCGGGAGGGCCTCATCGCGGATAACCTTTTCAATTCCGGCGCGGAACAGAGCTTCGCTGCGGCTGAATATGCTCCCGATAACGATACGCTCCGGGTTGATCAGATCGATAAACAGGGCAAGGGCGCGGCCCAGCATAAAGGCGCTTTTTTCGATAATCGCCAAGGCCTTTGTATCACCCCGTTCGGCCCTGATGCACACCTCGCCCCCCGAAATTTTCTCCCCGTAGGCGTCCTGGTAGGCGGCGCTTAACCCGGCGCCGGAACACCAGCCTTCAAGGGAACCCCGCTTTCCGTAACCGGGTGGGCCGCTCTCGCTCATGCGTATATGGCCCGCCTCCCCGGCAAGGCCGTTGGCCCCCCGGTACAGTTTCCCGTCCAGGATCAGCCCCGCGCCCAAACCGGTACCAAAAGTAAGAAAGATCATGTGTTTGCAGCCCTTCCCGGCGCCGTAGTACCATTCCGCCAGGGCGCAGGCGTTTGCATCGTTTTCGATAAAGGCGGGTAGGGAGAATCGTTGCTCCAGCATTTCTACGATGGGTACGTCATCCCAGCCGGGAAGGTTGGGCGGGGACTGTATAATCCCTGTTTCGCTGTCCAGGGGCCCGCCGCAGGAAATTCCCAGGGCGGAAACACCCCGAGCTGTCAGACCCACCGGTCCGTTACGGTATGTATTGATAAGAGTTTCGGTTTCCCTGACGATATGCTCAAGGGCGGTCTTAAGGTCCCTGTCGGTGGGGAAAACCTTTTTTTCAAGGATGATGCCCCCTTCCCCGCCTACCGAAACCGCCGTCTTTGTTCCGCCGATGTCGATACCGGCAACAATTCTACTGCTTTCCATACTGAACTTTTACCATTCGGCGGGGGTTCCATCGGCATAGTGCCAGACATCGTTTTTCCAGTGGTGTCCGGTCTTTGCCCGTTCCCGTACCAGGTCCTCGTTTATCTCTATTCCAAGGCCCGGCCCGGTGGGAAGGGCAAGGTACCCTTCCGAATACCGAAACATGTTCTTATCTGTCAGGTAATCCAGAAGGTCGTTCCCCTGGTTGTAGTGAATACCCAGGCTCTGCTCTTGAATCACCGCGTTGGGGGTACAGGCGTCCATCTGCAGGCAGGCGGCCAGGGCAATGGGACCCAGCGGACAGTGGGGGGCCACCGCCACATCGTAGGCTTCCGCCATAGCGGAGATCTTCCGGCACTCCAGAATACCCCCGGCATGGGACAGGTCCGGCTGAATAATGTTCACAATTCCCTGTTCAAATATCTTCTTAAAATCCCACCTGGTGTAGAGTCGCTCCCCGGTAGCAATGGGGGCGGAAGTATAAGATGCAATTTCTTTGAAGGCTTCGTAATTTTCCGAAAGTACCGGCTCTTCTATAAACATAAGGTGAAACGGATCAAGTTCTTTTGCCAGAATCTTTCCCATAGGCTTGTGGACCCGGCCATGAAAATCCACCGCAATACCAAAGTTTTCGCCGCAGGTTTCCCGAATAGCGGCAACCCGGCTCAACACGTCCTCAACCTTGTCGTAATCGTCGATGTAGTTAAGTTCCTCTGTGGCGTTCATCTTGACGGCCCCAAAGCCGCTATCCATCTTCTCTTGGGCCGCCTGTGCCACATCGGAAGGACGATCCCCGCCGACCCAGGAGTAAACCTTTATCCGGTGTTTGCAGGCCCCGCCCAGAAGATCGTAAACCGGGGCATCGTAAAACTTACCCTTGATGTCCCAAAGCGCCTGTTCAATGCCGGAAATCGCTGAACTAAGCACCGGACCGCCCCGGTAAAAACCGCAACGGTACAACACCTGCCAAAGCTCCTCAATGCGCATGGGGTCCCGGCCAATCACGTAATCCCGCAGTTCTTCGACACAGGCCCGTACCGTATCCGCCCTGCCCTCCACTACCGGTTCACCCCAGCCGGAAATTCCATCGTCGGTGGTAATTTTTAGAAAAAGCCAGCGCGGCGGAACCTTGAACAATTCCATGTCTTTGATTTTCATGGCTCATTGTTTCCCCGCTTCCTGCTCTTTGTCAATACCGGGGCGCTAAGCGCCAGGGCGCATCCGGCGCACATCGACCGGGCTTTCCGGGGTTCCCGCCAAGGCAAGCTGCGGTTGCCACGCTCCGTTTTTGCGCTACACGTAAAAAAACGCTCAAGACCCAAAGGGTCTTGAGCGCCAATTCCTTGCGCTTTGCCTGTGATAAACGCGCTGCCAAACACGCTTCACGTATTTGGCAGCCCAAGGTGTACCGGAAAACAAGGCCCCATGCTCATTTTACGAGTTGGCGCTTATTCCAGTCCCCGTATCCGGATCAATAGTTATCGTAGCCTTTCCAGTGATCGATAAAGTGTTGCTGACTTTGCCCTCTTTTATCAACTTCAAAAACACTTTTCTCCTCCCCGAAGTACTATCGAAGTTCGGTATGAAAATATTAGAATAAGTATATGGGGAGTTACCTACTGCTACAGTCGCCAGTGTGTTCTCCCCCAGCGTCAATTTCGTATAGGAGGAGTAACCCTCCACTTCGGTTACCTTATCTGACGTTAGCACGTAATACAGTTCCGCCCCACTTATATCCTTGTCAGACGTGAAACTTATGTATGCTCCACCCTGGGAGGCTTTTACATACTTTCCCTCCGATAATGTCGCCAGTGTATAGCCAGCCTCGGCAAGCTCCTCCT
>JAITJW010000175.1 GCA_031278715.1 Treponema sp. | reverse complement strand
AGCTATTCCCAAAACTCGGTTAGTTTTGGGAATAGCTTTGGAAAAAGCGGCCAAAAGTCCGCTTTTTCCTCTAAATCTAAGGTTGCTTTCCCAAAAACTGAAGTTTTGGGAAAGCCTCTCATAATTCTTGTTCCAAAATCAGTCTGGTTTTGGAACAGGTTCAATTCCTTTTAATCATTGTACGACAAAATTCCGCAAATTTTTTGCAAGGTTTTTTCACCGGGGGGGTCCGTGAGGGTCTCCGCGCCGGTTGCGGCGGGTATGATGAAAACGGCTTTGCCGCGCCGGTTTTTCTTGTCCCGGGACAGGGCTTCCATAAAGCGGGCGGGATTCCCCATGCGGGGGTGGGGGGCGGCGGTTTCGTATCCGTAGGTTTTGAGCAGGCTAAGGATGCGGCGGGCCCGCTGCGGGGGGGTGATCCCCAGGCTTTCTCCGAGTTCGCAGGCGCGGGCAATGCCCCAGGCTACGGCTTGGCCGTGGCTGATCTGTCCCAGTCCGGAGGAGGATTCGAGGGCGTGGCCGAAGCTGTGCCCCAGGTTGAGCAGGATCCGGCGGCCTTTTGTTTCACGGGGGTCTTCTTCCACGATCCGGCCTTTGTAAGCGACGGCCTGGGCGAGGGCTGTCCGGAGCGCCTGGCCGGACAGATCCGGGCCGGTTTGGAGCAGGCGGAAGAGGTCTTCGTCGTCGTGGATGAGGATGGCGGTCTTGATGAGTTCGGCCATGCCGGACTTCCACTCCGCCGGGGGGAGTGTCGCGAGGCTGTCTACGGGCAGGTAGACAAGCCGGGCGGGGTAGAAGCTGCCGGCCAGGTTCTTGATGCCGAAGAGGTCGCAGCCGGTTTTGCCCCCTACGGCGGCGTCTACCATGCCCAGGAGGCTGGTGGAGATGACGCAGAGCTGGACGCCCCGCATGTAAACGGACGCGGCAAAACCGGCGAGGTCGCTGACGACTCCGCCGCCGCAGGCGATGAAGAGGCTGTCCCGGTCCAGGCCGGCGTTGTGGGCGGAGCGGAGGATCTGTTCTACGGCGCTCCAGTCTTTGCGGGTTTCCCCGGGTTCCAGGACGCAGAAGGGGCTTTCTTCCGGGTTTGTGATGGAACGGGCCAGGGGCTGGGTATGCTCGTCGCAGACGATGAGGACCCGTGAGGGGGGTGTCTGCAGCGCGGTCCATTCGTCCAGGATGGCCGGGAGGGGGGGGAGGGGGCCGGTAATAACGATGTCCTGGGGGGAGGCGCCGAAGTTAAAGCGGCTCCGCTCTGCCGGATACGCGGGGAGTCCCGGTGTTTCGCCGTTTTTCACAGGGAGTTCTCCGGGGCTGCGGTGTTCCGTAGTACCATGCCGGAGAGGTACAGGGTGTTTGGGGGGGGCTTGGCCCTGCCGGGGTACTCCGGGATGGTTTCTGCGAAGATTCCGAAGGTCTGTTCGTCCAGTGCCTGCCGGGCGGTTGTGGTGTCTACGGTTTTGAGAAACGGCAGGCCGTGGTTATGGCAGCTGTGTTCGATGATAAATTCCAGATCGCTTATGCCGACCAGGAGGATTACGGCGTAGTTTCTGCGTTTTGCCTGCTGGATAACCCGGTCGATGGCGTCTTTGTACATCATGATGTTTTTGATGGTCCGTTTGAAGTAGCGGTAACTGCGGCGGAGTATCTCGTTGGCGCCGTCGATGGTAACGGCGTACTGGATGTTCCGGTGGTTGAGTTTTTTGACGGTGATCCAGCCTTTCTGCACGAGGCGTTTGAGGATGGAATTGGTCATGCCCAGGGAGGTTCCGGCGATAAGGGCAAGGTCCCGCTGCCGCAGGGGGTGTTCCGGAGAGGTATAGATGTTCTCCAAAATGACAAATTCGGTGTCCGGGTGGATGGTGGTGGTTATATGCCGGGTCATGGGGGGTTGCCGGAATAGACCGGCCGCAGGCCGGCTATGAAGGCAAGGGGGGGCCAGGGTAACTGCGGGGCCAACGGCTCCGTTTACGGAACATCTATCCGGTAACAGGCCCCCCCTTATAGGGGTACCGGACGGGAAAGCATGGAGATACATGGGAACCATAGACGGCCGAAACACGTTCTAATAACGCCATGTATTGTTCAATCTTTGAACAACATAGCATGTTGGTGGTTAATCTGCAAGATTGTAGATGAGGGATTCGATGCAGCCGAGAATTTCCGATCTGATGAGGGGGCCGGGCCGGTCGGTTTCCCGGAGGTTTTGTCGCCACTGGGCGGTAAATTCCTGGGCGTCGCGGTAACTGAGGGGGAGGCGTTTGCCGGTGAGGAAGGTTTCGCTGTTCCGGTTGCGGAGTACACATTCTCCGGCGAAGACGGCGCGGAGGTCGGTGAGGATGTTTTTGCGGTTTTTCATGATGAAGATGAGGATGCCGCCTTGTGAACCGCTGTCCCGGTCCCCAAACTTCCGGTAGGCGCTGAAATCCCACTGATCCAGGGGGATTCTGACGCGGGTGAGGAGTTCCTGCGATTTTAGCGCGGGGCCGGGGAGGGAGGAGAAACGGGAGGCGGAGATCCAGCGGGAATTTTGGGCGCTGCGGAGTTCGTAAACGGCGTCCAGGGCGATAAGGGGGGCGGCGCAGTCCAATTGGTAGCCGGTGTTGCAGATGTTGCCGCCCAGGGTGGCCAGTCCTCTGAGTTGAGGGCCGGCGATGTTTTCGAGGGATCGGGTGAGGGCTTCCGGCACGATTTTGCCGAGTCGTACGATGTCCCGGAGTTTTACCATAGCGCCGATTTCCAGGTACTGTTCGGTACGGCTCATACGCCGTAGTTCGTCGACTTCGCTGAGGGAGAGGATGGTTTTGGGGAGTCTGAGTTCGGATTCTGTCTGTCTGCGGATGATCTGGGTTCCTCCGGCGAATGGGACTGCTTCCGGAAACCGGGTCCAGGCGTTGAACAGTTCGTTGAAGCTCCGGGGGACAAAAACCTGGTTAAGCTGTTCGGCCATAGATCCTTCTCTGCCGGATGTCCGCGGCAAGTTGTACTGCCTGTACCAGGGTGTCCGGATCGGTACAGCGGCAGCGGATGCCGCTGAACGCGTTGAGGATATCCTGGCGTTCCGGCCGGGAGATCCGTTCCAGCAGGGCTTCGGCTGCGAGGATTTTCCCGTTTTCACAGACTGCACAGTTCCACAGCGCTGCCCGGGAAAAGCCTTCTGCGATGTCGTGGTATTCGTCGGTTTGGGAGAAGCCTTCGATGGTGATGATCTCGCTGCCGCGGATACGGAAGGCGGGGATGAGGCAGGACTGGACGATGAGTCCGTTGAAGATTACGGTACACGCGCCGCAGCAGCCGGTAAGGCAGCTTGTTTTTGTTCCCAGGAGGTTGAAAAAATCCCGTAAAATATCCACGAGGCGGAGTTCCGCGCTGCTGCGGACGACGACATCTTCGCCGTTAAGGATGAAATCAATGGTCATGTTTCCGGCTCCTCATCTTTTCCTTGTTCCCGGGATTTTTGTCTGAAAATTTCCCAGATGTTGCTGGGTTTAAGGGGGATTCTGGTACAGCACTGGTCTATGGCCTGGGAAATTGCCTGGATATAGGCGGCGGGTACGCAGCTAAAGGGGAGATCCCCGATGCCTTTGGGCTCTGTGGCGGAGTTCCAGAGAAAATCTATGTGGATAAGGGGGATTTCCCCGGGGTTGGGGATGCCGTAATCGGAAAGTCGGGCGGGGCTGAGGGCTCCTTCCCGGTATTCAAGGTACTCTCGTGAGGCCCAGCCCAGGGCCTGGATGGTGGACAACTTGAGGCTGCGGCGGGCCCGCTCTTCGGAGAGGATGCTGCCCCCGTCTACTGCCAGCCAGATACCCCGGATGGAGGGGGTGTAGGACTTGTCTTCGATTTCGACTTCCACGACCGCCGCCCCCCAGCCGGGTCGGCTGCGGCTTTCCAGGTCCATGCCGCCCGGGGTATCGAAGCCCGGCGGCAGGGGGGGGGCCCGGGTGTTTCTGAGGTTTTCGCAGCGTTCGCTGACTGTAATGGGCAGGGGATCCCTGAAACGCTGGTTCCTGATGGTTTCGCAGCTTTTTTGTATGAGGGCGCTGAGGATGGTGATGTTGCGGGAGAGGATTCCGGGGCCGGCATCGGGGCTGGGGGCTGTGTTCCGGGGGACAAACCGGACATCCTCTACGGCAAGGATGTCTTGTACGATGCCGGACCAGAGATCAACGGATTCCTGGCCGGCCCCCATGTCGGTGCGTATCTCCAGGGAACCGTCTATGTTGAGGGTAACTTCTACTTCGTAGACGGTTTTGCCGGGGTAGAGAAGGCCGCTTCCCTGCCAGCCCAGGGCGATGCCGATACCCCGCAGGCTTTCCGGGCGGGCCGGGGGGGTTTCACGGCGGCGGCAGCGGAGCAGTTCGTAGCTGGCCCACTTGCGGTAGTAGCTGCCCATAGCGGCAACGGTGTCTAAAAGCTGCTCGATGGGGGCTTCGTCCCGGAGGGGGATGATGCCGGCAAGGCCCTCTTTGCCGGGCCGGTTGTTTTTTCGCCATTCGGCGGGGTCAAGGGCAAGGGTGTCGGCAATCCGGGACTGGTGCCGCTCCATTGCAAAGGCGCCCTGGGCGGCCCCGAAGCCTCCGTAGGGGCCTTGGGGGGGGATATTGGTCCTGATTGCCCGTGCCCTGAGTTCCAGGGCCCCCCGGCCCGCGACGCCCATGACGGCAAGGCAGCTTTGATCGAGGATCTCCTGTGCGAAAACATTATGGGCGCCGAGGTCCAGTGTCATGTCGATGCGGGTTCCCAGGATCTCCCCTTTTTCGCTCAGGGCGCTGTGGATTTCCGTAACAGAACTGTTCCGTTTGGGGGAATAGTGGAAATCTTCTTCCCGGTTGAGGAGGAAGTGTACGTTCCGCCGGGTAATAAACGCGGCCAGCGCTGCCTGGCAGGCTATGAGGGAGGGATACCATATTTTACCGTCCATGGGCAGGCCGATGCCGGTGGCTTCGGTAACGATCATGGCATGGTCAAGTCCCAGCATGCCGGCTGCGGAATGGGACACGTGGTACGGCCACTGGGTGGCGGTGTGGATGACGAGGAGGGGCTGGGCGGCTTCCCCGCTCCCGCCTTCCCTGGTGTACTCTACCAGGGCCCCTACCGCTTCGCTGTAGGCATGTTCCTGGATCCCCGTTGAGTAGACGCCGTCGATGACCTGGGCGGCCCCCGCGAAGGCAGCGCCGGGATCACCGCGGTGGTAATCGCGGCGGGCAAACACTTCCGCTTCGGCGCCGGACACCGTATTGCCGGGTAGTACATCACCGGATACCACATCACCGGGCGCCGTATTGCCGGGTGGTGCATCGCCGGACGTCGCATCACCGGGCGCCGTATTGCCGGATACCGCATCACCGGACACCACCTTGGCGGGTGGTGCATCGCCGGACGCGGGGGCGGCGTATAGCGGGGTTTCGCTGTCGGTGAGGACTCTGCATTGCCGGGCGCAGGCGTTAAGTCTGGCCTGATCGGGGCCTACAAGCAGGGCGACGGGCTCGCCCAGGTAGGAAAGTTTTTCACGGGCCAGGATGGGGACCGGAAAATCGGCCAGTTCGTTGTTCCCCGGAATGTCGGCGGCGGTTATGAGGGTATAGGCCCGTTCCAGCTGGGGGCTTTCTATGGACAGGAGGCGCCCTTTGGGAACCGGGGACCGGATCGTAAGGGCAAAAAGGGTAGAACGGAAGGGGATGTCTTGAAGTAAAGGAATGCCCGCCATCTTTTAGGCAGTATAGTAGACGGCGGTACTTTACGCCAGATCGCGCTTCTATGTGCTGCTTTGCAAAGCCCTGGTTCGCTTTTTCAGCTCGCCTCTTATCCCCGCTGCTCAAGCGCCCCGATTATTTCGAATCCTAAATCGATGCTGAAGGAATCGTTGTAGAGGTCAAGCTTGATCTTCGCCCTCCTTTTGCGTTTATCGACTTTTATGATTCTGCCCTCAAGCCCCATAAGGGGGCCTTCTACCACGACGATACGGGAATTTTCGTTGAAGTAGACCCGTGATTTTCCCGCCACGGGGCCTGCGTTTTTGATGAAATGCAGGGCAACTTCCAGGTCCTTGCCGGTCATGGGGCTGATGTCCCGGTTGGACTTAAGAAAACGGAAAAACCCGTCGGTACGGCGGAAAGCCCACTGGTGGCGGCGTATGTCTTCCCCTTCGTCCACTTCGACAAAGATGTAGCCGGGAAACACGGCGGGAGTGGACTGACTGATGACGCCTTTACGTTTGATATCAATGCGGCGTTTGGGAAAATAAATTGGAAACGTTACTTCCTGATGCATGGCCCGCAGGAGTTTTATGTATTTTTCTTCGGACCGTGTCTTTACCTGAATTGCATAATAATTCACCTGTTCAGGATACAAAAAAGGCCGCCGATAGTAAACGTGGGGGTCTGTAACGCGTCGTATGAAACGGGGATTAGCATTTTTCTTAGGTTTTTTCTTTCTCGCCGTCCTGAATGTCCCGGTCTTTGCCGCCAACCTGTACATTCTGGTGGTGGAAACCGGCGGGGGGGCCGATGAAGCTTCCCCAGAACGGCAGGAGGCGGAGTTTGAATCCTCTTTATTGTGGGAGACCTGTCTTTTGGACGTATTTTTTGAAGTCGGCCACGTGGTAACTAATTCCCCGGCCATGAGGCTGGGCGGGGTTGACGGCGTAAAGGGTGAGTTACCGTCTGCGGAATTTCCCCGGGAACTTGAAGCGGAACTGGCGGAGGCCCGTTCCGGCGGGGCAGACTATGTTGTTTTGGCCCTGCTGGTTTACCCGGCGGCTGCGGACAGGAACACAAAGCCGGAACGGGTGATCCTGAGGGTTTACCGTCCGGAACCTTACCGTTTTGTCTGTGAGGAAACCGCTTCCCTGGCCGGGAGAAACGCCGGGGTACAGACAGAAAATGAGACCGAACAGGTCAAACGGCTTATCCGGGGGCTTATCCCCCACATAAAGGATTAGATATGAAATATTTATCCGACAGGATGGCCGGGTTTTTCAGGCTGGCCCGTAACGTGGTAACGCTGGTAGCGGTTTCACTGAGCCTTACCGGGGCCTCGGTGTGGGAGGGGGCCGCGGCGTTAGCGCCCCGGGGTGATCTTCCCGAAGACGGGTACTACGCGGCTACCAATTCCTTTCCCCCGAATACGGTGGTGGACATTACCAACCTTGAGACGGGGCGCTCTATCCGGGCTATTGTGGCTTCCGGCCTTAACACCCCCGGTCTTTTGGCGGTTCTCTCCCCGGATGCCGCCAGCCGTATCGGACTGGGGACCAAGACGATTGGCCGTATCCGCATGACCCAGCCGGATGACCCCATAGCGTTTGCCCGTTTTACCGAAGGCCTGGTTACCTCAGGCGATCCAGACTACGATCCGGTAGCCATGCTTGCCGTTGATCAAAAGGCCCTGGAGAACGCTCAGGCGGTTGAAGCGGCCGGGACTGCCGTGAGCGCCGGATCTGCCGGGGCGGTTCCGGCAATCCGGGGAGAATCCTCATCTGAATCCCCTCGTCACAGCGAAATTATCTCTTCCTCCCCGCCACGGACCCTTGAAGACCCGGACTACGCCGAATATTCGCAGAACAGTATCGTCAGCATCGGCGGAGTCTCCGCTGTTTCCGGAATTCCACGGGACCAAATCGCCGACGAGTGGGAGGAGGACTGGGATGAGCGGTCCTATTCGGTTCCTTTTTCAAGCGGAGAGGACAGCCCGGAACAGACCAACTACCTGATATGGGAACAGGGTGGGAGCGTGGGGATACCGGATACCGGTTCCACAGTACCGGATACAGGGACCCCAGGTGGTACTACCGATGCTTTATCGGCACAGAGGATAGGGGACAGGACACCAGAGTATAGTACTGCTACAGAACAGGAACCCGGCAGGGTACAGGAATCTGCCGCGGCGTCTCCCCGTGACCCCTGGGAGGAAGCCTGGAGCGAGAGCGGTAATTCGCCGGGCCGTTTTGTGGCGGAGGCCCGGTCCGAGGCCCGGACCCCCGGAGCCGAAAGCAGCGCCGAGTCCCGGCTTCTTATCCAGCAGCCCGTACAGCAGCCTCCCGCCCAAGCCCCTGTGCAAAGCCCTGTGCAAAGCCCTGTGCAGAGCCCTGTGCAAAGCCCTGTGCAAAATCCCACCCAGGAGGAGTACATCCTTGTTCCCGCGGAGGCACGGCCCCCGGCCCGGATTCCTGACCCTGTCCCCGCCCAGGCCGTTGAGCGGATCGACGAATCCCTGTTCATCGATTCGATTGAAAAAATCCGGGAGGATCGTTCCAGGGCTGCGGAAGCTACCAGATCTGCGGAGGCGGCCAGAGCTGCCGAGGAGCAGCGGGCCGCGGAAGCCGCCAGGGCCGCGGAGGCGGCCAGAGCTGCCGAGGAGCAGCGTGCTGCGGAAGCCGCCAGGGCCGCGGAGGCGGCCAGGGTTGCCGAGGAGCAGCGGGCCGCGGAAGCCGCCAAGGCCGCGGAGGCGGCCAGGGTTGCGGAAGCTACCAGAGCTGCGGAGGCGGCCAGGATTGCCGAAGAACAGCGTGCTGTAGAAGCGGCCAAACCCGAGGTGATCGTCATCCTCCCCAAAGAGGCGGGAGAACCCCAGGGGCCCTGGGTAGGTCCTGTTGAATCCGTCCGGGAAATTCCGCCGGAACCGCCGCTTGAACTGGCGCTTATCACAACGGATCTGCGTCAATCCCCCCCGGAACAGGAGGCCGAATCTTCTTTTTCAGTTCCCGTGAATGTCATCACGGAGATGGAAAAGGGGAAGTACTACGTCCAGTTGGGCGCCTTCCGCAGTATCGCGTCCGTGGAATCGGCCCTGCTTACGATCAATCCGGGCTACCCCGTGAACGTGCAAAACTCCGGCAGCGCCGAGGAACCCATGTACCGGCTCCTGGTGGGTCCTGTGAACCTGGGCGAGTCCGGGGCCCTTGTCCAGCGTTTCAAGGGATCCGGCTACCGGGACGCCTATATACGGACCGGCGGGTAGTACGGCGGTGTCAAAGCATTTTGGGACCCCTGTCCGTGCCGGGCGTACTGTCCGGCACTGCCTGATGCTGACGGAGCTTGCAGTAGATGTGGTACATGGATAAAGCAATGATCCGCAGGGTTACTTGATAATCCCGCGGATCTGTTGTACACCACAAGTACTGGAGGCGGATCATGGCGGACATTGTTGGGGAAGTGTGGCGGATTGCTGAAGAGTGCGGGTTTTCCCATATTGGGGAGCTGATGGTGGATACCATCAAACTCCGGATCGAGGCACGCCAGGGCTGTGAGGTAAACAAGTGCGGCCACTACGGCAAGAGCTGGTCCTGCCCTCCGGCCTGCGGTACGCTGGAGGACTGTGACGCAAGGCTGAGAAAGTACAAACGCGGACTTCTGCTTCAGAGTACCGGGCAGATGGAGGACAGTTTTGATTACGAGGCCATCGAGGGTACCTCCCGTAAACACGGGGAGTGTTTCGATATATTAAGAAATCGGCTTCATGAAAACTACCGCGATGTTTTTTTGATCGGCGGGGTCTGCCGCCAGTGCGGGAAGTGTAGCTACCCCGACGCTCCCTGCCGTTTTCCCGAAAAGACCTCCTACTCCATGGAAGGCTTAGGCATGATAGTCAGCGAGGTGTGCAAGGATAACAATATCCCCTACTACTACGGCCCCAACACGATAACCTTTATCGGCGCGGTGCTGTTGGACTAAAACCCTGACGGTTTCCCGTTTTCTTCAGCAAAACTACAGATTTCCATGCTATAACTCTGGAAACAGGGAGGCGGCATGGACATCAGAATCCTCGTGGCGGAAGATGACGAACACATAGGGCAGGCGCTCAGGGCCTTCCTGCGGGAGGCCGGCTACCAGGTCGATCTCTGCGCGGACGGCAACCAGGCCCACCGGAAGATGTACGAGCAGCGCTACCAGCTTGTGATCCTGGACATCATGCTCCCCGGCATGGACGGGCAGGAACTGCTCAGGGAACTGCGGAAGCTGGGCGATACGCCGGCGCTGATGATGACGGCCCTCTCCGGGGACAGCCACGAGATCAACGCCTTCGACAACCTGGCGGACGATTACATCACCAAACCTTTTTCCATGCTGGTCCTTCTCAAACATGCGGAGGCCCTGCTGCGCCGAAGCGGCGCCCTCCAAAACGAACTGCGCCTTGGGGCCCTGAGCCTCTACCCCGCTTCCTGTAGGGCCCTGTGGGAAGGGCAGGAACTGCCCCTTACGCTGCGGGAGTTTGAGATCCTCCTGCTCCTGGCCGGACGCCGCGGGACCGTCGTGTCCCATGAAACCATACTGGCCAGGCTTTGGGGTTACGACTACGCGGGGAACGAGGGAACCGTCCATACCCACATCAAGAATATCCGGGGCAAACTGCCGGAGAACATCA
This sequence comes from Treponema sp., assembly GCA_031278715.1. GTDB lineage: Bacteria > Spirochaetota > Spirochaetia > Treponematales > Breznakiellaceae > JAISFT01. Next base: position 6,979 of record JAITJW010000175.1, on the reverse strand, counting down.
TCAAGACTGTCCGGGGGCTGGGCTATATGCTGGAGGCGGAAGCCCATGAACGGACCGAATAGCCAAGCCATGCCGGTACTTTCCCGGAGACAGGGCGTTTTCGTCAAAGTTTTCAGCTATACCCTTATCTTCCTGGTCCTTGTGATCGCCGTAACCGCGGTCATTTTTGCCCGGCAGTTCCTGTCGTTCTACCGGTCGGACCAAACCCGACAGCTTTCCAAGGCCTTTCAACCGCTCATCGACAGTTTTGAGGGCAAGGGTCCGGAGGAAATAGCCCGCATCGCCGGGGATTTTCACGAGAGAAACCAGAGTTTTTCGTTTACCATCGAAGATTCGGAGGGCCGGCCCCTGTATTCCACCGGATCGGAACCGGGCGCTGCTCCCCCCTCAGAGGGGGCGGGTCTCAGGGTCATATTCCGCCTGGCACGGGGGAACACGGATTATACGCTGCGGGGCACTTTTTCGATCCCCGCTCCGGTCAATTACGGTGCCCTCGCGGGGAAGATACTCCTGGCCCTGGCCCTGATGCTGGTCTTCTGCACGCTGGGGGCGGTGTTTTTTGCCCGATGGATAACCCGGCCCATCATGGAACTGGCCGCCGGCGCCAGGCGTATGGCGAAACTGGAGGAAGTTCCCGCGCCGGCCTGGAGGAACGACGAGATCGGCCAACTGGCACAGGACATCTACCAGATGTACGGCGCCCTTAAAGAAACCATCGCCAGTCTGGAACGGGAGGTAAAACGGGAGCGCACCATGGAGGAGAACCAGCGGGCCTTTTTTTCCGCCGCCTCCCACGAACTTAAAACCCCTATCGCCGCGCTCCGGGCCCTGACGGAGGGGATGCTGTCCAATATCGGGGAGTACCGGGACCACCGGAAGTACCTGCGGCAGTGCCTTGATCTTTTGGCCGCCCAGAACCGGCTGGTCTCGGAGGTTCTTGAGATTGCAAGCCTTGCGGGGGAACCTTGTTTTGAGACGGTCAACCCTGCAGAACTTACGGCAGCCGTGATCGCCGAATACGCCCCCATCGCGGCGCAGCGCCGTCAGCGGGTCCTCTCAACCGTATCCGCCGCGGCCTTACGCGCGGATCGCCGGCTCCTGGGCCGGGCCTTTTCCAACGTGTTGAGCAACGCACTGCGGAACAGCCCGGAAGGGGCGGCGATCCGGGTCTGGGACGAAAGGCCGGGACCGGCGCTGCTGCGCCTCTGTGTGTTTAACCCCGGCGCCCGCCTTGCCGGGGATGAGATCCCCCGGCTCTTTGAACCCTTTTACCGGCGGGAAGCGGCCCGGATGGGCGGTTCCGGCGGCCTGGGACTTACCATCGTGAAGCGGGCCCTGGAGGGGATGCACATCCCCTACGCCCTCGAAAACGCCGAAGACGGGGTCCTTTTTTGGATGGACCTTGGCCTTGCGGAGGGCAGTACGGTACAGGGTGGCCGGACAGGGGATCCTGACCGGGAAAAACAATCCGGATAAACGATCAGGAAAACTACCGTCTCAGTTCAGGGAAACTCCAGATTGACCTGTTACGCTGGGTTTACCAATTGGAGGTATCCCATGCGCATACGGACAACACTTACCCTGCTGATTTTCTGCACTGTACTGACGGTCTCCGCCGCCGGGCGCAAGACCGCCGCCGGTGTTTCGGACAAGCCGGAGGGAAGACTCAGCATCTCCTGCTACGACACCATGACCTACCGGGCTTTTCTTGAGGAAGCCGTCAGACTGTTCCATGAACAGTACCCGCTGATCCAGGTGGAACTGCAGACCTTTTCCGCCATGCCGGAAATCCGCTCCTCGGATTCGGGAACTGCCCGGACAAGCGTGATAGAGGCCCGCGACGATCCGCGCAGCCGCGCCGACTATATCAGCCGGGTAAGTACGGCCCTTATGAGCGGGGAGGGGGCGGATATTTACGCTATGGACATTCTGCCCCTCCGCCAGTACGTGGAGCGGGGGCAGCTTGAAAACCTGGAGCCCCTGCTTGCCGCCGATCCCATCCGGGATACCTGCCGCCCGAATATCCTCCACGCCGCCCGCTGTTACGGGGGCCTGTGGTTTTTACCCATTGACTACGGTTTCAGCTACTACGCCTACGACAGCTCCCTGATCCCGCCATCCGACGATTTTGGGCCCGGCCGATCCTTCACCCTTGAAGCACTTACCGGCATGGCCCGGCCCCTGTTTTCAGGCTCGGCTAAACTCTTCAACGTTTACGACTACGTGCCGGGTTCCCTGGGGGGGATGGTTAAAGAACTTTTGGACGAACAGTATTCCTACTTTGTCAATCAGGAAGAACGGCGGGCAAACTTCGACGACGGTGTCTTTGCCGCGCTGCTTACAAGCGTGCGGGACTACGCTGAAAGCGGTTTCATACTCCGGCATACCGGGGGCCGGACGGATCCCGGTACCCTGAACCCCATGCAGGAGACGGACCGGTATTTTTTCAAGATCAACAACAACTTCGCCCTTGTAAATCAGTACGGCCGCCGTTCCGGGCGGCGGATGACGCTGCGGACCGCGGGTTCAGGCGGGGGCATAGAAGATGACGATGAAATTGCCGGCGTCAGGGCGAACCGGGATGGCGGCATTCCCTTCAACTTCTCCCAGGCCTACGCCATCAACGCCGGATCACGGAACAAACAGAACGCCTGGGAGTTCCTCAAGTTTTTGTTAAGCGAGGAAGTTCAAACGTCCGCCGCCCTTTCCCCCGCGTCGCTGCCCCTCAACAACCGGGCCCGGCAGACAAAGGCAGGGGCGGTATTTTCAGGTTCATTTATGGGCCGGGGGCAGACCCTGAGCGAAGGACAGCAGGGACTTCTTGAAAACTACCGGAACACGGTAGAGGAACTATCGGATCAGATAAACTGTTATATTCCCAGAGACACGCTGATCGATGATATGATAGCCGCGGAAATAGCGTACTTCTTTAACCGTTCAAGGACGGCGGAAGAAACGGCGGCGGTCTTGCACAGCAAAGTTAACCTGTACCTGAATGAACAGAACTAAAAGGCGCCGGTTGTCCGCTCTGGTTTTCCTCTACCCCGGCCTTGCGGGCTTTTTCGTGTTCTTTGCCGGCCCCTTCTTCGCCGTCCTGTACTATGCCCTTGTGGACAAGCCCGGCGGCGCCTTTGCGGGCCTGCGGAATTTTGTAAGCCTGTTTCACAACCCCTCGTATGTACGGGGACTCCTCAACACCCTGCGCTTTACCGGCGTTTCCGTAGCCCTTAACCTGCTTGTCCCCCTGTTTCTGGCCCTGATGATCAGGGGGAGGGGAGGGGCCCGGAGATACTGCATCCTGGTCCTCCTGGTTCCGCTGGTCATTCCCTCCGGTTCAGTGGTGTTTTTCTGGAAATCCCTGCTGGACCGGCGCGGGGCCCTCAACGGCCTCCTCAGCACCCTGGGGCTGCCCGCGCTCAACTGGCTCGATTCAGACTTGGCCTTTCCGGTAATGGCCGGTATTTTTCTGTGGAAAAACGCCGGCTTTAACACCGTACTGTACCTTGCAGGCCTCAGCAGTATTCCACAGGAGCGCTACGAGGCCGCCGCCGTAGACGGAGCGGGCAGGGCCTGGACCCTGCGGGCCGTAACCCTTCCCGGGCTGGCCCCCGTTTTTATCGCGGCCCTCATCATGTCGATTGTCAATTCCTTCAAAATATTCCGGGAAGTGTACCTTATCGGCGGCGCCTACCCCCACCGGAGCGCTTACACCCTGCAGCACTTCATGAACAACATGTTTGTTTCCCTCAACTATCCCCGGCTCAGCGCCGCAGTCCTTGTACTGGTGATCATCATCGCCGTTTGTACCCAGGGACTTCTGGGACTGGAACGGAGATTCTCCCCATGAAAAAAAAGAGACAACACTGTTTTGTCCTGCTTTCCGGCCTTGCAGGATTTTTCGTTCTTCTGCCCCTGCTTGTTACCCTAAGCAATTCCTTTATGACGGAATCCGAACTGACGATAAACTACTCCGCCCGGCCCCTGGTTTTCGACACCCTTGAAGGAACCGTGGAAAAATACACCAGAATGTCCCTTATACCCCGGCGTTTCAGCGCCGACCAGTACGCCGCGGTACTGGTCAACCAGCCCGCGTTCCTCATTTTGCTCCTCAACTCCCTTAAAATAACTGTCCCCGTTGTCCTGGGGAATCTTCTGGTGTCTTTTGCAGGGGCTTACGGATTTACCCGAAGCCGCTGGAAATACCGGGAACTCCTCTTCAGGGCCTACATCGTCGTCATGCTCCTGCCCCTTCAGGCGCTTCTCGTGCCGAATTACATCATTGCGGATCGGCTGGGTATACGGGAAACTTACCTTGCCATTATCCTGCCGGGGATCTTCTCCCCCTTTGGCGTGTTCCTGCTGCGGCAAAACCTTAAAGCCTTTCCCCCCTCGTATTTCGAGGCAGCGGAAATGGACGGGGCCGGACACTGGTACATCCTCCTGCGCATCCTGGCGCCCCAGATGAAGTCATCCGTTGCCGCCCTTTCCATGCTGACTTTTATTGATTACTGGAACCTGGTCGAGCAGGCGGTCGTATTCATAACCGATTATACCAGGGAACCCCTGTCGGTTTACCTTTCTCGGCTGAGCCAGGGCCATATAGCCCTGATTTTTGCCGCGTCCGCCGTGTACATGCTGCCCCCCCTGTGGTTTTTGTTTACCGGTCAGGAGGATCTTGAAAAGGGCATAGAACTATCGGGGGTAAAGTAATGGGAATACCTGCAGGTAAAAAAACCACCGCCCTCCTGCTTGCCGTCCTTGGGCTTTTAATATTTTTTTCTAAAACCGTTTATTTTTACAATCTGCCGGAAGTAAGCGCCGCTCAGCCGTTCCGGGGCGTCCTTAACAAGCTGGAGACCGCCTGGGGTCTTGCCTCCTGGGCGGTAGAAGAAACACTGTACGCGGAACGAAGCGGCGTCATCGGCGCGGTTTTTGTGCGGGAAGGGGAGGAGGTCCGGGCGGGGCAGATCCTGCTCACGATGAACTTCGACGTGGACGATGCGGAACGGAACCTGCAGGAAATCCGCAACAACATTAAGAAACTCACAAACGATATTGATTTTACCGCGGCGCGGCTTGAAACCCTGACCCAGGCCCTGAACGGGAACGGGGAGGCCGGTTCCAGTGCCGCCACCCTTGAACTTGACAGGGCGGAACGGGAACTATGGGCCGCGGAACTGTCCTATTCGCTGGGGGACAAGAGCGGCTACGATCTGGAAGCCGCCAGAGACGCCGCGCTGGCCCTTCGCCTTGGCTACGAAAGGGAATGTGAAACCCTGCGCTTTGATCTTGCAGCGAAGACCATAGATCGTGAGAACCAGATGATCCGGGAGGAGTCCTGCCTGGCCCTCCTGCAGGATTACCGGACACTCTCTTCTATCTGCGCCGGTACTCCGGGGATCGTCGTGTCCCTGAGCGCCGCCAAAGGCATGTACATCATGGAAAACTCCCCCCTCATTAGCATCGGTACGGGGAACGAGTTTACCGTGGACTGCGTTGTAAGCCTGGAAAACAACTTTATCCTCCCCTCCGATCACTGTGAACTTAGTAATACTGCTCACGTACTGGACGGGACGGTACTGACGGTAAAACCCGGCCCCCAGGGAAAACTTGTCAGTATCCGTGTTGTCTCCGGTGAAGTAAGCGCAGGGGAAAGTTTCGAAGTAAGCTTTGAAAAGACCGCCGCCGCCCTTTACACTCTGGTCCCCAACGCCGCCGTCAACCAGGACGGTAACGGTTATTTTCTGAACCGGATAAAACGCCGCCGGGGGATCATGGGAGAGGAGTACTATGTGGAACGCCTGGACGTGTATATCGGGGATTCGGATCTTAACAATACGGTAATTACCGGGGGCCTTACGTTTTTTGAACCCGTGGTACTGCGGAGCGATAAACCGGTGGCCGCGGGGGATACGGTCTCCCTTGTTAATCCGGAGGACTTTTTTGAAAATTAGCCGCCCGGCCCTCCTTATCCAGGCCACCTTCCTGGCCGTCCCGCTGGCCATCCTCATGGTTCTCTGCATCAGGGAGCAGCGCAGGATCCCCCGGAATTTGTTCCTTGTAAGCCCCCTGGAGGACTCCGTGTTCGATCTGCAAAAATTAAACCAGCTCCGTGGGGAAAGTTTTCTTTTTACCTTCGAAGTCCGGCGGCAGATCAGGGCCTCCACCGGTTTTGCCGCCTGCCCCGTTACCCTCATCGGGACCAACAGCCTGTACCCCCGCCTTGTCCCCTGCCATCCCGAACAGGGAAGTTTTTTTACAATCACCGCGGAAAACGAAAAAAACAGACACGCCGTCCTTAACAGGACCGCGGCAGCCCGTCTTTTCGGCGCCGTTTCGATCACCGGCAAAAACATCAGGCTGGAAGGCGAGCTCTGGCTTATCTGTGGTGTCGTCAACGACGGGGACGATGAACCCCCCCGGATCTACGTCCCCGCCTCCATTCGCGGAGAAGGCCCCCGCAGCCTCCTGGCCCGTACCGGCGACGCCACCGGCGACGTCATCGACGACGTCATCTACGGCACCACCGGCGACGCCCACATTAAAAACGCCCTTAAAACCCTGGGAGCCGGCGAACTAAGCCACCGCTTTTTCGATCTGTCGCAGAGACAGGGCCTGCGCCTCGGCATAGCCCTGCGGGCCCTCGTCTGCGTTCTCTTTGCCGTGTTTGCCAAATACTGCCTCCGGAACATCGGGACCGCCGCCCGGCCTTTCAAAGAAAATGTCCGCTTCCTCAGACGCCGTATCCCCGGCCTGGCCCTCCTCTGCGCGGGAACCCCTCTCTGCCTCCACCTTGTCCGGCGGATCCTGGAAGCCTCCCTCCGCCTCAAAGACCTGCCCTCACTCCACAGCATCGCTTCCGCCGGAGAATTCCCGGCCCTGCTCACAAGCCTCCAGGCCTGCGACCAGGCCGAACTTACCGCGTTCATCCTGTTCCTCACCGCCCTTGCAGCCCTCCTGTTTTCAGTGTGTGCATGTG
>JAITJW010000144.1 GCA_031278715.1 Treponema sp. | reverse complement strand
GTTCAGTGGAAAGACCGGGCTTTGGCCGGTTCTTTAGAAAATACAAGTAACGGAGGAGGCAATGATGAAGAAACGGATTTTGGCTGTTTTGCTGGTGTTATTCACGGTATCCGCCCTTTTTGCCGGTGGCAGTCAGGCGGGGAGAGGGACATCCGGCGGCACGGGAGGGAGCGCGGCGACCACAACGCCCCTGGGTTCCTATCCCCTTAAGACAGATGTCACCCTGAGTTACTGGCTAACTTTGAGCCTGAACATATCCCCCAACTTCTCCAATCTGGGCGATACCCCTTTTGGCAAGGCGCTGCAGGAAAAAACAGGGGTGAAAATTAACTTTCTTCACCCTCCTACAGGTTCAAACGCCGATCGGGAGCAGCTTAACCTGATGATCGCCGACGGGAGCAATCTGCCGGATATTTTGGAGTATAACTGGCTTACCTCTTACCCCGGAGGGCCGGAAAAGGCCATTGCCGACGGGGTTATCCTCAAGTTGAACGACATCATCGACCAGTACTGTCCCAACCTGAAGGCTTACCTGAAAGCCCATCCCGAATTTGACCGGATGGTCAAGACCGATGACGGAAGCTACTATTCCTTCCCCTTCATCCGGGGGGAAGAGATACTCTGGTATTCCCAGGGGCTCATGATCCGCAAGGATTGGCTGGATGAATTGGGCCTCCAGCCCCCCGATACCATGGACGACTGGCATACGGTACTCAGCGCCTTTAAGACCAGAAAGAATATCCCCTCCCCCTTTACCCAGGTTTTCAGCAACAATCAGCGTATGTTCGTCACCCCCTTCAATATCATGAAAGGCTGGTATATAAGCGCGGATGACAACAAGATCCACTTCGGCCAAATTGAACCTGGTTACCGGCGCTGGATGGAAACCATGGCCCAATGGTACAAGGAGGGGCTTATCGATCAGGACATCGCTACCATACAAACGGCCCAGCAGAACCAAAAGATGACCGCCGGAACCGCCGGCGCTACGGTAGCCTCTGTGGGAAGCGGCATGGGAACCTGGACCGCCTCGGCCAGGCCCGGTAATCCGAAATACGAGATCATGGCATTGCCGGACCCTGTCCTCAGCAAGGGGGCAAAGAGGACCTACGCCTATGTTGGCCAGGCCTATGGCACGAACGCCACCGCGGCTATCTCGGGATCCTGTAAAAACGTGGAAATCGCGGCCCGGTTCCTGGACTGGGGTTTCAGCCAGGCCGGACATCTTTTCTATAACTTTGGCATTGAAGGTGAATCCTATACTATGGTGAACGGCAAACCCACCTATACCGATGCGGTGATGAAGCATCCCAGTTGGTCTGTCGCTCAAGCCCTTAGCGCCTATCTGCGATCCACCGGGTCCGGGCCTTTCGTCCAGGATGGAGGGTATATCACCCAATACTACGCCCTGCCCGAACAGAAACTGGCCCTTACCAACTACGCCGTAGCCGGGGCGGGAAATTACATATTACCCCCGATTACCGCCACTCAGGACGAAAGCCGGGAATTGGCCACCATCATGAATGAGATCAACACCTACTGCGACGAATTGATGACCAAGGTTATCCTGGGTACCGAGACGATCAACGATGCCTCCTGGAACAACTTTGTAAATACCGTTAGGCGTATGAGTATCGACCGGGCCATCGCCATTCAAACCGGCGCCATAGAACGCTACAAAGCCCGGTAATTCAAAAATCTAATTCCACTACGGCCCGAACGGGCCGTAGTGATTTTTGTTTTTCCTTGCAAATTCAGATAAGTTTGATAATAATTGATGGGTATACCCCATATGAAAGGCGGCATTCTGCTGTCTTGGGAAAATTTCAAGGAGAAAAAGAAATATGAGGATTTTAAAATGCGGGGTTCCGCTGATCTTGCCATTACTCGTGTTGGTGGCCGGATGCGGTGGAAAGAGCAGCGGTTCCCAGGGAACATCGGATTCTGACGCCGGGGGGACAATCAGTTACCCCGTCAAAACCGATGTAACTATTACCTGGTGGCAGGATTTTAACAACAATGTGTCCCCCTTAGCGCTGCGCCTTTCCCGGTACTCCGGAAAGGGGACAAGCCCCTGATGAGTTCCACCGAACTGCCCTACGCCCAAACCGGAAGCGCGGCGATCACCGGTTCCTGCAAGAGCGTGGAACTTGCCGCCCGGCTCCTGGACTGGGCTTACAGCCCCGAAGGCCACATGTTCTACAACTTCGGCATCGAGGGGGAATCCTACAACCTGGTGAACGGGTATCCGACTTATACGGATATTATCCTGAAAAATCCCAAGGGCTGGCCGGTTGCTCAGGGCCTTGGGGCCTATGTCCGTTCCGTATACAACGGCCCCTTTGTCCAGGATATCCGGTACTTTGAGCAGTACATGGTCCTCCCGGCCCAAAAGGAAGGGTATAAGACCTGGGCCATCGAGGACGCCCTCAAGTACGTACTCCCCACGATTACCCCTACCCCGGAGGAAAGCCGGGAATTCGCCCAGATAATGAACGAGATCAATACCTACCGGGACGAAATGGAACTGAAGTTCATCCTGGGTACCGAAAATCTTTCAGGCTGGGATAGTTACGTAAGCACTATCCGGAGAATGGGACTCGAGCGGGCGCAGGCCATACAGGAAGCCGCCCTAACCCGTTACAACGCCCGTTAAACCAACGCCGGCTTGCCGGAAAATACCCGGCAGGCCGTATTTTTTTGAGGTGTCAACTATGAACCGGATACCAACTGTTCTTCGCAAGGATATGCAGCGAAACTGGAGCCTCTATATTCTCGCTGTACCGGTTATCCTTTTTTACGCCCTCTTCTGTTACAAGCCCATGTACGGGGCCCTTATCGCCTTTAAGGATTTTTCTCCCGGCAGAGGGTTTTCAAGAAGCCCCTGGGT
>JAITJW010000088.1 GCA_031278715.1 Treponema sp. | reverse complement strand
CTGTTGTACTTACACGTACCTTTGGCAAGATACGCGGGGCCGGAATCCGTTGAACCCGCGTCAATCGCGATAACATCCGGCCCCCAGGCCATTCCGTAATCAAAGGCCTCCTGTTTGATACCCGCGCCGAGACTGCCGATGGGCATCAGGACTTTACATATATTCACGATACCTCCTTAAACCAAGGCCATATAGGAAATACCCTATAGCGGCCTATCGCGTTTTATTTTTTTACAAGGTCAGAATAAGGCGGTATTATACATACGTCAAATACTATTTTTTCAATAATACATATAGGATGTATCCTATATCACAAGAATAGTATTTGTGGAGGATTTGCCATGCAAATCAATGAACCTCCCCGCCCCAAGGCTCCCCCGCGCAAGCGGGTTCTTGGGTATTAGACCCCACTGCGAATAAACAGCACCACCACCGCGGATACGTCCATAATGCCCATGTGGGCCATCTTGAGGGTATCCGTAAAACCAAGTCCGAAAATTGGCGCGATAATGAGCGGCACCAGGGCCATAATATTGCCCGGCATAAAATTGCTTTTTAGGATAAGAACGAGCAATAATACCAAAATAATAATTCCCGCCGCTATTAGCATAAAACCCTCCTGATAAAAATATACGAAGCTGTCCAGCTTTTTTCCGGGCGGCCTTTTATGGGGAAAGTTGTTGCCTATCGCTGCGCGGCAAGGGCCGCCGCAAGTTTTTTGCGGTAGGTTTCAAAGTCTTTTTGATCCGGGGCGCCCATATATACTTCATCAGCATCGTATGGCTTACCCGCCAGCGTATATTGCCCGGAAACGACCTTCCATGCAACTTCCTGAATGATCGCCGCCTGTTCAGGTGTAACAACGCCCGCCTCCGGATCGGTGGTATTGCTTTTTGGAATGCCAAGTCCTTCCGGAGTATCGCCAAATATCATCGTGTAATACACACAGGCAGAGATATAATTGCCTATATTGTTCTGGTGCGCGTTATCGGTCCAGTAAGGATCTATTTTGCCGGCATAATACGTAGTGATGTAGTCAAAGGCAGTACCTACATGAGCGACAACCGGCGGCACAAATGAGGGATCGGCGGCGTATACCTGACGAGCCATCTCTTCATACCAATCGGCATTTTTATGCGCCAGCCCTCTGCTTGACAGGGTTTGAGTGAGCTTGGTATCGGGTTTCCCGTCGCCGTCTGTATCAACCGTAACAACCTCGCCCGCTTTGGCCTGAACCTGGGGCCGCACAAACCTGTCATAATAAAATCCATAACGCTGCCCCCGGGGACACCATAACAGCATCCTCGCGCCTTTTTCCTTGGCGAGGGCGTAAAGAATCTTCGCGCCCGCAAGCATATTATTACGCTGGGTATAGGGACTGGAGCCGTCCTGGGCGCCGTTTTCCGTTGTTACCGCTTCATCGCTGCCTCCCGCCACGATATAATAATCATAATATTCATTAGCCTCGAAAACTTTTTTATTCTGTTCAAAGGGCGTCAATCTGCCGGCTTTTGGAGTAAACGTGGCACTTTGGCTGAGATTTGCAAAATTGGCGATACCTGTCCCGCCGAAATAAGCGTAAGCAATCTGGGCGTTCCAGCCCGCCTCTTTTGCCAACTGCCGCACGTAATAGTAGCTGCTGTCCCAATAACCGGTAAAACTGTGGCCGCTGAACATTATCCTCGGACCTCTGCGGACAAACGTTACTTTTACCGTGGTTTTTAGATCATCAAACTTTTTCTCGATAGTTGTTTCCCATAACGAATCGGGGTCGGTGTCGGGCGAAACTCTGGCATGGGGATGATCAAAAATATCGACATTGGGATACCCTTCGTAATAGGCGGCCGGCACAAAGTCCTTATAATCCGTTGTCGTGTCGCCCAATGTCCATATACTTTCTCCGGCGATACTGCCAATCCTGATTTTATTTCCCCCGCCGGGTCCGGTGATGGAGACATCAAGATCGTTAACGGTAAATTTGTTGTTGTTGGTTATCGTTACTACAATATTACCGTTTTTGGATGCGGCGCCGATTGCCAAATTGTAATCCCGGGGCGCCCCTTTAAATACGCCGGATGTCCCGTCAGAAAAATCGGAACGGGATGTAACGCACGACGCCATACAAATCACAAAAAGAAAAACGGCCGCAAAATGTTTCATAACTTTTACCTCCTGGCAAAATACGGATACACTTCTGTTCATTTGTTTGACAAGGTCAGAATAAAGCGGTATTATACATACGTCAAATACTATTTTAGTTATATTTATTATAGTCTTCTTGTTATGCCAAGGCGGTTTTGAAAAGGAGGCGGATGTGAACGACAGACATTTCAAATATATACTTGAGATCGTAAAGGAAGGCAGTGTTACTGCCGCCGCCGAAAATCTTCACATCAGCCAGCCTTCGCTGAGTAATTTGCTCGCCACCGTGGAGGATGAAATCGGTGCAAGAATTTTTGACCGGACTGTTATACCGCTCTCCCTGACTTACGAGGGGGAACTGTACGTGGAAGCGGTAACGAAAATTCTGGGAATGCTTCGGGACTTTCAGACAAAAATAAACGACATGAAAGAATCCATCTCCGGGCGGTTTAGCATAGGCTGCGGATATCAGCAATCCCCCTATATTATATCGACGTTATTTCCGGTTCTGACAGAAAAATATCCGGCTGTGGAATTTAAGTTTGAGGAACAACAAAACCCCGATCACCTTGAGGAGTTTCTCCTGCGCGGTATGCTTGACGCTGTTCTCTGCATAGGCAAAATTAACAACACCAATGTCGAATGTTTACCGATAAGAAAAGAAGCGATTCTCCTGCTCGCCCCCGGCGATTTCATCCCGTCAAAATTGCGGCACACAAAAGGCCGAGAATATCCCCTCGTTGATTTTGCGCTGCTCAAAGAAAAAAATTTTGTACTTATGAAAAAAGGGCATCGGCTTCGTGTGTTACAGGACACCATCTTAAAAGACAACGGATGTATTCCCAATATCGTGCTTGAAACAGACAGCTGGCTGACCTGCCTTAGACTGGTCGAGAGGGGTGTAGCCTTTACGCTGCTTCCGAATATCAAATCCGAGACGGCCAGGACACAGGCAATAAGTTACAGCCTTAATGGCGACTACTGGTGGACACTGTACCTCTGTTACAGAAAAAACGCCTATTACTCACGGATAATGGACGGGTTTGTAAAGACCACGCTGAATCTGTTCAGCGATCCGGCGCCTTAAACCGCTAATTCCTGAAGCTGTGTATGGGCGCGGGAATCCGGCCGCCCCGGCTGATAAAGGCGGCGCTTCCCGCGGCGTTCACCGGCATGATCGGGGCGCCGCCCAGGAGGCCGCCGAACTCGGCCCAGTCGCCGGCTTTTTTTCCCGGCACGGGGATCACCCGGACGGCGGTGGTTTTGTTGTTCACCATGCCTATGGCCATTTCGTCGGCGATGATGGCGGAGATGGTGGAAGCCGGGGTATCGCCGGGCAGGGCGATCATATCCAGGCCCACGGAACACACGCTGGTCATGGCCTCCAGTTTGTCCAGGCTGATAGAACCGGAGCGGACTGCGGCTACCATGCCTTCGTCTTCGGACACGGGGATAAAGGCCCCGGAAAAGCCTCCCACATGGGTTGAGGCCATGACGCCGCCTTTTTTCACCATGTCGGTCAGCATGGCCAGGGCTGCGGTGGTACCGTGGGTTCCGGCTTTTTCCAGGCCCATTTCTTCCAGGATACGGGCGACTGAGTCTCCTACTGCCGGGGTGGGGGCCAGGGACAGGTCCAGGATGCCAAAGGGGACACCCAGGCGCCGGGCGGCTTCCTGGCCTACCAGCTGTCCTACGCGGGTTATCTTAAAGGCAGTTTTTTTTATTATGTCCGCCAATTCGTCAAAATTTGCGTCCCGCTGCGATTCCAGGACGGCTCTGACGACACCGGGGCCGGAGACTCCTACGTTAAGGCAGCTTTCCGCTTCGCCGGGGCCGTGAAAGCCGCCGGCCATAAACGGGTTGTCCTCCGGGGCATTGCAGAGGATTACGAGTTTGGCGCAGCCAAGGCCGTCCCCGCCTATACCGGCCAGGGCAGTTTCCCGGACAACTTCCCCCATGCGGCGTACGGCGTCCATGTTGATGCCGCTTTTGGTGGAGGCGACGTTTACCGAGGCGCAGACTCGGGCGGTGGAAGAAAGGGCGCCGGGGATGCTATCGACGAGGTTTCTGTCCCCTCCGCTAAAGCCTTTCTGTACCAGGGCGGAAAATCCTCCTACAAAATCCACTCCCAGTTCAACGGCGCACTGGTCCAGGGTTTGGGCGTAGGGGCGGTAATCGGTTTCTCCGGAGGAAGCGGCCACCAGCGCGATGGGGCTGACGGCCAGGCGTTTGTTGATGATGGGGATGCCGTATTCAGTCTCGATCTCCCGGCCAACGCTGACCAGTGAACCGGCAACACGGAGCAGCTTTTCCCGGATCCGGCGGCGGGTCTGTTCCCCGGTGGAAGTGGCGCAGTCCAGGAGGGATATTCCCAGCGTAATGGCCCGGATATCCAGCCGGTAACGCAGGAACATATCCACCGTTTCTTTTATTTCAAAGGGTGTAAACAGCATAATTCCACCTTGGGTAATGGGTTAGATGCGGTGCATGGCGCTAAAAACTTTTTCGTGCATCAGGCTGATGGAGACTCCCATAGTTTCCCCCAGCTGGTACAGCTCTTTTTTTACGGTCTCAAGGGCGGACAGGGAAGAGGAAAGGTTTACCATCATCATCATGACGAAATTTCCCGAAAGGATTGTCTGGTTAATATCCTCAATGTTGATGTTCCGCTCCGCAAGAAACGCTGAAACCCGGGCAATGATACCTACTCTGTCGCTGCCCACTACTGTAATAATCGCGTTCATGATTTAATCATCCCTCCGGTCAGTTGTCGATTTTATGTTCATTCAGGAACAGGTCCAGTACGGTAAGAAACAGAATAACTACCATTGGTCCCAGAATAAGGCCGTTAAAGCCGTAGGTGCTGACCCCCCCAAGGATGGCAAAAAATATGATAAGGGGGTGGAGCTGTATCCGGTCTTTCAGAAACATGGGGCGCAGTACATTGTCCAGGAGGGAGATAAAAAATCCGCTGACAGCAAGAAACAGTACCCCTCCAAATACGTCGCCGGAGGCAATTCTGATAATTCCCAGGGGCAGCCATACCAGGCCCCCCCCGATCATGGGGATAAAGACGGCAATAAACGTGATCATTGCCAAAATGAGGGCGCCTTTTATGCCAAAGATGGTGAAGATGATATAGGCCATGATCGATTGGATTAAGGCCACCATGATGTAGCCAAAGAAAAGGCTTCGGGTTATGTCCATGAACTTTCCGGTAAGGGTTTTAATGTACTCCCGGCGGATGGGGATTGCGTGAAATACCAGGCGGGAAAGATAGGGGCTGTCTGTATACAGGAAAAACAGTGTAAATACCAGCATCACCAGGCCCACAAAAAATGAACCTAAATTCCGGGCCAGTTTGCTGCTGATGGTAAAAAGCTGCTGCAGGCTGGAATTTACAAGTTCCATAAGCCATCTTTCAATGTCGGCCCCTGTAATCCACGCCTGCCCCGGGAACAGGTCAGAGATAAGGGCGGAAATATTGTCAAAGAATTCCCGCATTGCATCGGGGCGCTCGTTGAAAATCTCCCGCAAAAAACGGGTTAAATCCATGATCTGCCGGGAAAATACGGAGGTAACAAATGTTATGGGGATGAGGATGAGGATGAGGGTCCCCAGGGCAAAGAGGACAGCCCACAGATTCTTTAAGAAGCGGCCGGAGGCTTTGGAAAAATCAAGTTTACGGATAAGCCGGTGATGTATGGGGCTTACCAGGACGTACAAAAGTACGGACCAGAGCAGTACGGTAAAAAACGGCGCAAACAGTCGGCATACCAGGATAAAGAGGATGACAAGGATGGCGGCAAAAACCAGGGTCTGTACCGGGGGCAGGTTAATTTTTCCGTTTTTTCTCTGGGTTCCTGCATCCCGGACTTTGTCACCGGGTAAGCCCCGATCCGGAACTGGCTGACTGGAGCTTGCCGGATCGGGGGAATCGGCGTTCCCGAAGGGCTGCTGGGAAGGATTGCTCATAGGCCGGCCAGTATCCGTTCCGCCTCTCCCCTGCCGGGATGAGCGGGGTTCCGTTTAAGAAGGTCCTGCAGGTAGAGTTTGGCGTTTTCCGCCTCTCCCAGACTGGCGCAGGTTTTTCCCAGTTCCAAAATCGCCTCCCAATTATCGGGGTTAAGGCGCAGAAGTTCCCGGTAGGTGTCCCGGGCCCTGTCCAGCTTTCCGGCCCCTACATAGGCCCTGGCCAGGTTCAGGCGCACGGTAAGGTTATTGGGATCGGAGGTCAGGGCCCTTTCGTAGTGGGTAAAGCTGTCCTCCCAGAGTTCCTGTTTGGCATAAACCGCGCCCAGGTTATTATTAACATCCACATTGGCCGGTTCAACCCGGTAGGCTTCCAGGAGGAATTTCAGGGCCTCGGTGGGAAGGTTGCTTTCCAGGCAGAGGCGGCCCAGGTTGATCCGGGGTTTTACGTATCCGGCATCCAGAGACGCGGCCCTGGTATAGGCGGTGATGGCCTTTCCCACATCCCCTGCGCCTTCCTGGGCCTGGCCCAGGGTATAGGCGTATTGGGCGTTTCCGGGCACCTTGTTCACCGCTTCCTGGGCAAAGCGTACTGCCTCGGCGGTTTTCCCCAGTCCCAATTTTACAATGGCCATGTTGTAGTTGGTAAGATCGTGGGTAGGATCGATGGTCAGGGCCCGGCTGAACAGGGTCTCCGCGGCGGCAAAATCCCCCAGCCCGCTTTGAAGGGCCCCCAGTTCCCGCAGGGAGGCAACATCCGTGGAATTGTAGTTCAGGGCGGAGCCAAAGGCGGTAATGGCCCCCCTGCTATCACCCTTGGCGCCGAGGATCCGCCCAATCTCCCGGTAGGCCGTGGCATAGTCGCCCTTGATCTGTACCGCCCTGCGGTACGCGGCCAGCGCATCATCCTGGCGGCCCAGGGCGCGGAAGGCCCCGCCCAGGTTGTACCAGGCGGATTCATACTCCGGTTTAAGCTGTGTAACCGTCTCAAAGGCCTGACGGGCCTCCGCGTATTGCCGGTTGGAGAAGTATACCCGTCCCAGTTCGTAGGAGTAGAGGTAATTTTCAGGTTCCAGCCGTACCGCCTCTTTAAGTTCCGCCGCGGCGGTATCCATCTGGCGCAGGTCCCGGTAGATCTTGCCCTGGGTGTAATGGGGCAGCGCCACTCTGGGGTCTGCATCAATTGCCGCCCGCGCTTCCCTTCTGGCCTGAACGAGGAGGTAATCCTGAACCGTCTTGTCCAAATTGGGGGTCCGGACAGAGGATTCGTACCAGGCTTCCGCCACTTCCGCACGTTTTTGGGCTTCGAAGTGTTTTTCATCCGCCGGCAGCCGGGAATAGGCGCTGTTAAAGGCGGTTTCCGCCTCCGTAAACTGGCCCCGGTCCAGGTGCTGCCGCCCCTGGGAGATCAGATCGTTGACCATGCGCATGTTCTGCTGTTTTTCCGCGGAAAGCCGGGCCAGTTCCGCTTCTTCCGCCCTGCGCCGTTCCGCTTCCGCCGCGGCCTGGGCCCGGCGCTCGGCCTCCGCCTCTTCCTGGCGCTGCCGCTCCAGTTCGGCAAGGCGCTGGCGCTCTTCCTCTTCCCGGCGCAGACGTTCCTGCTCAGCCTGACGTTGACGCTCCTGTTCAGCCTGACGCTGACGTTCCTGCTCGGCCCGGCGCTCGGCCTCCGCCTCGTCCCGGCGCCGCTGCTCTTCAAGCGCCTGGCGCTGGGTCGCGGCCCGGCTTTCTTCCAGGGCGGCGTTTTCCGCGGCCCTGCCGGAAGCCAGGGTTTGGGCCAGTTCCTGGGCCAGGCGTTCCGCGGCAGCGGCCCGTTCTTCCGCGGCAGCCCGCTCTATTGCCGCCCGTTCTGCTGCCGCCCGTTCAGCCGTGGCCCGCTCCTCCGCGGCGATCTGTTCGGCGCGGGCGTTTCCGGTTCCGGCCATCCGGGATTCCTGAACCGCCAAATTCCGCAGTTCCTTGGCCTCCTCGTCATTCCCGTTCTTAATCAGAAGGGCGTCCAAAAGGTCCAGGGCCCGGCTGTACTCACCGGCCTCAATGTACTCCCGCACCAGGGCAAGGGTATTGTGGCGGGCGGCATCGGTCCCCCCGCCTCCGGCCCTTGTGAGGAAAAATATCCCCAGTCCCAACAGAATCAGCACCCCAAGAGAGGCGCCGATAATAATTAGCATCTTCCGGTTCATACGTCAGGCTCCTATTCCAACTCAAATTCACCGTCATAACCCAGGACTTCCTCGGTACCGGCGGAAGACCCCATGGTTTCTTCTGCGGCGGATTGCAGGGAAGCCGAAACTTCCCGCAACAGGGCCTGCCGCCGCTCTTCCGCCTCTGCGGCCAGTTTCCGCTGCCGTTCCGCCTCCTCTTGCGCGAGGATCCGCTGCCGCTCGGCTTCTTCCGCAGCCCGGACCCGCTGGCGCTCCGCCTCTTCCTCCGCAAGGACCCGGCGGCGTTCAGCAGCGGAAAATTCCCCCCGGATCAGGGCACAGAGCTGCTCAATCCTGGTCCGCTGGGAAGATCGGGGTTCCAGGGTAAGGTACAGATCGTAATCCGGCAAGGCCTCCGCCAGTTTCCCCTTTTTTATCCGGAGATTCGCCCGGTTCAGGTAGGCTGGCGCATAGGCGTTGTCCAGCGCAATGGCCTGGGTATAAAATTCTTCGGCATATTCGTCGTTTTCAAGGCGGAAGTAGATATTCCCCAGGTTAAAGGCCACACGGGCAGCCTCGTTTCCCGCACGGGGGAGGATCTTCCGGTAGATTGCAATAGCGTCATCCGGGCGGTCCAGCTGCTGGTAAATGATCCCCAGATACAAAGAGGCTTTTACATGGCCGGGGTCCTGAGTAAGCACCCCCTCCAAAACCCCCAGGGCTTCACGGGGTTTATTTGCCATAAAAAGCTCCTCCCCGCGCCCAAACGCGTTTTCCTGAGCCGCAACTCCGCCCCGGAGGGCTATGAGTGCAAAAACCCCCCACAAGAGCCTGTTCACACCCTACTCCTTCTCCCTTTGTTGATATTAGTATCGGTTTAGAGGAAAAAAGTACTTAACCTTCGCCTAAAACAACCAATAATCTAGTATACAGGTATGTGGGGCTGTCTCAAGGGCCCAAAACGCTGCCCCTGTAATTGGAGAAGGTGGAACGGTAGATATGAGCAGGGTCACGGGGTTAATCATCGTCCTGGCAGTGGGGCTTGGTTGTCTCCTTGTCTTCATACTCCGGATCATCCTGTCCCCCCGGCGGGTGGAAGCTCTGGGAACTCTTATCAAGCAGGGTAAAACCGGAATCGCCATCAGCTCCGCAAAACGGCTTATCGCCCGGAATTCGAAAAACGCCGAGGCCCATTACTACCTGGGTCTTGCCTATCACGCGGAAAAAAAAGAGGAAGACGCTTACCGGGAATTCAAGATTCTTAACCAGCTGAGCATTCAGGGGAAAATGATCCCCGAACAGGACTACCGCCGCACCCTGGCCCAGCTGTACGCCGCCCACGGGGAAATTGAAGAGGCCCTGAAGGAGTACCTGCTCCTTATTAAACTGGCCCCAAAGCAGGGGGAATTTTACTACCAGGCCGGAAAACTTTTTGCGGAACGGGGTAAGGGGAACACTGCACGGGAGTACCTCCAAAAGGCCGCAGAGTTGTCCCCCAAGGATGGAAATATCTACTGCGAACTGGGGCTTCTGTGCTACAAAGAAAAAAAGGCCCCGGAAGCCAAGGCCACGCTGGAACGGGCCCTGCGTTTTCAAAAAGAGGAGAATCAGGGCCG
Organism: Treponema sp.; assembly: GCA_031278715.1. Classification (GTDB taxonomy): domain Bacteria; phylum Spirochaetota; class Spirochaetia; order Treponematales; family Breznakiellaceae; genus JAISFT01. The sequence goes on along the minus strand of JAITJW010000088.1, from coordinate 3,386 downwards.
TACCTGGTTTTACCTGGGGAAACTCCAAAAGGATGTAAAAGATTATGATGGGGCACGGGGGGCCTTTGAAAAGGCTACCAGGGACCCGGAATTCCGCGTAAGGGCCCTGGTAGAGCGGGGGGGCTGTTTCATGGCCCAAAATGACATTGATCACGCCCTGCAGGACCTTGAAAAAGCCGCAGCCGCAATTAAAGATGAAAGTAGCAATGACAGTCTCTTTGCCCGCTATTTCCTGGGTCTGTGCTATGAAAAACGGCGGGAGATTGACAAGGCGCTGGTCCAATGGGAACAGGTATATGCCCAAAAGAAGGGTTTTAAGGATGTGGGGGAAAAACTTTCGCAGTACCGGGAATTCAAGTCCGGCGGAAAGGCCGGGGAACCGGCAAAACAGCGGGAGGATGATATGAAACGTTACATTACCGCCAGTAACGCCGATTTTGTGGAACTATGTAAGGATATTGTTAAAGAGGCTATGGATCTTCAGGTAGAGAGCGCCAAAGGTATCTCCGACGGCAGCGAGGTTTTGGCTACGGAGGGGGACAACGCGAAATTCGCCCGCAAGATGCCCCGGCTTATCCGTTTTTACCGGGGGAACGATCCGGCAGACGAGGGGGAAATCCGTTCCATTTTGGACGATGCCAGGGAACAGAATATCCCCAAGGCGGTCGTCATTGCCAGCGCGGGGTTTTCTCCCGCGGCTGTGGCCTTTGCCGATTCCCGGTCCGTAGAGCTGATGGGCAACGATAAACTCCGGATCATGCTCCGGAAGGCGGCCCGGTAGATCCATGTCCCTATTGACAAGGTCCCGGCCATGAAAATACTCTGTATTGCCGACCAGATTGATCCCCTGGTATATACGAACAACATCAAGGATCGTTTTGGCGATGTAGACCTGGTGTTAAGCGCCGGGGATCTTCCTATGGATTATCTTGACTTTATCGTTTCCAGCCTGAACAAACCGCTGTTCTTTGTATTCGGAAACCACAATCTGGACGTGCTGTCCTATTACACCGGCGCGGCCCAGGTCAACTACGCGGAAGAGCGATCCTACCAGGGTTCCGGGGCTATTCATATTGGTTCCAGAATCACCTGCCATGAGGGGCTTATTATCGCGGGCCTGGGCGGTTCCATGCGCTACAACCGGGGAGATAACCAGTTTACCGAATCCCAGATGATGAGGAAGATCGTTAAACTTATCCCGGCCCTCCTCTTTAACCGTATTTTCCGGGGCCGTTACGTGGATATTCTGCTGACCCATGCAAGCCCCAAGGGAATCCACGACAAGGAGGACCGCTGTCATCTGGGGTTTAAGGCATTTTTATGGTTTATGCGGACATTTAGACCTAAGTACCTGATCCACGGGCACATCCATTTGTACAGTCTGTCCGATGTGCGATTAACAAATTACGGGGAAACCCAGGTAATTAACGCGTTTAGCCATTATGTTATAGATACCGGCGATACTGCGGGTCCTTTCGTACTGCCGGTATCCCGAAAGGTAACGTAAGGGGGTCCCAAAACCTCAAGGAACAGGAGTAAATAAATTGGAGACCAATATCTACACCGCCCAGGCAATCGACGATTTTAACGCCGCAAGGAACCGGGCTCTTTTTTCCCGGATCCAGCATTTTATAAACACGGACCGGGACAGGCTTCTTTCGTTTCACGATGTAAAAGAGATACTGAAACCAAAAAACGAAGTGTACCGGGGTATGCAGATTGTGCCGATTAAGCTGATTGTGGGCAGCGAGGGCCGTTACCGTGATTTCAACAAAGCCTTCCTGCCCCGGCGTAACCACCTGCGGGCCCGCTGGACACGGGTAGACAAAGCCCATCTGGAAAACGTTACCCTGCCGCCCATTCAGCTTTACGAGATTGGCGGAGTCTACTTTGTCCGGGACGGGAACCACCGGGTCTCGGTAGCCAGAATCCAGGGGGTTGAGCAGATCGATGCGGAAGTAACCAGCCTTTCCAGCGAAATAAACATTACCCCTCAAATGACCACCGATGAGCTGACAGCCGCGCTGATCGAATACGAAAAAAGCATTTTTTACGAAAAAACCTGTTTTGGCGAACTGACAGGATTCTACGATTTGAATTTTACCATGCCCGGACGCTACGATGTGATCTACAATCACATCCTGGTACACAAATACTATCTTAACGAGGGAAAGGATGAAGAAATCCCCTTTTCCGATGCCCTGATCTCCTGGTACCACAACGTGTATCAGCCCATTGCCCAGATAATCCGGGAACAGTGGATAAACCTGAACTTCCCCGGCAGAAGCACCAGCGATCTGTACGTTTGGATTGTGAAACACTGGGATTTTCTTAAAAAGAAATACGGGGGCTATTCACTGCGGGAGGCTGCCCGTGATTTTTCGACAAAATACGGTCAGAACCGGAACCATATCTTTCGTTTCCTGGCCTTCCTGGCAGGACATATCGGCAGGATCTTCCAGAAATAGGGATGCGGTACCTGAATAGCAGGGGGAAACCCCTTGTCGAACCGCCGTTTCACCGTTTTATTGAGTTTATCAATCCCGGGGCAGACCGTTTTAATGTCATTAAATTCCTGCTGTCTGAAATGGACCTGGACTACCTGGTCCTGCCCGTGGCAGGAAACCGGCACTTCCTGATTCTCCCCTCCCCTGATGTCAATCCTCTGCAGGGCTACCGGGCCGGCACCGTATTGGCGGCCCACTATGACCGGGCAAAGGGAAGCCCCGGCGCCAATGACAACAGCGCCGCTGTTTTTCTGCTGCTCAAGGTCGCACAAAAATTAAAAGGGCAGGACGCTGCCCCCTGGATGATCATCCTGACGGACAAAGAAGAACTGCGGCAGGGCCAGGGTATCCGGGAACAGGGATCCTACTCACTGGGGGAAACCCTGCGCCGGGGGATCCTGCAGGAGGCGCAGGTCTTTATTTTCGACGCCTGCGGAACCGGGGATACCCTGGTTATCTCTACCGTTACGGACACCCTGCTGCGGAACGAAGGGGGGCTTGGGGCCGGCCACACGCTTTTTGTCATACGGAGCCTCCGGGAACGGGCCCTCTGCGCTGCCAGGAACCTTGGCATGCACCGTGTAACCCTGCTCCCCACCCCCTTTTCCGACGACGCGGGCTTCCTGCGGGCGGGGATCAGCGCCCAGATCATCACCGTCCTGCCCCAGGCGGAAGCCTCCGCCTTCGCCTCCCTGGTACGCTCACGGCCGGAATTCTCAGGAGCGCTTATCAGCCGGGAACAGGCGCAGGAAGCCGAAACCACCCTGATCCCCAAAACCTGGCGCCGGCTTAACACCGGCAGCGATACCTGCCACAAACTCAGCCCCGAACACTTCGACATGGTGATCCGCTTTGCCGAAGAACTCTGCAAAGGATAAG